>CAJXPD010000177.1 GCA_913057785.1 uncultured Lewinella sp. | reverse complement strand
CCTGTCTACTCGGCGCAAGCCAGGTAGAGAAAATCTTGTGATAGCGTGGCAGTTGCATTAGTGCAGAATTATCTCTGCAAATTGCGAAGCTGCGGAAATACTTTAAACACATGAAAAAATACGGATTAGCTTTATTACTCTTGGCCTTGCTATGTTGGAGTGAACTTCCTTTAGTAGCACAGGAACAGTCTGCGCAAGATCTTTTCAAAGAATTACAATTTAGGAATATTGGACCCACACGAGGTGGACGAGTGACCACCGTAGCTGGAGTGGCCTCAGAAAAAGCCACCTTCTATATGGGAGCCACAGGCGGAGGTGTTTGGAAAACGGAAGACTTTGGGGCTAGCTGGTACAATGTATCGGATGGCTTTTTCAGTACGCCTTCCATTGGAGCGATTCGTGTTGCGCCTTCAGATGCCAAGACCATTTATGTTGGTACCGGCTCTGATGGTATTCGTAGCAATGTTATTACGGGGAAGGGAGTTTATAAATCGGTGGATGCCGGTAAAAGCTGGACACATGTGGGCTTGGAAAAAACAGGCCAGATTGGAGCAGTGGAGGTTCACCCAGGTGACCCCAATGTTGTCTATGTAGCAGCCATCGGGCAAGCCTTTAACTCGAATAAAGAAAGAGGTGTCTATCGAACCAAGGATGGGGGAAAGAATTGGGAGCAAGTGCTATACGTGTCAGATACTACGGGAGCAGTGGATTTGGAACTTCACCCCACTAACCCCAATATTATCTATGCTTGCATGTGGCGAGGAGAAAGAAAACCTTGGACCGTGATCAGTGGAGGAAAGGAAGGGGGAGTATATAAGTCCACGGATGGTGGGGATACCTGGGATAAACTCGGTAATGGCTTACCGAATGGCCTATTTGGAAAATCTGATTTGGCAGTATCCGCAGCAGCACCGGATCGAGTATATGTCCTGATTGAAGCGCCAGTGGGAGAGGGGGGCGTTTATCGCTCTGATGATGCGGGTGCAAGCTGGAAGTTGATCAGTACCAAAAAAGAACTGCTAGACCGTCCTTTTTACTATTGTAACTTGGACGTAAGTCCACAGGACCCGAATACACTGTATGCCTCTGCTACCGGATTTTGGAAAAGTACAGATGGAGGTAAGAGCTGGCAACGTAAAAGAACGCCACACGGAGACAATCATGATATTTGGATCAACCCTTCGGATTCTAACCTATACATCCAAGCCAATGACGGTGGCGCCAATGTAACCTTGAATGGCGGTAGGACCTGGTCGTCTCAAATCAACCAACCTACAGCTGAGCTATATCAGGTGGAAGTGGATGATCAATTCCCATATTGGGTATACGCAGGTCAGCAGGATAATTCTACGATCAGTTTGCCGTCCTTGCCACCCTACAGTTCTATTGGTGGTACATCCAGTTATTGGATGGCAGTAGGGGGGTGTGAAACAGGGCCTGTTGTGCCAAAGCCTGGGAATCCTGATATCGTATATGCCAATTGCAAAGGCCGCTTCGGTGTATACAATAAGAAGACTGGTCAAGAAAAGCAGTACTATGTGGGCGCTTCCAATATGTACGGCCATAACCCCAAGGATTTGAAATTCCGTTTCCAACGGGTTTCTCCGATCCATGTCTCCCCACATAACCCAGATGTGGTTTATCATACCTCACAATACGTTCATAAAACAACCGATGATGGGGTAACCTGGGAGATTATATCTCCGGATCTTACGGCCTTCGATCCAGCTACACAGGTGATTTCAGGAAGTCCAATCACAAGAGATATTACGGGCGAGGAATTTTATAGTACGATCTATGCGATCCGTGAATCTGCCCTAGAGGAAGGTGTGATTTGGGTGGGAGCAAATGACGGTCCAGTGAATGTAACCAAGGATGGCGGCAAAAGCTGGAAAAATGTTACGCCGAAAGAATTGGGGCCAGGCGGTCGGATCGATTGCGTTGAACCTTCGCCTCACCAGGCGGGCAAAGCGTATTTTACTTCCTTAAGATATCAATTAGGAGACTGGAATCCCTATATCTACAAAACAACAGACTACGGTCAGACCTGGGAACTTCTTTCTGATGGGACCAACGGTATTCCCGCAGACCAACCTGTGCGAGTGGTTCGAGAGGACCCAGCAAGAGAAGGTCTGCTATATGCTGGAACGGAGTTTGGTCTATTCATTTCTTTTGATGACGGCAAAAACTGGCAATCTTTTCAACAGAACCTACCAGTCACACCGATCACAGATATAAAAGTACATCAAGGTGACCTCGTGATGTCAACGATGGGGCGCTCCTTCTGGATTTTGGATAACTTAAGTGTACTCCACCAATTACCAACAGATTTGGAGGTGACAGAAATTGAGTTATATAAGCCACGAGACACGCACCGCATGCGCTATGGCGGCGGCTTCAGACTGACAGGTGATGGCGTTTCTTATCCCGCTCCTTCCTTGATGATTGACTACTACCTACCTGGTCAAACAGATCAAGATCTTTACTTAGAAATTCTGGACGAAGAGGGCAAAGTGGTCCAAGGTTTCAGCAGCGGTGATCCAGGGCAAAATCAGAAAGATGGTGAACCCAGTATGGCTACCGGCTTCTTTCTACCCGCGGGGAATCCTAAGCTTCCCAATGAACCTGGACTACATCGTTTCAATTGGAACCTCCGTCACCCAGGTGCTCAGCTGGGTAGTCGACGCGGTAGAGGCGGCCCCATGGTTAAACCGGGAGAGTACACGATCAAGATGAAAGTAGGAGATCAAACTTGGGAGCAAAAGGCTAAAATCAAGATAGATCCTCGAGTTGCTGAGGCCGGCGTGACGCAGGCTGATTTAGCAGAACAAGAAGAATTAGGCTTGAAATTGGTAAAGCTCCAAGAGGCTTCTCGCCAACTGGCCAATCAGATCAAGCAGCGCAAGAAGGAGTTGAATAAGATGATTAAAGAAAGCACCGATGCTGAACAGAAGAAGAGATATCAGAATGAGCATGATAAAGTGACGGAGAGGGAGAAACAATTGGTCACAAACAAGGGACGCTATCCACAACCCATGTTGATTGATCAAATCAATTACCTTTCTTCTATGATCAATAGAGCAGATCAAAAGCCAGGTAAAGATGCTCAGGATAGATATAAAGAACTGAAAGGCTTATTGGATTCCTTGAAAGAGGATGTATTGCCGTAAAAGAAAAACTAGAGGGAGGAGCACTTCGTTGTCAGATACTAGATACCAGTGTCTGACATCTGCCCTCTCCTGGCACATCTCCTATCTGGCTTCTTCCATCTGTCCTCTTCCTTCTTCCCTCACATCCCCCTACCCCAATACCTCTTGCAAGATCAAATGCGAATGAATCTCCTGCAGATGTTCAACATGTAGCTTGTAATAGTCAAGTAGGTGCCGGATCATCTGTTGACGTTCCGATCGCTGCATACTTACTTGATGACAATTATGAAGTTGTGCATCTAAGAGTTGTCCTATCCGTTCACTATAAAGTTCATCAAGATAATGATGGTGAGGAGGTACTTTATCGGTAAATACTCCTTCTTGGAGATCGAATAGAGGCGTTTCTTGACAAAAGTTCCCACCGGGGATAAAGCCTAGAAAGGCACTTAATTCAATCATGAACTGAAGATGTATATTGGAAGTACTTTCTGGTGTTTGATCCAACCAAAGAAAACTATTCCAGAGAAATTGGAACAGCTCTGGATTAGGCGTCGCTTCCTTAATGGTCTTTCTTGCCAACTCAGCCATGAATAAACCAATCACTCCCTTACTAAGATCGAAAGGGATACCTTGGAAGACGTGCCCCGCCCGAATCTCCTTGATCCGATTCAGTTCTTTATCCTCCCGTTCATATACAACCAGATCGACCATCGACATCACCTGCAGCAAGCTGGCCTTACCCTGCCCCTTTTTAGATCTAACTCCACTGATGATGTATTTTCTAAGGCCTTTTTCTTCCGTATAAATATCCACAATCAAACTAGTCTCAGAATACTTGATCGCTTTGAAGATAATGCCCCGCGTTTTGATGAGCATACAGTCTCTCTTTTGTCAGAAAATGTCAATGATTGAGCGTGTTAGACAGACATAATAACACATTTATCTAGGAATATGTTAAAGTTATCTAAATAAGGGTACCTGAATGCGACCTTTTTGACCTAAAAGCGGTCTATTCTTATAAAAAGGAAACCATACCCAAAAAACCATTTTGAACCCAATATTATTTAAACCTGACTGTTAAACCTAAACCATGAAATCCTTAATCACTCTGATGTTCGTAGTCACGATGGCTTTTTCGGCCAGCGGCGACCCTTATTTACTCGATTGTTGTACTTCCGAAGAAACCAGCGTGGATAGTGGCTTAATTGAAGATAGTCCGGAAACGGCTATTCAACGCAATGTAAAAGCCAGTATGATCGGTACCTGGGAAAGTACTGAATACCCTTTCGCTGTTAAAAATGACAAAAAGAAAGGACGTAAAGAAGGTGCTTTTCTTCTGTATACCTTCTCCCCAGATGGTACCTATTCCATCAGCTACGGAGACGCCTCTTCGAAAGTAGAAGAAAAAGGAATTTGGAAGATTAGTTCCAATGGTAAGAAGATTCAACTGTTGGCAGAAAATGCGAAAAAGCGCCAAACGATCTTGATCAAGTATCTAGAATTTGATGAATTGGTGTTACAGCATGCAGCCGTACAGCGCGTTAAACCATTCAGTCCAGGAGACAAGAGCGTGTTCTTCCATAAGTCGTAAACCTTGGAAGAACAAAGAATTACACTACTGAAGTTTCCAAAACTTCAGAAGTGTAATTCATAAAACCTACCATTCCTCATCCTCCAGTTTCGGAGGTTTGTAAAACCGCTTTGTAAATACTCTTTGCTTTTGCCGCTCCAAGACGAGACGAGCCAAACCTATGTTCGCCATTTCTGGGGCGGCAGGGGAAAGCGCCGCATCCACCTTCCTTTCATCAATATCCAAGCGATACATCAAGCTCAAGAGAAACTCCAATCGATGCTCTAGCATATATGCTATCTGATGAGCCAAGGCTTCAAAGAGCTGCTCTTCTGTAATGCCCTCAGGGTTCCCTTCTATCTCAAAGTCTCGCGCAATCAGGGCTGTTGTATTCTTTAAATCTATTTCATCCATGTGGTGGCAAATTACGAAGCTTACCGGATTGAGTCAATCTTTGAGCGTTATACTTGTTATCTCATCTTATTTTCCCTCTTCCTTCTAGAAAATCACATAAAATATTCCTTGCCTATTGACATTACGACAGTTGTCGTATATGTTTGTACGACATTTGTCGTAATAAATATGCCGGCCATGAATTACCTTTTCACCTTCGTTGAATTAGAAGCTTTTGTATGGACACTATTGCATAGCCTCTGGCAGTTTACCTTGATTGGTATGCTAGTAATATTCATTAATCGTCGGATGAATAAGGTCAGTGCACTATCACGGTATTGGGTGTTGGCGATGGCCTTGTTGTGTATGCCTTTGGTTAGTATAATTACCTATCATCTAGTGAAACCCCATGAGATTCCAGAGCATGCTGTTGTAGCACCGCTCTCGGTGGATTCCAAGGTAATCCCAGATCAAGAAATCAAAGTGGCAGGAACTAATTCATTGGGGGCAAAACAAATAGTAGAGCAATGGATCTCTAGCCATGCCTTCTATATATTCTTGTTTTGGGCTTGTGGGATATTGGTGCTGGGTATTCGTATGCTGATGGGGCAGTTACAGCTGCTTCAACTGCGCTCTTGGGGACAAGTTGACTTGGGAATCCGGTGGCAAGTGCGACTGAGAGAGATAGGACAGCAACTTGGAATTAGGAAAAGTGTTCACCTTGCGGAATCCCACCTGGTCAACGAGCCCATTACCTTTGGTTTCTTAAGACCTATTGTTCTTCTCCCTGTGGGCTTAGTCAACGCGCTTTCGCAGCAAGAGGTAGAAGCAATCCTGTGGCATGAATTGGCTCACATCAAACGACACGATTATCTATTCAATCTGATACAAAGCTTATTGGAGACGCTTTTCTTTTATCATCCCATACTCTGGTTATTGAGTAAGGAGATTCGTGAAGTTCGCGAGGAGTGTTGTGATGATTTAGTACTCAAACAAGGTGTGAAACCGATGGTCTACGCAGAGAGCTTACTCCACCTCGCCCGATTAATTAACGCGCAAAATAATCAATTCGTTATGTCAACCAACAGTCTGAACAGTGCCATGAGCACACGTATTAAACGCCTCTTCTCACCTACTAGGACACCGGCTCGTCATAAACCTTTTACAGCCTTGATAGCAGTTTTGATGATCCTTTGCCTGACTGCCTATGCGGGAGTCAGTTTACAAGCACAAAGTCAAGTTAGCGTCGAGCTGGAGCAGATGAACGTTTTGTATCTTGATGTGGAACATCAGGTCACTGTAGCTGCTGAAGGGGTTCCAGCTGCCCAACTCAAAGTGACCAGTGAAAATTTGGAGATAATTTCCAAAGCCTCTGGAAAATATGTACTCAAGGGGAAAAAGTTAGGGGAAGCCATTTTGGAGATTAGTGGTCCAAATGGTAAAATCCGCGAGGCGAAGTATGAGGTTCGTCGATTTCCTGATGCTCTTCCCAGTTTAGATGGTGAAATGGGGGGAACCATTTGGAAATCTACCTTGGATAAACTAGATAGAATTGAACTATCGACTCCTACGGAATTCCCGAATCAATGTCGCCTAACTTCTTTTAATGTAACCTATGTCCGAAAGGGTCAAGACCCCGAAGAGGTGGTAAATCACACCGGGGTTTTTAGTGCGAGAACAAGGGAGTTGTTCAATAAAGCAGCTAAAGGTGATATTTATTACTTCGACCAGATGAAATGTCAATGTGGGACGGAAGCAGAGGAACGAAGCACGGCTGCCATGGTCTTCACCATTGCGGTAAAGGAAAAGAAAACTACAGAATAGGCCAACCATTGCTCTGATATATAAGCGGTCCTGACGAACCTACAGTTCCGTCAGGACCGCTCTCATACTACTTAAAGAGGCCCTTTAACACCTCAGCCAATTCCTCGGTACCCATATTGCGGTATAGAATCTTTCCTTCTGGATCTAAGAGTACATTTTGCGGCAAGGACATCACGAAGTAGTCGGATCCAATACCATTATCTTGATCATTAAGTTGAGTCCAGGGAAGCTCATCCTTGGCGATAGCTGCTTTCCAAGAAGCCTCCTTGTCTTTGATTCCGATTCCCAACATATCAAATTGAGCGGATTGATACCTGTTGTACAGCTTGACTAATTTGGGGTTTTCGGCTCTACAGGCGAGACACCAAGAAGCCCAGAAGTCAATGTAGAGGTACTTTCCTTTATAGTCTGCCAGGCTCACTGCGGTGCCATCCAGACTTGTCCCAGTGAAGGAAGGGGCTGCAGCCCCAATGGGGATGCCCTTCATCTTAGCTAAGCGTTCGACAAGAGATTTGGTCACGGGGATATGCGGCTTTTCGGCTTGCATCCGTAAGATCGTTTGTTCGATCATGGCTTGGCCTTTATTGGGGTCAATGTAGTCTAAGGCCCCATACACGGCCGTTGATGATCCTAGGTCATTCAGCATGGATTGTAGGTCTGCCACGAATTTTGGGAATAGTTGTCCTACCTGCTCTTGGATTTTTGCAAGGGTCGCTTGATCCTTCTCCTTCATGGCAGTTTCCATTTCTTTCTTTAGGTCTCCGAAATAGAAAGCTTCTCGTTCACGTAGCTTTTTGGGGAACTCATACAGCATCTTAGTACCCTTTGAACCTTTGATGCTGGGCTTCCACTGATCTCCGTCTCGGATGATGGTCAGCTGTATGGTCTCCGCAGTATCAACTGCCAAACGAATGGCCTGTCCTCCGATTTTAAGTTGATAAAGGTTGGCGGTTTGAAAAGGAGCTGACCACTGGAACTGGCCATTGGTATTAACCTTGATATTATCGATGGCTTCAAAGGATTCTGAGGGGAAACTAAAAGCCGCTAAGCTCAGGCTAGTAGGTAATGACTCCTGCTCTTCGAAGCTGCCTTGTATACTCCATTGCTTTGAGTTTTGTGCTGTCAAACTAAGGCTCAAAATGGCCAGACCAAAAAATAACAATCGGGTCTTTTTCATCATTGTTCTTTTTTGCCGCAAGTAACTTCAGTTGCGACTCAGAAGCGTTCGAAAACACGTTTTAGAACGGATTGTAGACCGGGAAAAGCGTTCGAAATTGAGGAGCAAAAATCCGAACGTTTGATTAGGAAGGCGTTTTGAATTGCTTCTTGTAGGCTGAGGGGGTCAGTCCTGTTCTTTCTTTGAATAGGGTATTGAAGGATGATTTGGAATTGAAACCCACGGCATACATTACTTCAAGGATCGTTTCTTTGGGGTCTTGAGGTTGTTGAAACCGTTGTTCTGCTTCGCTCAACCGATAGGAATTCACGAACTCGGCGAAATTCTGTCCGAAATATTGATTTACAATTTCTGAAAGTTGTCGGGAAGGAATTCCGAGCTGCGAGGCTAGATCCTGCACATTTAATTGGGGATTCAAGTAAGGCTTTTCTTTCTGCATCAGCTGCTGCAGGTGATTGATCGTCTGCTGGTGTGTTTGATAAGTTTGCACTCGACTAATTTCCTGTCGATCCACTTGATAAAGCTCCTCCTTCTTAATCGGAGCCAAGACACTGGGCTGCAAAAGGCTTTTGAATACCATGATATTCACAAACAGCATTACCAAACCCAATACCAGATAATCAGAATGGACGTCAGCTACGGAGCCGGGAAACCATTGGTTGATGGAAAAGGAAATAAGATCAAAGAAAATAATGACACTGAAGATTCCTATCGCCCACCGCAGCCAGTTAAGTTTTACTTGAAAGGAACTGTTCCCTTCTGCCTCCTCTCGTTCCCAACGATACATGCTCCGGTAGGACATTAGGATATACGGAACAATGGTAAGGTAAAGAAGTATACCGACCCAGCTCTCAAATTTTGGGATAGTAAATAAGCCTAATCCCACAATACCTACAGGGAGGAAATGGAGCCAGGCTTTATTGTCTATGTATTGTTTCTGACGGATCAAAGAATCAACGTACAAGTATAGCATAGGGCCGTACGCAAAAACAATCGCTCGTAAATTCCACAGTGGGGGAGCGAGGAGCCCTTTATCTCCCAGGAGGTGCAATAGCATTTGGAAGGCTAGAATGAGATGGAAGCCTGCTAGAAGTCGATTGCTAGTCTTTCGTGTTTCACCCAATCGCCACAAGGCCCCCGCAAAGAGCAAACTTTGGGAAATGATCAACAGTTGAAGAATGTTGATAATCGACAACATCTCTAGCCTACCTTTTTCAAATACTGTGATGGGGTGAGTCCTGTAATCCGCTTAAAGGCAGTATTGAAAGTAGTTTTGGAATTGAAACCACAATCAAAGGCCATGGATAGCAGGGTGAACTGACGATTGGTCGGATCATTCATCATCTCCTTTAATTCATTGACTCGATAGCTATTAATGAACTCAAAGAAATTCTTCCCATGTTGCTCATTGATTACCTGGGAAAGGTAATTGGCATTGACATCGAGCTCCTGAGCTAGTCCGCGAAGATTCAGGTTATTCTCGAGGTAGGGTTTATGTTTCTCCATATAGCAGAGCAGCCGCTGATTAATATCCAATGAATCTTCTTCGCTAAGACTTGAATGGGCATATCGAGAGGGTTGCGTTTCGTCCGGTCTGTGGTTAGGGAATTTTTCGTAGACGATTTCTACGCATTTTTGGAAGCCAGGATGTCGATGCAAGGGCTTGAAAGTAGGATCTACATGGATGAAAACAAAATCGCTGGCATTTTTACGGATAGCATCTTCCAAGTATTCTACGGCCGTATCATCATCTCCGGCATTCATGTGGTACAAAACCATGGTATAGGCTAGGCAGGGAATCTGCGGATTTTCCACCATGTGCTGTAAGTTCTCCCCGATAAGGGTAGCGGCTTGCTCAAGATGCCCTAGACGCTGATAGCAAACGGCTTTCCAGCCCGACCTACCTACCTGCACTGCAGGTACTTCTCCCAGTTGGTCAAAGTACTGTAGAGCCATATCGTATTGTCCCCGCCGATAGGCAACGTATCCTTTCATCATTTTAGCCTGCCAAAAATCGGGATTAAGTCGTAGGACTTCATCGGCTTCTCTCAGCACTCCTTCTAGGTCATTCTGTATTTGATGAATAGCACACAGGCCATAGTGCAACTGTAGCGAATAAGGATCTTGCTGCAAAGCAATTCGCATAAGTCTCTCTCCCTCATGGACCTCCCCCGCAAAGGCCTTGTAAAGACCTAGAAATCCCCGAGCTTCTGCATTACCAGGGGAAACCTCCAGGGCTTTTTGTAGCCAAGCATGTGCCTCTTTGAACTCCCATTTATACCAAAACAGATAGTTGGCCCGGGCCACAAAGCATTCTGGGAGGTTGGGGTTCTTTTCTAAAGCAATGCTAACGTAGTTTTGAGCCTTTTGTGAGGCTTTATCCATGGGCATCATGGTCAAGGCTCCCATCGCAGAGTAGAGGTCTGCTAGCCCCGCATAAGGTAAGGCGAAGTTGGGATCTAACTCCAGTGCTTCTTCGTAGATATCTATGGCGAGCTGGAAGGCCTCAATGGTCCATTGATTGGTATAGAATCTGGCCTTCAAATACAATTGGTAAGCCTCCATATTGTGTGTGGGGATAGACATATGAGGCGTATCAATGCAAAAGTGGCCCATATGTTCCCTTAAGTACTCAGCTATATTTAATGAAATCTCATCCTGAATAGCGAAAATATCCTCCAACTGTCGATCAAATGTTTCAGACCAAAGGTGGTAGCCATCAAGGACATTGATCAACTGCGCGGTAATTCTCACCCGCTTACCAAATTTTCTTACACTGCCCTCTAGCACTGTTTTCACTCCTAAAAGTCTACCAATTTCACGTACGTCCTTATTTTGCCCTTTGAATGCAAAGGATGAAGTCCTAGCTGTCACTTGCAGCCCTTCAATTCGAGTCAGGGCATTGATGATTTCTTCCGTAATACCATCACTGAAATATTCGTTCTCCGGGTCGGAACTCATGTTTACAAAAGGCAGGACCGCAACACTGCGGATAGGTGAATTCGCATTCATGGCTTCTGGATAAGACAGGGTGAAGATGGGGCACGAATCAAAGTGGTATTGAAGCGAGTCTTAGGATTTCCACGTCCTCACCAATCACAATAAATCACCCACAAAAGTACGCCATTTACCGACGAAGGTAAAATGCTTTTCGACCAATGGTAGGATAAGTTAGTCGAACGGTGAACTCGGCATGCTGGGCGGCTGACCCCGATTCTAATCCCTGTGGCCTTTACTTCCCTCCAGTCCCTATTTGGTATTCCCGTTTAGTCTCCAGATTAAACAGACCACCCCAAGACCGGCTCCTTATTTCAACAAGGTGTATGTTTGAATCACCTTCCCATTCGCTTTCACTAGAATAGTATATTCCCCAGGTGGTACTTTGGAAACATTGAGAGATTTGGTGTGCGTGCCGGCACTCAAGCCGTTGTAAGGAACGGTGGCTAGCTGTTGTAGTTTCTTATTGGTTAGGACGGCCTGCACATTAGCAGCCTGTTTAAGGTTGATCGTGATGCTAACAAGGCCTCGATTGTCAGGCCGAAGTTTACCCATGCTGGGAGGAGCGGCCTTGACACGTGGCTTGAGTGTGACCACGCCTCCTGTAGGTGGATTCCAAAGGCGTAACCCCTTGCACTGTGGATAAAAGATATTGTTTTCCCGAAGCGGGACAACCTGAGGGGCACAATCTGTCTGAACGGTGCGTACCTCTACCTTATCTTTATCAACGAAAATCCATTTGAATTGATTGAACTTTCCACTTGCTCTGGTCCAAGACTTGTCGTCATTATTTGCGCGCAGTGGAGCTCCCCAACAACCTTCTCCTACGTAGACAGTTCCCGCTTTATCATCTCGGACAAAACCCTGATCACTCCCCGCATCGTTTGATGGTCGAATGGGATACGTCCATTTCACAACGTGAGCATCTGATTCCACTACTAAATTCATGTTGTACTTGTGGAAGAGCGTGGCCCAATTGATCAAGAGTTCATCCTTTTCGGGTTTGCTAGCCGTATGTGGTCGAATAGTATGATGATATTGGGCAAAGCGCCAAGTAGCCCTCTGGTTCTTTTTGAGGTCTCCCTCCAGCCAGGCCTTCTGACTTCCGCCGGATGGGATCAGTGTATTGAGGGTATAAATCCGAAGCAGTCCACCTCCTAAGGTTAAGCCATAATAAACCTCGTTGGACTTGACGTCAAAAAGATCAACGATAGATTGGTTGGATGCCTCGTGGTTTCCACGGGCAGGGATGATTGGGATTAGCTGGCGGGATTGCCCCATCGTGTATTGCCAGTCGTCAAACCATTCCTTCCAAGAATTTCCGCTATCATCGGCCGTCATGTCACCGCCGAACATGACACAGTGAGGTTTGAGTTTACTCACTAACTGATTAGCGTTGCGTCGTGCTTCTCGGTGATTTCTAGAATCCCCACCGGCGATGATGGATAGCCTTTGATTTGGGTTGTTTGGTGCTGTTCGGAAGGAAAAACTTACACTACAGCCTTCCGTATCTTGAATTACAAAGTAGTATTTGGTGTTAGGTTGGAGATTGCTCAGACGGGCAAAGTGGTTGCGCATCCCCTTAGCGTCCTGCGTGCGGGCAGGCTTGACGGAATTCGAATAAGCGCTGGGGTTCTTACCTCCATCCTGCAGTCCATAATGCAGAACGGGGTTGCCACCAGTGATCTGGTCCCAGCCGATTACCATGGTCGTCGCGGGATTGTCTCGCCACATACAGCGGAGCCTAACGATCTTGGCAAATGCTACTTCCAGGCAGCAAAGAACGAGTAGTAGTGTGGCAACAGGTCGCAAAAGCTTGACGGACATTCGCAATGTAGTTTAAAGGCGGTTAATTCAAATCAAAAGCAGACGATCACTTGAGTGTTGAAAAAGAGATGAGTAAATCTGGACGAAACGTAGTGGAGGTTGATGCTAGCCTTGATTTCCTGCTGTATTGCTGCTTTTGACGTAGCGAAAAACCACTTGCAAATCTAAGCTTTATCCAAAATATACGCTCATCTGTGTTTTCAACTTTCGGTATTGAGTGGGATAACTAAACCTTCTTCAGTCCACGAATTGTTCCCGATAGATCAAATAAAAGGTTTTATCCTAAAAGGCTCAAATTCGATGTAAAGTTGTCATCATATGGATTATTAAGGCGATGTTTTCTATCTATAACTAATTATAGATAAGGGTTGATTCATTTTTGTGGATAAAGGCGAAGATTATTGCGACGGTAAAGCTTGTTGATTTTGGGTCTAAAATTTGACTTGAATCAATCAGGTTTCACCAATGCATAAAAGCGTTTCTTGGTATAAATATTGTACCTTTACGGCGAAAAGTGACAATTTCTAGACTGAACGACTTGATAGCACTTCATATGCAGGATTACCATCTAAAATATAGCTGCCTGCATATATGATTTTTTTTAATTCGATTGCAAATCTCCAAAAATTTAAAACAGCCCACAAGGGGTTGCCAAAAAAATATTCAATAAGATGGGAAAAGATAAGTTGGTTTTTGACCTGATCAACCAAGAATTGGATCGTCAGCGCAAAGGTATTGAGCTGATTGCTTCCGAAAATTTCACCAGTGGTGCCGTAATTGAGGCCATGGGATCTTGTCTGACCAATAAATACGCAGAAGGATATCCCGGCAAACGTTACTACGGGGGCTGTGAAGTGGTGGATGAAATCGAACAACTGGCTATTGATCGGCTTAAGGAGTTATTTGGCGCTGAATATGCCAATGTACAGCCCCACTCCGGAGCACAAGCCAATGCTGCGGTTTTTCTAGCTACCTTACAGGCAGGAGACCATATCCTAGGCTTTGATTTGTCTCACGGTGGGCACTTATCTCATGGCTCCCCAGTCAACTTTTCTGGAAAGGTGTATAAGCCGTTTTTCTACGGAGTGGAAAAGGAAACTGGCTTAATTGATATGGATAAGGTGGAAGCCAAAGCCATTGAGGTACAACCTAAGTTGATCATTTGTGGTGCTTCGGCTTATGCTAGAGATTGGGATTACGCAAGGTTCAGAGCAATTGCTGATAAGGTAGGCGCTTTATTGTTGGCAGATATTGCGCATCCTGCTGGATTGATTGCAGCGGGACTGCTCAATGATCCAATGGAGCATTGTCATATCGTGACTTCGACTACCCACAAAACGCTACGAGGACCACGCGGTGGACTAATCATGTTGGGTAAAAACTTCGTAAACCCATGGGGTAGAACGACCAAGAAAGGAACACCAATCAAGATGTCAGCCATTATGAATAGTGGGGTCTTCCCAGGAATGCAAGGGGGGCCACTTGAGCACGTAATTGCTGCTAAGGCTGTAGCTTTTGGAGAAGCTTTGCAACCGGAATTCAAAGTTTACGGACAACAGGTGATCAGCAACGCCAAGGCGATGGCTCAGGCTTTCGTTGAAAAGGGGTACAGTGTGATCTCTGGAGGTACGGACAACCATCTAATGCTGATCGATCTTCGATCTAAGGAGGTGACCGGAAAGGTGGCTGAGCAAGTGTTGGTTCGGGCAGACATTACCACCAATAAGAATATGGTGCCTTTCGATACTCAAACTCCATTTGTTACTTCGGGAATTCGTATTGGTACGGCAGCCATTACGACGCGAGGATTCAATGAGGCCGATTGCCTTAAGGTGGTGGATTGGATTGATAATATCCTAAGTGATGTGGAAAATGAAGATTTGATTATTGCCACTCGTAAGGAAGTAAATACTTTCATGGAGCGCTTCCCATTGTATGCAGACAGTGGTGCAATGGTGTAGGGGAGTTCCTTAATCAAGACATAAACCTATCCCGCAGTTGGAATCTGTCCAGCTGCGGGATGCTTATTTTTAGTGGTGAACTGATGTAGGCTTTTGTCTGCAGATGAAAAAGTTTAAATCAGTTCTGTACTTGGTTTTATTACCCCGTCTTCCTAAATTTAGAAGGCAAGTAAATATCTATCCTCCTTATATAAACCTGCTTAACATGTCTCATTTCTCAGAAAATGTGGCCAAATACAAAGCCCTTATGGAAAAGGGGGCTTTCCTCCAGGTCATCGACAATTATTATCATGAAGCCATCAAACAAAAGGAAAATACAGAGCCTTCCGTAACCGGACGTGCTACGCTAAGAGCAATGGAAATGAAGAACTTGGAGGGGGTGCATGCGGTACAATTAGAGATCTTGTCGATGGTAGTTGATGAAGCGCAGCAAATGACAATGGGCGAAATGCTAATTCGTTTTCACAGCAAGAAGCATGGCTGGAAAAAATTAGAAGAAGCTTTTATCCAGAAGTGGGAAGATGGCAAGATTATTTACCAAAGATTCTACTATCACAGCATTGAAAACCTATAATTTAGTTGGAGGACCACAAGGGATTCACACCAATAAGACCCAACATTCGGCCGCATTGACCATTTTCTTTCCGGTAGGAAAAGTATTCCTCATTATGAAGGACGGTTGAATACTCAGAACATTCTATCTGCGCCATAGGCACTCCACCCTTATTCAATATATCAGCATTGGCAGCTTTCAAGTCGACGAAGAATTTTTCTTTTTGCTCATCCCACCGTTTGAAATTAGTCGCGAAGTGATCGGCTACATCAGCATCCACTTCGAAAGAGCATTCATCAATACAGGTTCCCACATACGCATAGCAATGGTTTGGGTCCATGCCAAAATGCTCGCGCATCATTTTCAAGGTTTTGGAGGCTATACCTGCGACTGTTCCACGCCACCCAGCATGTACGGCAGCAACCGCTTTGTGCAAAGGATCATAGATCAGTATAGGAGTACAATCCGCAACAGTTACGGTAAGGTAGAGCCCTGCTACGTTGGTTATCAGGGCATCATATCCAGCATATTGACCTGCTTCTTCAACGCGTAGAACTTCAGCGCCATGAACCTGATGCATACCGGCAACCGCAGCCTCGGTACAACCGAGCTGCCCAAAAAAGTGGTTTCTATTTTGTTGAACAATGGCGGCTTCGTCTTTGGTATATAAGCCTAAATTAAGTGTGGCATAGGGCGCTGAACCATAACCCCCTTGGCGTGTGCTTTCAGCTATGACTAAACCCGGGAAGGTCGACAGTTGTTGCGGGCGACGAAATCCCAGAGCGGCAGTATCGGTAGTAGTATGCGGTACGGGCAAAAGTAAATCGTTTAAATGTGTAGTAAAGTAGTTTTGTGCTTTTCAAAATCGGATCAGGGATCGAAATTCCGCCAATAACTCTTGATTAAGGAAATAATGGGTATACTTGTCTTTCTTCTCGCTAAGAAATAAGCCGCAGCTTTTCAAAATCTTAACGTGTTGAGAAATAGCGGATTGAGAATAGCCGAATAGAGCTACAAGGTCTTTGTTGCAAGTTACATTGTCTACTCCTTGACCTCCATTCTTTTCCTGCAAATATCGGACCAATGCTACTCTAACCGGATGTGCCAGGGCATTGGCCAACTCAGCAATCCTTTGATCTCTCTCGGTTATGGCATCTTGGGAATGCTCGGCTCGAATTCTCATAGCCTAAAGATACAAAAGGATGATGAACTCACTTGCCGATTGGACGGCAAGTGAGTCCCATAGCTTTGTCGACTCGTTCAGATAGTACCCACGGGTTATGGGCTGTTGAACTATATTCTTGAGGACCAATTGCACTTAAAGAGCCGTAGAGCCTTCTAATTCTGTATCCGCATGTGCCCAGGCTTCTTCAAAGCGCGCCCGGATGGCCTTTGCCTCAGCTGTTTTTTCCTGCTTTTCGAGGGACTGATATAAACCATGAAGTGCCCAGCCTGTTTCTGGGAACAATTCTAAATCTTTTCGGTAGATCACTTCTGCTTCGGCAAATTTTTCCGCCTTGAGAAGGGCACTACCTAGATGATGTCGTACCGAGAAGAACCAATCCGGTGGCTCGTTATAATTTAAACTGTCTTCCAGCTCAATTGCTTTTTGGAAAAGGGGGATGGCTTTGTCCATTTGGCCTTGACTGGCAGCCATCTCGGCGGCAAGTACTTGATCCGCAATATCTATTAAGACGCCCATATTGTTGATGTCCCAGATGGTGGCTTCGTCCAAAATTGGATCATTGACAAACTCCTGAAGAGCCTCCCATTCCCTTTTGGCCTGTTCTATATTGCCTTGCCCATTGTAGGCCATCCCTCTTGCATAGTGCCATATCGCGGTAGGGTAGCGGAGATCGTCAGCCGGCTTAGGGGTAGCCAGAATTTCGTCCCATTTCGCAAACTTCACCTGTACAAATAAAGGGATAGACCAAAAGTGCTGGATCGTTGTGAAGCCTTCTTGGCGCATAATGTTTGTATCCAGCTGATTAACCATTCTATTGGCCGCTCCAATAGAGGATGCTGCATTTCCTGCAAAGCCGGCACAAGCCGTAAGAAAGTGATAGTTATGTGGGAAATAGGCCAATGGATAGATTCCCGCTGCATGGCAACTCGTCATATAATTACTATCTACCTCAATGGCTTGTTCGTTCGACAACATGCCCTTGTAGTAGTCGCCGGTACGAATGTAGGTGTGAGAAGGCATGTGGACCAAGTGACCCGCCCCTGGTGTCACTTGGGCTAATCTTTCCACAAATGGCAAAGCTTTACCTGGCTCCAATGAGGCTTCGGTGGCATGGATGTATAGGTGGATGGCGATCGGATGATCCGGATTATCTGCTAGCACACTTTCCAGCAGTTGGAGTATCTCAGGGGTCCAAGGCTTAGGTTCCCCCGTTTTTTCCCAAAGGTCCCAGGGGTGCATATCCATGATGGCTTCAGCCAGGAGTGTGGCGGCTTCCTGATCTTCTGGGTATGCTTGATGCATTTTTCGCATGGCCTCCGTATATGCTTGGTCATAGGCAGTTCGGTCATCGGTAGGAGCCATACTGTAACGTTGGGCCATGGCTTCAATGAAGGCAATTTCCCTTTTGGTCAGTCCATCCTTCAATTTCAAAGCATTTTGGATAGCGGTATAAGCTACTGTCACTACTTCCGGCTCCATACCCGCATTGTAGTTGGGGCCGAGCGCATAAGCAAGCCCCCAATGACACATAGCGCAATTCTCGTCCTGCTGGATGGCGTAACGGAAGGACCGCACTGCTTCGGCATGATTGAAGCCCACGGTTAGTTTAAAGCCCTGTTCAAAGTAGCTTCGTGCCAGCTCGTTTTCGGTAGTAATGGGGAAACTGTAGTCTCCTAGGCCTTCGAACAGTGGCAGCGTCCCTTCAATTTCTGCTAAAGCATCTACAGCTAATCCTCGTGGTGAACACATATTGACCGAGGGAATCTCACTGATTTTCTCCTCTTCTTTTGGAGCATTGCAGGACCATAGCAAAACTACTAGTCCTACGAGGAAGTAATTCATTTTCATTGGTTGGTGTTTTATGGTTACAAGCTGATCAAACTTCCAGAACATTATCAAAAGATAATGAGAGGTTAGCCAGCTTTCTAAGCGAATGGTAAGTTGAGTAAGATAGGAAAAAGCTCGCGAGCTACCTGAGGTTGTGATAGCCTGCCCAATATAAGATCTACAGTATAACTTAACACATGACGCGCTAATCAGTTCTAAAACTGCTTCAAAAGATCTTCCCTCTTGCTCCTGGAAACGGGCAAATGCATGTTGTTCGTCATGATCAAATAACCTCCATCAGCCCTGATGAATTCCTTTACATGATGCAGATTAACTAAATGCGAGTGGTGCGCGCGATAAAAGCTAAAGTCAGATAACAATTCTTCAAAATCTTTCAGTGTTCGGGAGATTAGTTTCTTTCGGCCACCTTTAAGATATACCATGGTATAATTGCTATCTGAGGAGCAGGCAATAATATCCTCGGGAAAAACAAACTCTATACTTTCTTTGGTAGCTAGTGCGATTTTTCCTGGTCGTCCCTTTTGTTCCTCTTTAATGTTGCTGAAGAGTACTTCCAGTTGTGTGGAGGAGAGGTTGTGACTCTTCTTCTCTGTGAATTTTTCAACCGCCTCTTTCAATTCCTGTGTTTGTACAGGCTTCAATAAGTAATCCAGGGCACTGAACTTGATAGCCCGAATGCCAAATTCATCATAGGCCGTAGTGAAGATCACATCGAACGGGACCTGATCCAGTTTTTCCAATAATTCAAAGCCATTGAGACGAGGCATCTCGATATCCAGGAAAAGCAGCTCCGGTGGCTGTTCACTGAGGTAATTGAAACCTTCTACAGAATCTGTGAAGCTAGATACAATTTTAACCTGAGGGCAGTGCCGCTCTAGTTTCCAGGCTAGGGTTTCTACGCTATGTCTTTCGTCGTCGATGATTACAGCTTTGATCATAACTAATGGTCTTGTAGCGATGAAGGAGACAGTTTATAGTGAAATAGTGAGTTCTACTCGGGTTCCTTTGGCCATGCCTTCGGAATCTTTTAAGTCGATCACTTGAACCTTTGTTTTGGTATTATACAATCGATTAATCATATTAATACGGTCATCTGTAATTCGCATCCCCATAGACTTATGGCGAGTAGCGGACTTGGACTTCAATAGTCTAGCAGCCTCTCTACCGATGCCATCATCCTCAATGGTACATTGTAAAGAGCCATTTTGACGGGTAAAAGTGAGATCCAGTCGACCGGGCGTGTTCTTCTGCATTAGGCCATGCCAGATGGCATTTTCAACATAGGGTTGTAACAGCATGGGGGGAATTTCAATTTCTTCCAATCGAATCTCTTTGGCCACACTTACTACGTACTCAAACTGCTTTTCAAACCGCAGGCATTCCATTTCTATATAAAGCTTCAGTGCCTCCAATTCGTCTTTTAGGTTTACATAATTGGAACGGGAATTCTGAAGGATTAGGCGAATCAGGCGTGAAAAACGGTTTAGATAGTCCGAGGCAGTCTCCGTATCATTCTTAATGATATAATAATCGATCGAATTTAAACAGTTAAAGATGAAGTGCGGGTTCATCTGTGCCCGCAAAGCATTGAGCTCCACATTGGCCAGGCGTTTCTCGAAATCAGTTTTCAGCGATTCGGTTTGGCGAATTTGTTTGATGCGAAAGCGAACAGCCAAAAAGGCAATCAAGACCAGTAGAGAGCAAATGCCCAACCAAAACCAAACCGTCTTCCACCAGGGGGTAGTGATATGAATCATCAGCTCAAGTGGCTCCTGATTCCAGGCCCCCTCATTATTAGCGGCCTGTACTCGAAATATATAATCTCCTCCTTCTAGACTGTTGTAGCTCACATAATTTCTTTGCCCACTATAGATCCATTCCTCATCTACTCCTTTCAATTGATAGGCAAAGGTCACTTTATCGGGAAGCGTGTAGGCTTTGGCTGCAAACTCAAAGGAAAAAAAGTTTTGGCGATAGCTGAGTTCAATTTGCTGAGTGCTATTCAAATCAGAATTATGAACGATGACATCATCAAATACCTTGAAAGTGGTTAGGTAAGGCTTTGGTAATTCCGTATTGGTTTTTAAGCTATCGGGGTGAAAAAAGCAAATGCCATTTGGCAAGCTAATCACCATTTCTCCCGTCGAAAGAGGTTGGATGAAGTTCGCAACAAAAGGGGGTAACCCATATTCTCGATAGAAGTATTGAAAAGTAGTATCAAATGGATTCACGTGGGTAATACCCTTTTCATGTAGCAACCAGATATGTCCCTTATAATCTCGGTTTATCCCCCTAACAAATATTTCTTGCAAAGAATCCTGGGCCGAGTATTTACGAAACACCCCTTCTTCCACAGTTCTAGGATTGGCAACGCCAACGCCCATATCCGCCCCGGCAATCCATACATTACCATCTCCTGCCTGGGCAAACCCAGCGATATTGGGAAAAAACTTGGGCGAGTCGATATCCTGGACATGAATGTTCACAAAACGATCCTCCTCGGGAAGATAGAGGCTGTAGTTGTTGGCCAGCCGAATCCATAATTGCCCGCGATCATCAAGGAAAATCATTTCCATCCAGCGGTGGCGTGTGGTCGTGTTGGAAAGTTCAAATTCCTGATCGTATTGCCAGCTTTGACCAGAATTGGGATCGACCTTGAAAAGACCTCGGCGCCGCGTAGCTATCCAAAGGAATCCACTACTATCTTGCACCATACGGCGGACAAATGGATCCCGTAGGTGTAGTTGAGGGAGGAATCTTACAATTCGTTTTTCCTTTTCCAGAAACTCATACAATTCATTGTTGCCACCCAGTATAATTCGACCATCCTGTAATCGAATCATATCTTGCACATCTAAAGCACCGTATTCGTTCGCAAGTTGTGGGGCTATTGGGACTAGTTCCCAGCGCTTAGAGGCTCGATCAAAAATTTGTAAACCTTCACTTCTATCCGGTGCAACATATAGTTTTTGCCTATCCAGACTTTCAATTAATGCACGGGAGTTATAGCTGAAATTTTCGTTTTGAGTACTATAGTAGTGGCTTTCAAACTGATTGGTATACGGATCAAAGACGTATAACCCATAATCACTTCTGGCCCAAATTCGCCCTTGGGGGTCGATAAAATCTGCGCCATAGATCTTTCCCTCTTTCGGTTTATTGTAAAAGACTTCTGTAAAGGAATCACTGGCAGGATCGTAGTAGGCGAAGCCCAAACTATAACTGATGCCAATTCGCCCATCCGGTATTTCCAACAAAGAAAAGACCGTTCGCTCCGACATCCGAACGCTGGCTGGCTCATTGGGAATGGTCGCTTGTCGGAAGGTCTGCGTCGGAATATCAAAAATGGAGACGCCATGCCAGCTAGCCACGTAAACCTTATCCTTACCATAAGGTAGTATGTACTTCAGTGAATTGGCCAAAAATTGATTATTGCCATCCGGCATTTCAAAATAGAACCAATCGTAGGCTTCTGTATATTGATTGAATAGAATGAGGCCGGAGAGCGTTGCCAACCATAGCAGGGAATCATTTTCTGCGTGCGGCGCCATGTGTAAGATACTATTTACGCGGCTTGCATCTATCTTTGGGTCCTTATTGTCGATGCTAAAGTTATAGCCAAAGAAGGTATCCCTTTCTTCATCGAATCTAGCCAAACCTGCTTCATTCAAACCGATCCACAAGCGTTGATTGTTATCCTCAATAATAGCATTGACTCGACTATTGGGCAAAAGACTTTCCTGGGCAATTTCGGTATTGTGGTAGTTCTTAAAATCCTGAGTGGCCGGTTGGTATAGACATAATCCAGAATAGGTACCAACCCAAAGACGGTCTTTATGATCTTGGTAAAGGCTGAGGGCTTGGTTGTTGGCTAAGGAATTCGGGTTGTCTGGATCGTGCAAAAAGTACTTGAATGTATTCCCATCGAATCGAGCCAATCCTTTTGTAGACCCAATCCAGGCGAAGTTATTATGATCCAATTGGATCGCTGTGATATAGTTGTCTAGCAGACCATTGTCTTCCGTAAAAACCGTAGGATTGTCGAATACAGATTGCCCTGACAAGCCCAGGCTTAGCGAAAGCCATACGCTTAGTAGTCCAAGTCTGATCCAATCCTTAAAAATCATTCTTAAAATTACTAAAAATCGGCCTGGGCTTCCAATCCGGCTGAGTCATTGGTCATCCATTCTATTAGTTGGTGAAATTTAATGAGCCAACGGTGATTCAGGCTATTGCTTGACTAGTTTCTGATGGAGCAGCAGAATTATCAGCTAGCTTTTTACAAACCCTAACAAGATTCTTTCGGATGTCTACTTGCTTTTTTATCTTTCGTTTTTCGAAATAATACCTCAAACCTAATCCAAAATGATGCGATATTTCTCGACAATTATTCTCGCTTTATTTTTACTCCCCAGTCTAATTTTTGCTACCGGAAATCCAGGAAGAGAAGAGGCCAAGATTGATCAGGTATACAGCCAGTTTGGCCTCACCGGTAAAGGTACCGTCGTAGTGATGATTGATCGTGGGATTGATTACACCCATCCTGATTTTCTGGATGCCAATGGTCAAACCCGATTGGCCTATCTCTTCGATTTAATAGATGATTCCGGTGCCAATGCTTCCAATAATACTTATGGGAGAGGAACCATCTACACCGCAGATGATATCAATGCCTCTCTGCAAGCAGGGACTACCCTTTCTACGGATCGTTTTGGCCATGGCACGGCTACCACCAGCATTGCTTGCGGTAATGGTAGTGCCGTAGACGGCGACGAATTCCGTGGGGTGGCCTACGAAGCCACGATCATTAGCGTGAAGGTAACGCAAGATGGTTTCCCTGCCTTTGGAAATCAACCTGGCGAAGCTGGGGTTTTTGATCCGGGTGATATTCCTGTTGCCCTTCAATTTGTAGCGGATAAACTGGAGGAGCTAGGCATGCCTGGCGTTGCTTTGATCAACCTAGGTTCTGTAGGTGGTCCTACAGATGGCACTTCCACCATTTGCCGCGCCCTGAAGACTGGCCTGTGCAGCCTATCGTCTATGCCTCCGTGCATTGGATGCCCGAGGGCTTCTTTGATCAGAACCCGGCGCTAGATCTGCCGCCGGGTGCTGTAACCAGCACGGGCAAGGCTTAGCCCTTGCCTGGAATGCCGCGGTAAGCCTCTTTGCCCCAGACGCGCTTCACCGTTCTATCGCGGCCGCAGGAGGTCCGGTAGAAACGGTACTTGAGCGGGTTCTT
>CAJXPD010000176.1 GCA_913057785.1 uncultured Lewinella sp. | reverse complement strand
TTTTCTCTACCTGGCTTGCGCCGAGTAGACAGGATTAATCATCTCCTTGTATGAGGTTGTGATTAATCAAAAGCTTGCTCGTTTCATATTAAAGTCGGTCATAATTATGACGAAAACCTGAATATACTAAAGACTTTAGTCTAGGCACTGGTTTGGAAATCATTAAATGGCTGATCAGCGCCATTTCGCAGGAATGGACAACACCCCGCCCTTTTTGTTATTGGTCAGAAGACGCGATCATGAGTCACACCGCGTTGTTGGTCAAAAGACGCAACAACGGTAGGGGGCGTCTGCAGGAGCCATCCGAAATAAGAAAAATCGTATCTTACCCATGTGCTTCCCGTTTGTCAAAATGTATCCTTCCATGAATCCATCTTTAGCTGCTGTACCTCCCAATTTGCTACAATTGCTACATGAATACGGGACTCCCCAAAGGGTAAAAACTCACGAAAACCTCATCCAGGTTGGCGAACAATGCCATCATATCTATTATGTCACTAAGGGCGGATTCTTACGTCGCTTTTACAATGAGAACTCCTCCGTTTTCCGAACCATTTCCTTCCATCTGTCCAACCATCGCCCTTTCATGACACTTAATGAAAGTTACTTCGCGATGAAACCCTCTCTCTACGAGATCAAGGCCTTTCAACCTTCCGAGGTACTGGTATTTAAACGTGGCCTGATCGAAGAGATGAATCAAAAGCATACCTTTCTGCAAGAGTTTTATCATGCCAAAATCCTAGAGGCTTTAATCTTCGAAAATGAGTTTAAATCCCGCTTGATTAGTTATAGCAGCAAGGAATTTTATGACTATTTATGCCAAGAATACCCACAAATTGTCCAGCAAGTGCCGTCTAAGTACATCGCAGATGTGATGCGGATCTCACCGGAGTGGTTGAGTAAGTTGAAGCAGAAGCGGTGAGTCTTTCCTCTTCTTTTGTTGGCGTCGGAGATGGTTCTTGTTGATGGGAAACACCAACAAGAGAGGCATGAGGGGTACTCCCTCGCATGTTGATGTTTTTCACCAACATACATGTGCGCCGGGGTGTTGCTTTCGTTCTTGGTCAAGAGACACAACAATGGGCATGGTAGGAGGCCATGGCCAAACACGACAGCGAAAGCAAATATTTGGCGAAATGGGCGTTTCTTGAATTAATTCAAGAATTGGGGGTGAAAATATGCCTAATATTGTTTTGCAAATTTTGATGGGAGCGAATCATTGATGACCATTACACCATCAGTCAAATCAAATTGACATCATGACTACAACGATCATAAGAAACGGGCTATTCTTTGATGGCACGGGTAAAAAGGGGAGAAAAGCTGATGTGATTATCCAGGAAGGGAAGGTAGCAGCGGTGCATGATCAAGCGCCAGCCATTGAAGGAGCAAAGGAAATTGATGCTACCGGAAAATGGGTAACTCCTGGATTCATTGACATCCACACGCATTATGATGCAGAGATTGAAGTGATGCCAGGTCTGGAGGAGTCCTTACGTCATGGCACGACGACGGTGGTCATGGGTAATTGCTCGATTTCGGCCGCCTTGGGTAAGGATGAAGACATTGTAGATTTATTTTGCCGGGTAGAAAATATGCCCGCGCAGGTACTTACTGAATGGATCAAGGATAAAATTACCTGGAAAAACCTGGGTGAATATTATGAACACCTGGAGTCCTTAGCTATAGGTCCCAATGTGGCCAGTTTTGTCGGACACTCGAATATCCGGATTGCCTCCATGGGTTTAGAGCGAAGCTTCAAGGAGCCCCATGCTAGTGAAGCAGAGAAAGTAAAGATGGATCGATACCTAGAGGAGGCAATGGAAGCCGGCTACCTAGGCATGTCTATTGATATGCTACCCTTTCATCGTTGGGGAGGTGTATTTACCAAGGATTACAAAGGCACATCCGTACCCTCTCAGCAAGCTTCCGTTAAGGAATACCGAAGATTAGCGAATATCCTTCGTCGCTATGATCGGGTACTACAAGCTACCCCCAATGCATTGGATAAGAGATCCGGTATCCATTTGCTAGGTATGAGTGCGGGCTTGTTTCGAAAGCCATTGAAGACGACTATCGTGGCGGCCATGGATCTCAAGTCGAACGAAAGAATTCATAAGCTAGTGACTACCTTGGCTACGATGGGTAAGAAGGTATTTAATGCAGATATGAAATTCCAGGCTTTGGCGATGCCTTTTCTGAACTATGGAGAAGGGCCAATTACGCCTTTATTTGAGGAATTCCCCTCCATGGTGGCCGTCATCGGAGCCACGCCCGAGGAACGCAAAGCGGCCTTCCAAGATCCGAAGTTTAGAAAATGGTTCCGCAAAGATTGGAATCACAAGACGACCTCGGTCTTTCCAAGGCTGCTAAAGGAAATGACGGTAGTGAAAGTACCAGATGCCAGCTTGGTCGGGCATACCTTCCAAGATCTGGCGGACAAAAAGGGATTAGATGGTCTAGATTACTTCATGGATCTCGTGATCAAGTACGACACCAATCTAATCTGGAAATGTACCGCGGCCAACCACCGAGATAAGGTGCGGGTGCAATTGCTTGCGCATGAAGCTACCATCCCTGGCTTTAATGACTCTGGTGCGCACAATGTGAATATGGCCTTCCATGACGGTTCTTTGCAGGCCTTGCGCCAGTCTCTAGAATTTCCCGATATTTTCCCTATCGAATCAGCCATTCATCGTTTAACCAAAATGCCAGCCGATTGGCTAGGCTTGGATGCAGGCTCCTTAGAGGTAGGCCGTCGGGCGGATGTATGTGTGGTTGACCCGACTAAACTAAGTACGGGGCTAACAGAAGAGCCGCTTGAGGATTACCATCCCAGCTTAAAGGGAGCCTTCCGCTACGTTAAACGTTCAGATGGAGTGGTCAAGCACGTGTTCGTGAATGGTGAGGAAGTATTTAGCGATACGAATGGCTTTGCTGCGGAAGTGGGGAAACGAAGATATGGGCAGCTCCTACGAAGTTTGAACTAAATATGCCATAGGCATGAAGTAGAAATTTAACTATAGCTACTAAGCGAATTTACATATGATCAGCTATTCATCCTGGAAAGACCGGGCGCAACATTTCGATTACAACGGGCATTCTATTGCTTATTGGACCTCTGGCGAAGGCCCGCCCCTACTACTAATCCATGGCTTCCCCACTGCCTCCTGGGATTGGCACAAAACCTGGGATGCTTTAACTAGTCGTTTCAAGGTATACGCTTGTGACATGATTGGCTTCGGATATTCTGCTAAGCCAAGAACTTACCATTACTCGCTCACTGATCAAGCTCGTCTTCATGAAGCTTTTGCCCATTACTTGGGTTTAAAAGAAACACATCTACTCGTCCATGATTATGGCGTTTCGGTGGCGCAAGAGATGTTGGCCGCCTTCCACGAAAGGGGCTCCGTTGGCTTGCAACTATTATCCTGTAGTTTTTTGAATGGAGGATTGTTCCCCGAGTTGCATCGAGCTAGAATGATTCAAAAGCTGATCAATAGTCCGATCGGCTTCCTGCTCGGTCCCATCTTGAGCAAAAAAAGTCTACGCAAGAGTTTTCATGAAATTTATGGAAATAAAAAGGCTTCTGAGCAGGAGATTGATCAGTTTTATCGACTCATCACCTATAATGATGGTAAAAGGATTGTGCATAAGCTCATGCGCTATATCAATGATCGGAAGGACAATGCCAAGCGTTGGAAAGCTGCCTTGGTAGAGGCTAAAATTCCACTGCAGTTCATCAATGGCCCCTTGGACCCGGTCTCAGGGCGGCACCTAGCTGAATACTGCCAACAATTACTTCCTGAGTCAGATCACGAAATCTTAGAAGGCGTGGGACATTACCCCCATGACGAGGCACCAGAAGAAGTATTAAAAGCTTACTTTAGATTTATGGATACGGTATTAGCCTAAATTCGTGAACCAAAATCACCAATGATGAAAAAGAAACTTCCCAAATCAAAGTTCCAAGCCGCAAAACTTCCTAAAACTTCCACCAAAAAGGTGAAAGGTGGAGCAACCGGATTCAATCCTAATGCACCTGCATAGGAGTAAAAATAGGGGGAGTGAGACTCCCCTTTTCCCATCTTTTACAAGTATTTCTTTTACCGCTTCGGCGGCCGTGAAGGTCGAACCTCCACTTTGCTAGGCAAGGTCCGAGGATGCATACGCAGCAAATCTGCTACCATCTGGCCAATATCTTCTGGTTGAATCTTCCACGCATCGGCGTCAGAAGGATTGTGGTTATTGAACTCCGTAGCCACGGAGCCTGGCATAATCGTGCTAACCTTGATCCCTTCATGACGTAGATCGAGCATGATGGCTTGGGTGAAGCCCACCAGACCAAACTTACTGGCGTTGTAAGCGGAAGCGGTAGGAAAGAAATTCGTACCCGCCAAGCTAGCGATCGTTATGATGTAGCCTTCCGTGTCTTTTAGGGCGGGAATGGCAGCTTTTACGCTATGAAAAACACCAGTGAGATTGGTGTCGATAGTAGACTGCCACTGCTCGGGCGTGAGTTCCTGGATCGGTGCGAAGTGGCCCAGTCCTGCATTGGCTACCAAGACATCTAATTGGCCAAAATGGGCAACCACTTGCTCCACAGCCTTTTGCTCGGCAGCTAGATCTCTCACATCTGAGGCGATACCCAAGGCTTTTCCGGGATACTTGGCATTTAATTGATCCGCAGTGGCTTGCGCGACCTCTTTAGATCGGCTCGTAACGGCAACCTTTAAGCCTGCCTCCAGCAGGATTTCAGCAATTCCCAATCCTATTCCTTTGCTACCTCCGGTGATGAGGGCGACTTTATCGGTGATGTTCGGCATGGTGTGATTTTCTTAGAACCTAGTTTACACTTCCGAAGTCTCGAAGACTTCGGAAGTGTAAACTAAACCTAAAAAACAGCAACGGGTAGGCATTGGTTGAATGCCTACCCGTTTATTTCGATTAGTTTTAATCTTATCGAAAGGAAACTATCCCTTCAATGCAGCGGCCATGGTCTCCCCAATGGTAGCAGGTGAAGTCACCACGTGAATGCCACACTCCGCCATGATTTTCATCTTAGCTTCTGCAGTATCTTCCGCACCACCGATAATGGCACCAGCGTGTCCCATGGTACGGCCTTTAGGAGCCGTTTGACCGGCGATAAAGCCAACTACCGGCTTAGTACCGTGCTCTTTCACATATCGTGCAGCATCAGCTTCCATACTTCCGCCAATCTCTCCGATCATGATGATGCCGTCCGTCTCCGGATCATTCATCAATAGCTCTACAGCTTCTTTGGTAGTAGTTCCTACGATGGGGTCACCACCAATACCGATACAGGTAGACTGTCCCATCCCCGCTTTCGTAACCTGATCTACAGCTTCATATGTCAAGGTACCAGAGCGAGAAACGATTCCAATACGACCAGGATTGTGGATGAAACCTGGCATGATACCGCATTTCGCCTCACCTGGAGTCATTACACCGGGGCAGTTAGGTCCAACTAAGCGACAATCGTAGTCTTCGATATAGGCTTTCACCTTTACCATATCTTGCACCGGAATTCCTTCCGTGATACAGATGATTACTTTGATGCCCGCGGTAGCAGCTTCCATAACAGCATCCGCAGCAAATGGTGGTGGTACAAAAATGATAGAAGTATCCGCTCCAACTCCTGCAACCGCTTCTGCAACTGTATTGAAAACGGGTTTATCCAAATGTGTCTGTCCCCCTTTTCCTGGAGTTACCCCTCCTACTACATTGGTTCCGTATTCGATCATTTGGCCGGCGTGGAAAGTCCCTTCCTTACCCGTGAATCCTTGTACAATAATTTTTGAATCCTTATTGACGAGTACTGACATAAGCTATAGGTCCTGATAGTTTAAATGATAATTCTAATTTTCTTCTTCGACGATGATGTAAACATCTTCGTTCGATTTTTGCATATAGTAGCGCTCTCTCGCAAACTTTTCCTTGTTTACCTCTAAATCAAGTCGCTCCTGCTTGGCCTCTTCCAGCTTTTCTTGGTAATAGGTCTTATCCTCTTCCAGTTTATTTACCGTCTGCTGTAGACCGATCACCGTCATGATATCATGCGTATCCACAAAAAACATCCAAGCGAAGAATACCACCAACACCAAAAAATACTTGTTGCGCAAGGGTTTCGGCAGTTGGTCCAACAAGGGCTGTAGTGGATTATTTGATTTAGCCATAAGGAATCGTTTTAATCATAGATCAATTCGGGATCAAATTAAAACAATCTAGGCAGGAATCAAAGGGACCAGCACTCAGTTGATGATCCATGGTCTATAGTTGGCCGATTATCACTCCTTATTGTTGGTTGTCGGTCGATAGTCCATGGTTTGCGGCTTTCATTTACGCTAACCTTTTCTGACTTTCCCTACCAAGAACTATGAACTGATAACGATGGCCCTCTATCTATTTACTATGGACTCCCGCCCTTCCTTGGCCCCGTATCCTCTCCTACCCTAACAAAGCTTTGCCCGGGTAAACAGCTGTATCTGCTAGTTCTTCTTCGATACGTAGCAATTGGTTGTACTTCGCGACACGATCAGAACGAGATAATGATCCAGTCTTGATCTGTCCTGTATTCAATCCTACCGCTAAATCTGCAATGGTAACGTCCTCGGTTTCACCAGAACGGTGACTCATTACGCTAGTAAATGCATTGCGCGTCGCCAAGTTTACGGCATCGATGGTCTCCGTCAAAGATCCAATCTGATTCACTTTGATCAGTATTGAGTTAGCCGAACCATTTTCGATCCCCCTCTGCAAACGCTCGGTATTGGTTACAAAAAGGTCGTCACCCACTAACTGTACCTTGTCACCTACCTTTTCCGTCATCAACTTCCAAGCATCCCAGTCATCCTCATCTAATCCGTCCTCGATAGAAAGGATTGGATATTTATCACACCATTCTGCCCAGTAATTAACCATATCTTCAGAAGACAACTTGTCTCCGGTCGATTTGTGGAAGTGGTATACTTTTTCTTCCGCCACATAAAACTCAGAAGCCGCAGCATCCATCGCAATCATTACCTCTTCTCCTGGCTTATATCCCGCTTTCTCAATCGCTTGTAGAACCGTTTCGATCGCCTCTACATTACTCTTGATATTAGGCGCAAAACCACCTTCATCCCCCACATTGGTTGAGTAACCTTTGCCTTTCAATACTTTCTTCAAGTTGTGGAAAATCTCAGCACCCATGCGCAAGGCATGAGAAAAGGATTCTGCACCAACTGGCATCACCATGAACTCCTGGAAGTCGATGCTGTTATCAGCGTGTGACCCTCCATTCAAGATATTCATCATCGGAACAGGCAATACATGTGCATTTACGCCTCCGATGTATCTGTACAATGGCTGACCACTAGCTTCTGCAGCTGCTTTAGCCACAGCTAGAGAAACCCCCAGAATAGCGTTTGCACCTAGCTTACTTTTATTTGGCGTACCATCCAGACCAATCATTAGGCTATCGATGTAGCGTTGCTCAAAAACGCTAATACCCAATAGTTCTTCCGCGATGGATTCCTCTACATTCTGACAGGCTTTCAATACCCCCTTACCTAAGTACTCGTCCTCACCATCTCTCAATTCAACGGCCTCATACTTACCAGTTGAAGCACCAGATGGTACTGCCGCTCTACCAGTAAATCCACTCTCAGTTAAGATTTCTACTTCTACGGTTGGATTCCCTCTAGAATCCAAAATTTGTCGGGCTTTGATGTCAATGATTTCACTCATAGCACAAAGTTTATTTTATTATTATGATAGGCAGTAAGGGAAAAGGGGATCCTAGATGCAAGACGTAAGCCCCACACCGCCTCTAATCCTATGCCGGGGAATCTAGTTTCCTAACAGCTCAATGAACTGGTCGAATAAGTATCTCGCATCGTGAGGGCCTGGAGAAGCTTCCGGGTGATATTGTACCGAAAAGGCTCTTTTCCCTTTCACACGAATTCCTTCGATCGTATCGTCATTGAGGTTGAGGTGCGTGATCTCTACTTTATCCTCGTTAGCACGCAAAGCCTCTGGACTCACTCCAAAACCATGATTTTGGCTGGTAATCTCCGACTTACCGGTGACCAAGTTCTTCACTGGGTGATTAATCCCTCGGTGACCATTGTGCATTTTGTAAGTTGGAATACCCAGAGCCAAGGCCAACAATTGGTGTCCCAAACAGATACCGAACAAAGGCTTGTCTTCTTCCAAGATGGCCTTCACCGTTTCTACCGCATATCCCATGGGTTCTGGATCGCCAGGTCCATTGGACAAGAAGTACCCATCTGGGTTGAACGCTTTCAGCTCTGCAAAAGAAGTTTTGGCTGGGAATACTTTGATGAAGCATCCGCGCTCCGCGAAGCAACGCAAAATGTTCTGCTTGATTCCGAAATCCAGCGCAGCGATCTTAAACTTGGCACTTTCTTCCCCGAAAGTGTAAGCTTCTTTGGTACTCACTACAGAGGCCAATTCCAGCCCTTTCATAGGAGGTACTGCCTTAAGTTTCTTCTCTAGCTCAGCTACGTCCTCAATTTCTGAAGAAATAATCGCGTTCATCGCCCCTTTGTGTCGAATGTGGCGTACGATAGCACGTGTATCGACATCGGAAATACCGACTAAGGATTCTTCTTCGAAGTACTCTTGAATAGAGGCATCAGCCTGTTGGCGGGAGAACTCAGAGGTGAAATTCTTACAGATCAAGCCGGCGATCTTAATATCGCTGGATTCCGTTTCCGTGTTTTTGGTGCCGTAATTTCCAATGTGCGCATTGGTGGCGACCAGAATTTGGCCGTAGTAGGAAGGATCTGTAAAGATCTCTTGGTAACCGGTCATACCGGTATTGAAGCAAATTTCACCTGTAGTTGTCCCAATTTTTCCGGCCGCTCTACCACGAAAGAGGGTACCGTCCTCTAGTAAAAGCATTGCCGTTCTTTGCTCCATTTGTTCCATTAAATATAGCGTATTAAGGCTTTAGAAATCAATAATGAATAAGGGGATTTGAATGCAACGGTGTGTGAATGGGCAGTGGGCCCTGTATTCAGATTTGGTGGGCTTAAAAGACCGTTATTCATAATTTCTCATTCATTATTCATCGCCGAAGCGGTAACTGGTCTTAAAATTCGCTGCAAAGATAGTATTTAATGATAAAAAGGCGAGTTGAAGGCAGATTTTCTTTAGGTTAATTCACATTGCTCCTCCCTCTGTGCAAAAATGGTCAATTTGCAAATGAAAGAGAGCCCCAACAGTCATCATTTCTGACTGTTAGAGCTCTATGTTGATAATCCTGCGTTCGATGAAGTTTTGCTAGAAGCTGCGTTGATAGCCTAGCTTAAAATAGGCGGGTAGTAGCGGTGTGGTATCCAGAGCTTCGGTTCTTACTTCCCCCATACTCACAAGCACACTATTTTTCTTAAAACTATAACCAGCCTGTATACCATAGTAAAGGTTGCCACCCGTACTGGGCTGATACCAGCCATCCTTCACATCCCCATAGATATTGTCTCTAAAAATACCCTCATGTTTAAATTGTGTGACAATGGCTTTGTCAAACCCAATCTCCCCTCCCACAAACCAGCGGGGTCGAAAATAGCCGATCATCGCCCTAGCCTCACTACCAAAGTTTCGTAGTTGCACCAGAGGGTTCTCAAATTGTCGATAGATGCCATACAACCCCAGATGAGCCTGCAGGTTGCCTGACTGTATCACCCGAGCTTGCGCTCCTATCTTAGTCTTGAAGTCATCAAAAGCAGTGCTGCCAGAAGGAAAAGAATAGAAAGCCTGCAATCGTACGGGAAGTTTGGTGCTTAGTCGATAGCTATACCCCAACTCATATACCAGACCGTAGTCCCAACCTAGGTTTAAATGAACTATATGCTTGTTTTCTGGAGAGAAGGTATTGGCGTGTACGAATTGCGCCTGCACCTGGTTGATCGCAAAATTTTGATTGTTTTCATTTGACTTTTTTAAAGTGAGTTAAGGTAATCGAGAACTACTGGATATACTTGTTCCCATTGAAAATAGATCATTTCATGGCCAGTGTCATCGATCTGGACGATATCCGCATTGGGAAAGAAGGCAGCTTCTCGCTGGGCGAAGTCCAAACCATAGGACCGGTTCAATTCTCCATACAGGAATAGCACCTTGGTCGTGTACTGATCTAGGTTTGGCGTAAAGTCGAATCCCTCGTTTTCAGCAATATCGCTGAGACTATTCAAGGTAACGGCCCCAAAACGGTTGAAGGGAGAGGGTCCCTCTACTCCTTCGTCATTGTCATCGTGATAAGCAAAGGGCGTGATCAGAGATAATTTGTAGTCCAATACAGCGTGATCGTTTTCACCCCCAGTCACAAATTGATCCATGTAAAAGATATCGTTGGCTACTTCGGTGAGCAGTTTGAAATTGCGACTGGCAGCACCGTATTCATCTAGCAACTCCTTGTTGAAACCACCGGCTTCTGCGAAGATGGCTCCATCGACCCGATCTGGATAAGCATTGATGTAGGCAGCCGTCAGCATGGCGCCCCAGGAATGCCCAAATAAGAAGACCCTTTGATCGGCTGAGGTTCGATAGTGTTGGATAACCGCCGTCAAATCGTCTATCATGAGCTGGATAGAATAGGTTTCTTTGTCGTGCCGCTTGGATAAACCCGAGCCCCGTTGATCGTAGAAGATGACATAGTAGCCATCATTTGCTAAGGCTTTCACCTGCATTCCATTTAAATAATCACCTCCTGGGCCACCATGTAAAAACACGAGCATGGGATGTGCTGGATTGCCGAAGGTTTCGGTGTGCAGTTGTGTGCCGTTGACCGCAATGACGGGTAGACTAGGATCATCCTCTACCGTCAAGGGAACCAAATTCCCTTCTTCCGTTGTGCTCCGGTCGGCTTCGCAAGCCCAGAGCGAAAGCGCCAACAAGGGTAGCGCATACAAGTACTTCTTCATAATGTAGATGTTTGTGTGAATGCCGCAAAAGAAGGGGGTTTAAGGGTGCGAAGCGTGCGTGCGTGAAAGGGAAAACGGATTTTTAATGGATAATGTAGAGTGTTGAATGGAGAATTGTAATGGATAAGGGAGAATGTTGAATGAATAATTGTCACTCCTGGGAGAAATGGGAGAATTGTAATGTTGAATGTAAAATGATGAATGGATAATTGTCTCTTCTAGAAGGCATAGATTGGGCGGATAGCTAGGTGTTCTTTTGTTTGATGTATTCGGTGGGGGTTTTGCCGGTGTGCTTTTTGAAGTATTTGTTGAAAGTGGATTTCGAATTGAAACCACATTCCATGGCTAGGGCTAGATTAGTGAACTGTTTGCTTTTAGGATCATCTAGTAAGTTTAGGAAAGCTTGGATGCGGTACTGGTTGATATAGTTGTAGAAGGTAGAGCCGGTTTGAGAATTAATGGCTTGGGATAGGTGATTGATCGGTTCTTGGAGGATTTGGGCAATTTCGGCTAAAGTCAGGTCATTCTTTTTGTACAGTTCATCTGCTTTCATTCGCTCTTCGATGCGTTGAAATAGTTGTTTGGCCTGATCGCTGCGGAGTCCAGACTTTTGGTATTTATCTTGATTGGGTGCAACGCTTGCTTGGATTTCCACGGTTTTGTCTGGTAAGGGTTGAATATCTGTTTGCATAAAGTAGACGGGGACCTGTCTGAAGCCATATATTCCCATCATACAAACAAAGACCGACACGCAAATAAAGATCCATTCATCTCCATCCGTGAGCAACATGACCACCCAAATAATGCTCAACCCCAGAATGAGCCATTCTAGCCATCGGAGCATTTGCTCGTCTGAATTAGAGATATAGTTTAACACCTCCTTCTTGTATTTGCGAACGACTAGATAAGCCGCCAAATTGTATCCAATTCCGATCCCAGCAAAGACGGTTAGTTGTATCAGGATATACCACTCAAAACCTAATCCATCCTGAATAAAAACAGCTTCTTTCTCGGCTGCAGGCAGAGTCAAAAAAGGGATCAGCAAAAGAAAGAGCAATACAATGGGAAGGAAATGAAGCGGCCAACTCTTTGAACTAAAGGCATTCTTATAGGTCAATTCTCGAGCATACAAATAAAGCCACACACTATGCAGGGCGGGTAGGGGCAATATTACCCCGATTAATACGGGGTATTGAAATACTAAACCGGAACTATGCAGGTAGTATAAGAAGATATGCAAGGAAATGTAGCCCAGCCAGGTAGTCAGTATCTTGTCCGACAACTCCTTATTCTTCTTTAGTAAAAGAATCACAAAGATGAACACAGAAATGGAAAGTCCGATTATCGTCAGCATTACTAAACCTTAGACTTCATGAATGATGGCAGATCGTAGTCCCTTGTCCTTATTTAGGCTCTGCAATTAATGCTAAGATCTGACCACTGATAGCTTTTGCGCAATCCTCTTGAATAAAATGTGAGCCTTCTACCTCATAAATCTTATCTAAACGTAAAGCCCTCTGCAAAGGGTTACCGTACTTGGCGAGGGTAAGCCCCTTGTCGTGGATACCCCAAATGATCTGAATCGGTACATCTAAGGCACGCAAAGCATCTAAATACAACTTCTCCTTATCCGCAGTCGCTTCAAAAGAACGCATAATTTTGAGGAATGATGCCCCATAGTCCTCTCTCTTGAGGAAATATAGGTAAGCTTTTGCCTCTGTCAATCCGAAAATTTGACGGTTATACACCCCTCGCAAATGCATCAGGAATCGAAACAAGAAAGGGACCGTAGTTTGCAAAAAAACTTCTCCGACAAACGGCTGCTCAAAGAAGAACATTGGAAATGGTTTCTTGAATACTGCCAGATTGGCGATTGGACTATTCAGTATGGTAACCGATAATACCCGTTCAGGCGCATTGGCAATGAGTTCGCAACCGATTGGCCCGCCAATATCATGGATTACCAAATGATACTCCTTCAAACCCAATTCATCCAGCAACTGCCCACACCATTTACCCAGACCGGTCCAGGAATAATCAGCGTCCTTCGGTTTGGCCGAAAGGCCCATTCCCAATAGATCCGGTGCGATGCCTCTGTACCCTTTCTCCGCTAGTCCTGGAATAATCTTTCGATATAGAAAGGAGGAGGCTGGAACACCATGCAAACAAACGATGGGTACACCTTCTCCTTTTTCAAGGACAAAAGCCTGCTGCCCATTAACCTCTATCCATTTTCCGGATACAGCATGTGATCCGACGAGGGGGTTTTTCGATTGTACTTCCATCTTGTATTAAATTTGACAGGATATCCTATGACTGAGCTCGCAGGAAAGCCTTAAGTCTGGAAAGCCCAGTTTCGAGATACGAATGGTAATCCCCTTCCAAAGTTAGAACATAGTTTAGAAAGTTGACTTGCCTCGCCATCATTAGGGATTCGATGGCATGATCATTCCATCCCACTATGGTTTTCCCATTACTGTATCCCTGCAGAATCCAATCCTTTACCGATTCAAAAGGGAAATGATCATGCTCCTGATAATAGTACAATAAAATGGCCAAGTCCTGGATGGGAGGGCCAAAAATGGCGTCTTCAAAATCAAGGATTGAGAATTGACCATTGTTCACTTTGATATTCCAAGGGTTCAGATCACCATGAAGAAGTTGTGACTCCCCTTGAACGTAGATTTGGGAGAGTCTAGGATTGAGGTATTCAATAGCCTCGTCCATCAAATCTTTGAATTCCTCGGTGGTCTGTGACTGGTATTTGGGTTGGCGATATACTGGCGCTTCATCCCTAAAGTAGAATACTTGATTCCAAACCTTAGCTTGCACTTCCTTCGGTAAGTCAATCTGACGGGTAGCCTGGTGTAAATCGGCAACTGATTGTCCAAGCGAAACAAATAGGGCCTCAGATTCTTGACCCTTAAAATCAGCACCTGGTAACCACTTTGACAATACAATTCTATAGGTAGCGCCCATGAATGGATCCGCGTACATAGTGATAGGCTGTCCCCTTAGATTATTTACTATCTCAGCAACGGCTATCTTTCCATACCTTCTGATGGCACTGATCATCAAAATCTCAATCTGGTTGTCCTCCGGTTGACTGGAGGTGTCGTCATAGATTTTGAGTGCAAAGGCTTCCCCCTTATCGTTGATAACTTTGAATACAACGGAGGTTTCCTGAGCAAAAAAAGTAACGGTAGGATAGTGCTGCGGGTATTGCTGTAGGACAGCAACTGCTGTTTTCTGTAAGGTCTCTTTGTTCACATCACTAGTTTTATCTAATACTGCTCTTAGGATGAGGACTGTTCCATTTTCTCGATCTTCAAGACAGTCCATGTCTGTTGTTCCACCTCTACCAACAGAGTATCACCTGGGTAGAAAATCTGGGATTGAGCTTTGGTTACAGGAATATAGGGCAGACTATCGGGTAGGTTCGTTACTAGCCGGTTGGGAAATCTGCTAAACGCGGATTGACTTCTGCGCTTAATTGTTACGATGTGCTTTGTCCTAGTGAGGGAAGGCCTTAAAGCTGCAAACTGTCTACGATATTTATGCTCTTGCCAAATCCATATTAGGAGCATTGTAAAACACCAAAGCATAGTAAACCTAATAAAGGCATCGGCGTAGTCCATTCTATCAATCAGCGGACCACTTCTCCGTCCTGGGATATAAGGTCCAATCGCACAAACCAGCGGCGTGATGAAGAGGAGAAATATCCTTCCTTGCTCCAGCCCCTGCCGAAAATTTTGCCTGATTAACTTTACTTCCGCGTCGGTAAAACCTGTGGAATCAATCATAGGCGATGATTAATAAGCGTTGACTACTGCAGCTGCGATCGGTGGCCTAGCCTATGTAAGTCAGTCGCTTCTCCTCCAAAAATTCCGCAAACTCTATGGCTTTTCGATCTCTCATATTCCAGGCAATCTGGAATTCTCCCCCAAATTTCCTCCTGGAATAGGCTAGGTAAGAGGTAAATCGTTGCAAGTCCTCAGATGTAGGCAAGATCCCCGAAATCCCATGGGTTGGTGCAGCGCCCAAAGCGCCGACGGCGGTGGTCGCATGGCCAATGATCTTCAAGGCTTTAAATTTATTGAGAAACTTGTTGATCTCCTGCGGAGTGAAGGATTGTCCTAAGTCCTGATAATCCTTGAGCTTAACAGTGGTGAACCCTTGACCACTTATTTCGTAGGTACCAAATCCTTCAATGGTATTCCATTTAATGGGAATGATAGGACAGTCTGGAAAGCTCAGTTCTAAGGCCTTTGGAGTAATGACCACATAACCTTTCCCCTTGACTAGGGTGGAGTACATGGCTACACTTCCAAAACCACCAAAAAAGACAATGGCGATTAAGCCCACAATCTTATGAAACCAGGAGGTATCTCCCAGAACCATCCAAGTCCCTAGTAGCACGAAAACTAGTATGGCCAGAACGGTTAGATATATCTTCCATTTCGGGGCTTGGATCTTTAGTGTTTCCATTTGGATAGGTTTGTTCTAGTCAATTCAAGTATTGGGCTTGCTTTTGGGTTGCCATTGAGCGTCGCAGGGTTTCTTGTCTTCTTTAGACCTTAGACATAAAGGGATTTTGAAGCTAAGGCAATCCTATGTGGGTGTTTACCAACCTCACAGGAAGTCGGACCGGGGGTTTTATCCCAAGAAGATAGATATTTAGTAGCCATACTTTTGCAGGACATAAGCAAAGCTCTTCCGACGCTTGCATTCCTTGAAAAAGGAACGCATATAGGCTACGGTATGCTTTTTACTGCGATTGTCCAAGTGATCGCAATTCTCTAGCAGTTGAATTAGGTCACCTGCTTTCTCCTCGAATTGCGGAATGATTTCTTCGACATCCTCATCGCTGAAGGTGTTGCCCCGATAGAGTCTGTCCGTCACTTTCTTGATGGGTAGCGTATGGTAGGGGGTAGCATATACAGCATTGACTAAGCCCGCGTAGTCGAAGTCATAGGGAATAGGTACCATCTTGGTGAGCTCAGGCACCTTGAGCAGCTTCAAATTATGGCTATTCCCTACCGACCAATCTGTATTCCCAATCATGTATTGAAACAGACTCATTCTATGAAACTCCTTTTCGACCAAAAAACCGGTACGCACCTTCTCTCTTTCAACTTCTACACCATTGAAACGATCCGCTAGTTCAGCCATAGGTTCAATTAGAAAACCATAGTACTTCACTACACGCTTCTTGGCACTTTGATCCCGGAGTGTAAGATTTATGAGCTGTACACGAAAGCTGTATGGAGATATCATGTTGTACATTTTGTAGGCATGAAACTCCTTGATCACATATTGCTCGGCCATTGGCCCCCCGCGAAACTGCGCGACCATCTTGATCTTATTAAATTTTTCCAAGCCTTTGGACTTGAGATTCTTCTTGCTCAACTTTAATTTGATCGGGGGGATGTAACTGATTTTTCGGCGCATGTTACCGCGCGGGCGCAACTCGACGTCCCACTCCTCCGTCTCCTGAGTCTTGGGATTAACGAAGCTGATTTTGCCTTCTTGGTATTCCTCCTTCTTTTTGTTCTTCAAAAAGACCTTGAGGTCCAATTGCAGTTCTACATCAATAGCCTTAATTTCTTCCTGGTAAAGTCTGGAAAAGAAACTTTCCTTTTCGGTGTCTTCCTCTTCCTGGGCAACGATCGAAATAGGAAGTAAGAGTAGTAGGGTTAGGTAGAACGGGAAATAGCGTTGGGGTAGTTCCCTCATAGAACAATACATAGTCGATTTGTTTGGCGCTCCTTGAATATTCTCCAAGGGGCTTATGGATTTAGGTATAAAAAGTTGAAAGAAGACCTTAACACTTACTTTACTTCAAGCTCCAAAAAATACGGCGCTCTAGCAATAAATAACGCTTAAAAGAACATTTTTTTTGATCAAATGGGTAATATGTCGGGATGAATAAGGTCCTATTATGCCTACTAAAGGCATTTCTGATACTACCTGTCCTATTTTTAATGTTACTCAACGCTAAGGTTTACTATAGCCCACCTTGCCAAATAGCGTCCGACAAGACCTGTAACTCCGCCACCATAGCCCAACTAGAGTATCTAGGAGAACAACTTGCAGGAGGTGCTGCTGAGGAAATGCAAGTGATATATCCGGAAGGAGCCATATTCTGCTATGCCTTACATGGACTAGCTTGGGCTGATGTATTAAGCCAAGCCTCTCAAACGCAGGAGCACTTTCAGATCGGCTCCAAGGCCTTGGAACACACTTTAAAATTCTTGCTTTCGGAAGAAGCGCATCAGCCCTTCTCTGTTGAGTTGCCGCTACCCTACGGAGCTTTTTATCAAGGGTGGACATCCTACCTTATTGGGCGCACAATAGAATTGGATGCTTATTCTGACAATGACTCTGTCTACGTCCGGATCTTTAAAGCGAAATGCCAGTTGATCGCCAAGACCTTCACCGAAAGCAACCGTCCCTATCTCTCCTCCTACTCTAACGGAACCTGGCCAGCTGATAACATCCTATGCTTAGCTGCCTTGGCCTTGCATGATCAATTATTCCCTCCGATTTACCAGCCTGTCATAGGTTCCTGGCTGGCACAGATCAAGGCACACCTTGACCCAAAAACTGGCCTGATTCCTCATGAGTACATCGGTGGGCAAGCCGGAGGAGCAAGAGGCTCCTCGCAAAGTCTGATGCTCAACTTCTTGCCACTAATCGACTCCTCCTTTGCTCGGAAGCAATTCGACCTGTATCGAGCACACTTCTTAAGTTATCGATTTGGCTTGCTTGGTGTTCGAGAATATCCGAAAGGCACCAATGGTCCAGGGGATATAGACGCAGGCCCAATCCTTCTGGGCATCGGCGGAGCAGCATCAGTAGTCGGCGCCAGGGCTATGCTGCTTAATGGAGACTGCCGCAAACATATCGCGATCCGAAACAGCATCGAAGGTTTTGGAATCCCCTTTAGGTGGAGCGGAAAAAAGAAGTACCTTGGAGGATACCTGGCCATTGCAGATGCGTTCATTGCATGGTCCAATGCTAGAAGCTGTGAATGTACGGATACGAGAATAGCTGTACCCTGGTCCTTCCATTTATACAGCTTGCTACTTATCTTTAGTTTGAGTTGGTTGGCCTACAAAATTTAGAAAGTCATGGATCTTGAACAGAAAATAAACGCCGTAAAACAACAACTTAATGACTTGAATCGTGTGCAATCGCACATATGGTCCTTAGACAACAAGCGCAAAAAACTAGAGAAGTTACAGCTAAAATTGCAGAAGAAGGTGGAAAAGGAGTATGAAGAATACAAGGACGAAAAGAAACGCAATGAACAAGCTATCCGAAGCCTATTCTTGCTCCCGGATGAGGAAAAACTGGAAAAGGAAAAGCAAGAATACTTTGAAGCAGTAATAGACCTCAGAAAGGTAGACAAAGAAATCGAGCTGTTACAATTTGAAAGCAAAGTCCTCACGGAAAAACTTGGCCAACAAGAGGAATTACAGCACAAATTAATGGACCTCATCAAGGTAAAAGCAGCACAAAAGGTACAAGCCCTCCGTCAAGACCAAAACTACAAGGACTTGGAGCAGAAGGAAGAGATCCAGCAAGGCATTATCTACCTGCTAGAAGGACTACGATCCAAGGCAGAGGACAACTTGATTCGAATTGAAGAGATTTTGGCGGGTCTACATCAGATCGAGTTGTATGGTTTGGGGAAAAAGACAGATAAGTACACACTTGGTAGAATTTTACGCGAATTGGAACGCATCGAGAAACACCTAGCCCACTTGCAAGTCAACTTTACTAAGCTGGAATCAGAATGCGAAGCTTACAACAAGTTTGCCAAAGCCAATAAAACGAACGTACCGGACTGGGAGCAACACCTAGCTCCTATGCGGCAATTTTCTGAAGACTTTCATCTGAAGGCCGATCTACAGTTATTAAAAAAGGGATTTCTACAATCAAAAAAATGGCTAATCCAATTGAAATTTCCTATTGATAAATTGGTGAAAGAAGCTTCTTTCCTAATCGAAGAGCATAGTCAACGGAAGCGAAAATTCAAGCGTGATAAAGACAAGCTGCTCAAAGACTAGCAAGCCACCACTTTGGTGCCGTGCTGTTCGGCAGCAGACAAGCTACCCCTACTCAACCACTCTTTACATAGCTAAAACCGGAGTTCATCAATTATGTGGAGAGACAATGTGTTTAAGTCCTTAAATTAGGATCACGCCATGAATTCGATACCATCTTCTATATCAGACCTTCCTAAATATATCTTTACAGCTGGCACCGATTATCGCCAGCGAGTGGGCCTATATACACAAGACGGGATTCCTATTGCAGTTAACCTTAGATACCAGCAACTCACCAGCTTCCCAGATGGGCTATCCGAGCTTAACTCCTTGCAATTTCTGGATATCAGTGGGAACCAACTGCAAGAATTCCCAGAATCAATTGATCAACTTGAGCAATTACAAGTGCTGTTAGCTGATGATAATCACCTTCAACAATTACCGGCTTCACTAGGAGCTATGGTTGCGCTTAGAACGCTTTCTCTAGATAATAATCGACTTACAGCTATCCCTGAAACAGTGGGTAATCTGAGCTTAGAAAAACTATATGTACACAATAACCAACTGGAGCGCGTTCCAGATAATTTATGGCAATTAAAAGAGTTAGATGTACTTTCTTTAGGTAGTAATCCTATTGGTAATGTTGGAGAAGCCATTGCCCAACTCCAGCAGTTGAAGGAGCTCTATCTACACGATATGGCAGCGACTCGGATGCCTAGCGCCCTTGGTCAGTTGCAGCATTTACATACGCTTGATATTGCACACAATCAATTGCAAACCCTACCTGATTCTATTGGGGATCTGAAACACCTCAAGCAATTCCTATACCTCAGTAACAATCAGCTCTCCCACTTGCCAGACTCCATGCAAGCGCTAAAGCAATTGCGCTACCTCAATGTGACTGACAACCAGTTTACTGATTTACCCGACTGGATTGGAGAACTTTCCAGTTTGCAGGAATTCAGAGCGTACAATAATCAGCTTCGAAGGCTTCCCAATAGCATTGGACAACTGTCGAATCTAAAAGAACTCTACTTGCAAAACAACAGCATTGATAGTTTGCCCGAGTCCTTAGAAAAGCTACAGCAGTTGGAAAGGTTAGAATTGAGAAACAACCGAATACAAAACTGGCCAAGTGCCTTCTTAAATATGCCAAATCTGCGTTGGCTTGACCTGAGAGCCAATCGATTGACCAGCATACCTAAAGCATTCTTAGGATCCGAGCACTGGGAAAAAGTAGACCTGCGATGGAATCGAATCGATCTCTTGTCACAGGACAGAAAAGACCATAACCAGCAACTCTACTTGTAATGAACTGAATAAAATTGAATCACCTCTATACCAAACTATAGCTAATGAGTAATTCAATCGAGCCATTCACCCAATTCAAAAACTTACTGCAAGAACGTAACGAACAGAAGATTATCGAGTTCCTGGAAGCTAATCCAACTGTCCTAGTTGCAAAGGATGAAAACGGACCTTCCGGTTTAATATTGATAGCCTACCATCGCTTAGCAGGTGTGATGCCCAAAGCCCAGCAGTTGACGCCAAGCATGGACTTGTATGAAAGTATAGCCTATGGGCAATTGGAAGGTGTGAAAGAGGCCATTGTTAATCAAGCTGATTTATTGAATCAAGCAGCCCCAGACGGCTTCAGTCCCCTTTGTCTGGCGGCTTATTTCGCCCAGTTCGAAGTAGTTAAATGGCTCACAGATCAGGGAGCGGACGTGAATCAAGCAGCCACCAATCCCTCTCAGGTTGCGCCAATACATGCAGCTGTTGCTGCGAATCACTTGGAATTGGTAAAATGGTTGATTGACAAAGGAGCCGATGTAAATCTCACCCAAACGCAGGGTGTAACTCCACTGCATTCCGCTGCACACCGCGGGAATTTGGCTATCGTGGAGGCCTTAGTTGAAGCGGGAGCAGATATAGCAGCAAAAATGGATTCCGGGGAGACCGCCCTTACATTCGCTGAAAAGGACGGTCATGAAAGTGTGATTGAGTATCTGAACACTCGAACTTAAGGCAGTTTGATCCTCAATTGTGAGGTAATGGTTGGATCGCTTATTTTGTCATCCTCTGCCAGTAAGAAGGCTTTGCTCAATAGGATACTAAATCCCCTATCTCCTTCGAAGGGTAAGAAAACTTTCTCCGCCTGAGTCGCTTTTCCACGAGCGGCTACAATACACAGATATTGGTCATTGGGTTCCATCAAAATATTGGTGCTGCCGATATGAATCTTGTAGGTCCTAATCTTGCCTTTTACTACCAAGAACTTTCCTTTGATGCTAGCTACATCTCTGATCTTAAGCATGGGTAGAATCCGCTCCAGGGTCTGCTTGCGCACCTTCGCCGTTTCCCGCAAGTCTCCGAAAGAGTATTCTTGCCAATAGTTACGATACTGCGGGAGTCCGCCATTATCTTGCCAGGCAGGATCATTGCCTACACTTCCTACCCCGACAAAAAGGTCAACATCTCGCATCACTTCCGTTAGCACCAGAGGAGGAACTGCTTCCAATGGAATCACCTCATCATACTCGGTCACAAATCGCACTTGATCGGTACCTACATAAGACCAGATTCCAGAATCAGTATAGTCGTCACTATCGGTCAGTTCGATACACCAAAACTCAGCTGACATTTCGTACTTAGGTAGCTTCTTACGAGCCACACAGTCCGTGCCATGGTCCCAAGCACCAACCAAGGTATAACGCCAATCTCGCGTACTGGCTAGCGCATTGAACTGATGCTGCTTGATCAGATGCCCCGCCATACGATTGCTATAAGTACGGGTATTGATTTCTGCTTCAGTCAATAGGTAGATTTCACGGAAGGCCTGCTTCATCGGTTGTGTAATTTGCCAAGTCTGCATATAGTCCCTCCATTGCTGGATTTCTTGAGTTGAACTAAAAACTGGATGCCAAAGTCTTACAGCTGTACTTGCTTCCATGCCCTCTAACGACTCTCCAGCAGCGTCCCACCATTGGCCCTCCCGCCAAATGGCATTAACAGCGCCATCTGCTCGTTCAAAGGTCCATACCAGGCGTTTTCCCAAATAGGATAAAAGTCCATGCTCAATAAATAGCTCTTGAAACCGGGCGAAGGTCCAGCTTCGATTTTCCAGATAGCTGCGATCCAGCTTGTCTCGTTCCAAACTAATCGCCTGTTGAATACCTTTATTGGTAGCTTTTACCTGCTGAAGTTTTTTCTTCCATCTCGCCTGCTGCTTAACAAAGGCCGGCACACTTTTCTGGAATTTCCCGTCTGGTTTAATCCAGGCCAATTGCGTTTTACCAACTCCCGTAATAGATAATTTCAGCTGATAATCTTCAAAATCAAAAACCTGTTCCCCATCGGTTAGTCCGTAATCGTTAATAGCCATTTCCTCCAGCTCTTGGCGAGTCGTGCCTCTAGCTTCAGATTGTTGATCAAGGTATTTATCGATAAGCTTTTTAGCACTGTTTTGCTTGATCTGGACACGTAGGCGGGACAATAGAGCTAGCCCCTCCAATCCTTTAGCATGAGACAGCACATAAAAACAAGCATTGCCAACCGCCGTAGCTGCCGCACCTACCTGCGGAATCTTTTTGAAAGCACGAACTGCCAATTGTTGAATAAGCTGCAAGCCCGCCTTATCTTGTACTGGGAGCATGGTCCAAACTAATCCCTTTGCTACCGCATTGTTGCTGTCGTATAAGTAGGTAGTCGTGGTATAAGTATAGATTCGGATGCCATGTGGATAGGAATGTTCTTGACTGGACTCCTTCAGATCTACCAAAAATTGCAGGCTTTCCTTCAGCCATTTGCGATAGGCTCGTTTTCCAATTTCGTCAATAATGGCTTGACTTTGTTTTTCAAATTTGCGCCCAGGTTTTCCCCCGTTCACGTCCCGCACCAGATCTAGCAAGCGATAGAAGGCATTTTTCTTCTCTAGTGGTAAACCAGCGATTTTTTCATTGATGAACTTCCCAAACGGATCCTCCTCAGAAAGACAAACAGGAGGAACAGTTGCTTCATATCCCGCAGCTTCATGCAGTACCTTCTCTATATTGGCTTTTACCTTCTTCAGGTCTGAGCCATAGTAATAAGAAGAACGCGGATTTAGAAATGCAGGTTGAGAAATAAAAGAGGTGAAAAACTCGATGTGTTCGTCTGGCATGGCCTCGCGCTTTACCGCCCGTTCCAACTGCTTACATGCCCATCCCATCGGCCATTCTTCCATTCGAACCCCATAGTGGTTTTCTTTCTTCTTAAACTGAGTAAACAAGTCCACAATTTCTGCTAGGCTAAACGGCAAACTGGCCTTCAATAAAAGCTTCAGCAATTCCTCCTCCACTGCTTGCCTTAGAGAAATGGGATGATTGCTCGCTAAACTCTTATTTTTTCGTCTTTGCTTATTCAAGAACCGAATATCCTTCACTAACCAAAAGACCATACTTTTCTTAGTGGCAGGATCTTCTTTCTTCAACTGCTCATAGATCGGATCGCCTGACCACTTGAAAGGGCGATAATAGTAAGAAAAGCGCTCTTGCTTCATAGTCCTGACCAGGGGTCGGATAAATTGCTGATAAAAGGGATGGTCGGGTGGTGCTATTTTATGTTCACCAACCTGCAGCCAGCGGCCAAGTAGATCACTTATTGCCATGGATGTTGAATTTTGAGTGGTGTGGGATGAATTCGGAGGCGTGCGGTGGAGGATAAGTAGTGTGACGATAGATTCTCCTGTTTTTCTGCTGCGACTTTTCTG
>CAJXPD010000175.1 GCA_913057785.1 uncultured Lewinella sp. | reverse complement strand
GAAAAAAAGGAAGCAAAATTCTTGGCAAAAAAAACTCCTCCGTCAAACAATTTTTTGCCGGCAACCCGCTCCAAAAAGTGGCAATATCTACTTTCAAATAAGCACTAGATCCTGAAAAACGTACATGATGAAGTGCAAATCAGTTTTACACCTTACACGCTTGGCACAAATTGCCTCAAATAAGAATGGCTTTGCACCAGCGAAGCCTTTCTTTTTTCCTCACTCCCTTCATAGGCTCGATCTTCTACCTCCACACAAACAGGGCCATCATATCCCGCACTGGTAAGGGTCGAAAAGAACTTCCCCCAATCTACCTCACCCAAGCCGGGTAATTTCGGCGAGTGCCACTCGTTGGGAGGAGCCATGATGCCTACTTCATTGAGGAGATGCCGATCCACTCTAACATCCTTAGCGTGTACATGGAAAAATTTATGGGCAAAATCTCTGATGGGCGCTAGGTAATCCATGTGCTGCCAAATCATATGAGAAGGGTCATAATTCAAACCAAAACTATCACTGTCAATCTCACTGAACATTCTTCGCCAAATACTAGGAGTTGTGGCTAAGTTTTTGCCACCTGGCCATTCATCGTAGGTGAACAGCATGGGGCAATTTTCGATCCCCACTCGAATGCCCTTAGATTCAGCATAAGTGATAATGTCAGTCCATACTTTGAGGAAACGAGGCCAGTTATCATCGACGGATAAACGGAAATCTCTGCCTACAAAGGTATTAATGGTGCTTAAACCTAAGGTCTGGGCTGCGTCAATAACCTTTTTGATATGACTAATGTAAACGGCAGCTGCCTTTTCATCGGGGTCTAGTGGATTTGGATAATACCCCAGCGCGCTAATGTTCACCTTGTATTTGTCCGTGAGGGCGTGAACTTCTGCTGCATCAGCCGCGGTGAAATCGGTTACGTCGATGTGCGTAACGCCGGCATAGCGCCTTTCCGCCTTTCCTTTCGGCCAACACATAACCTCAACACAATCATAACCTATTTGGGCTGCCTCGGCCAATACGGCTTCTAAACCTAAATCAGGGAGTATCGCTGATACAAAACCTAGTTGCATGGTATTCGATTTGTTTTGAAATTCAAATTTAGAGAAGTGCCGGGGATTTCAAAATGAAAATCAGAAATTTGCTGATGTATTGAACTTGGTATTAAGGTAAGTTCAGTCACATAAACGATACAGGTAGTGTTACACTACTTTAACCAACACAAACAAGCAATACTTATCATGAAAAAATTAGGAGTAGTTCTTAGCCTGATGTTGGCCACTGTCCTAGTTGGCCATTCACAGAGCGCAAAGCCATCCAAACGTTATCATAGCATCAGTAAAGATGGAGCCTGGTGCTGGTTCTCCGATCCAAGAGCCGTTTCACTGAATCAAAAGGTCTATGCCGGTTGGGTTACGACGGATGGCAGTATTATGGTCGGTAGTTATGATGAAAAAACGGGGGACTCGCAGGAAGTTACCTTGTATCCCCAGTTTAATCAGGACGATCATGCCAACCCAGCGCTTATCTTGCTGCCAGATCGAAGGCTAATGGTGTTTTTCTCTGCACACTCTACACGAGGTCGCGGCGAAAAAGAACCTGCCATATCCTACGCTATTACTAAAAATCCAGAGGATATTACCGCCTGGGAAGATTTACAACGAATAACGCAGAATGCTGCCGGACCCAGGGCGTTTTGCTACAACAATCCCGTGATACTATCCGAGGAAAATAACCGGATCTACATCTTTTGGAGAGGCGGAGACTGGAAGCCTACCTTCTGCTATACCGATGATCGTGGTAAAACTTGGTCGAAGGTTTTTACCTTAATCAAGTCATCTCAATTTACCCATAAAAGACCCTATGTGAAGATCGCCAGCAATGGCAAAGATGAAATTCACTTTGCCTTTACCGATGGGCATCCTAGAAATGAACCGCTAAATAGTATTTACTATGTGAAGTATCGAGCGGGTAAATTTTATAGTGCGGATGGGCGGCAATTGGGCGCTATCGACAAATTGCCTTTAGAACATGAAGATTGTGATTTGGTGTACGATGCACCTACCTTTTTTAAGGAAAATGCCAATGGGGTACGGGCATGGATTTGGGATGTTGCTGTTTCGGAGGAGGGAACACCTCATATCGTCTATTCTCGCTTGCCAGCCGAGTCGGAGCATGAGTATTGGTATGCACATTGGAATGGGCAGACTTGGGAAAACCATAAGATAACGGAGGCCGGATCTTGGTTTCCCCGGTATAAAAAGGATAAAAGTATGCGAGAGCCAGAACCTCATTATTCTGGGGGTGTATATCTGGATCACGAGCAGACAAACATCGTCTATTATTCCAAACCAGTTGGCGATGTATTTGAGATATTCAAAGCAGAGAGCTCGGATGGGGGTGAAACTTGGCAGGAGACACCGATTACCATCAATTCAAAAAAAGATAACGTTCGACCTTTTGCTATTCGTGGTGGAGGTGAGGAATCTTCTAGCCAGGTTATGTGGATGCTAAATAAGCGATACTCCACTTACAAGGATTACCAGGCTCAGATTAAGATGGATTTAGATAAATAATCTAGGCCTGCCCATACAATTGGACCGCTTGGACGATCGCCATGACGAAAAATAGGCCACTTAGGAAATAGTTGAGGTTGCGGGCGAGATGTGGGCCGCTAACGGTGATGAACTGTGCAAAGCGGCCATAGAGCATCAGTAGCAGTATTGCTCCAATGGCTATTCCTGAAAGGTAGCTATACTTGATGGGGTCGTCCAAGATGATCCATCCTTTCGCCTCGAAGAAAGTACTGAAAGTAAAATAATAGGGGATGTTCAAGAGGTTCATCCAGGCTACCATGATGCCTAAGAGGATCGGTTTGCCTTTGCTAGAGGTAGTCTTTTTGGTAACTTTTGGATGACGGGCCAGCAGGAGGAAAATGACCCCTAGAATGATGAAGATAGCTACTGCTGTTTGCTTTAGAAAGGTAAGAATAGCTGGGTTTTTACTTAGGAAGCCAGCAAAAGTGATTGCGATAAAAGCTTGAACGGTAATCGTTAGGGTAGCGCCAAAAGAGAACCTATAAGAGGTGTACAAACCTCTTTTCATGCTTAATGTTACGGCGGTCATGTTCACAATTCCGGGTAGTAGTATAGAGAGGACTGTGATCATGAAACCCAACGCAAAATGATTTAGGTATTCCATCAAACGCTAAGGTATTATTTCTCATAGATCGTAAAGGATACCCTCGACCGATTTTGGGATTTCTTAGACTAATCGTTCCGTAATGTCCTTTTGGGGAAAATTTGAATCAGAAGGGTTTCCAGTACCCAGCAAAAGTACAAAAATTTTAAGATTAGCAATTTCCAGCCTGCCAACTTACGATAGTGTGCTTGATAATAAAGCGTGCTATTTAGCCAATAACGTTGCAGTTGTAGGAGAGAATGTAGCCGCGTGGTGGTGCCCCCTTGGTCATGATGATAGTGCTTGGCCCGCCACAGGTAATTTTGTAGCCCAAGCTCCTTGATTTTATGCCCCAGAATCGTTTCCTCACCATATAAGAAAGTCTGCTCATCAAAGCCGCCCAGTTGGTCAAAGACAGCCTTTTTCCCTAGAAAGAAAGAACCACTCAGGCAATCCACCTTTTGTGGACCCATTGCTGAGGCAGGAAACTGATATCGGCTGGTTTGGATCGTACGTTTTCCAATAAAATAGAGTATTCGGAGAGAAGCCATCACCTCATCTCTAAAGCGCGGAAGGCGCCAGGCTTGATGCTTTTGATCTTCTTGCCCGTCAACAAACATGGCCGGGGCCAAGCAGGCGATATTAGGTAGTACTTCATACTGTGCAATCAGCGTATTCAGTAGGGTTGGATCTTCTACCCGAACATCATTATTGGAGATGAGCAAGTAATCAAAGGACTTATCTCGTAGGAATGCCAAACCAACATTATTCCCTTTGGCATAGCCTCCATTTTCACCTGTTTGGAGCAACTCGACTTGGGGATGCATCTTGAAAGCAGCTTCCAGTTTTTCGTATGAACCATCGGGAGAAGCATTGTCGATCACCAAGATTCGAAGATCCACCTGCTTTTGCGCTAAGAAGTGCTGAACACACTGGATGGTGTCTTCCCAAGCTTGATAGTTCAGGATTTGGACGTAGATCTTTGGCAATGCATTAGCCATGCTGAGAGATGAGATTTCGATGTTTGTTCAACATTAGATATAAGCCAATCGTCACCCAGGATTCTACCACTAGCAGTGCGGTGATTAATCCATTGAGTTGATATTCTATTGTCAAGACATAGGCCAGAATCAAATTAACCGCCAGTCCCGACAAGAGGACCATGACGTAAGCTGTTTTTAAATCATAGGCCAATAGGATTTGATAGGCCGGTATGTTGAGTAAGGTCACCAATGGAACGATTAAGTAGAGCCGTAAACTATACAAGAGTTCTTCATTAACATCCCCAGCGAAATACAGAAAGATAGGTTCTGCACATAAGGCCAACAAGATCACCGCTAGTATTGGTGCTCCTAAGAATAGGAGATAGGCATTCCGGAGATATATTTGCAGCGCTTCCCAGCCCTCCTTGGTCTTTTCGCAGACGATTGGAAATATGGTTTGCGAAAAGATGACCAATAGAAATCGGATCGGCTGTAATAGTCGATACATAACATTGAAATAGCCGGTTAGTACATCTCCCCAAACAATATTCAGAATCAATAAACTATAAGAGGAATTGAACTCAGCCGCTAGATTACTCCCTAAGAGCTGAAAATCCGTTTTCAAGTAACCCAATATGGCGCTCCAGTTAGGCGCTTGAATACTGAGTTTGAATCGAAACACGATGTAAATGATAACGAAGATGCCGACAAAAGTAGCGGCTATGCCCTGATAGGCCAGCACATAGATATAGTCAGCCTCTCCCTGGACTCCCCAGAAAATCAAGATGGCGTACAACGTCTTAATCAGCAGGTTAGCCAGGGCAAGGAGGTAGGACTTTTGCAAGCCAATGAAGAACCAGTCGGTGAAAAAAACCTGTCCAGCTATCATCCAAAGTCCCCATTGAAAAACGACCTTCTTTTCTCCTAGAAAGGGAATCACCTGTACCAACACCAATAGGCTCAAAATAAACAAGGTAGCAATTACCGTCTTGCTATATAGCACTTGAAAAAACAAACGAGACAAGGCTTGCTTATCTTCTCCAATCAAGGCAATCTGCCGTACGCCGGAAATATTGAATCCGTAATCCACAATGGCTCGCCCATAGTTTAGCCATACGCCCACAAAGGCAATCAGTCCGAAATGTGCAATGCCTACTCGGTCAATGATAATGGGAATAAGAAAAAGCAGGATTAAGGCATCGGTGGCCTTTAGTAAACCCAGCGAGAAAAAGTTAAAGAAGGTGAGCCGAGCCGACCAAAGTCGTGCCAGCAGTGGTTGGTCGGAGGAGGAGTCCCGTATTTCTTTCATGCTATTGCTGATCCATCTGGCTGATCCAACGACTCAGATATTCTCTCCAGAAGACGATCGCTGCAGCAAGGAGGAGTCCAAGCACGCCACCAATAATCAAGCTCTTTAAAATACCACCGATACCAAAGCGCGCACTTGGGAGAACAATGAAATTGTCGATCGCAAATACATTGTCCACTTGAACCAGACTATTTTCTATGTCTGTTTTTCGTTGTACAAGTTCCCGGGAGAAGCGAAGTAGTTCGTAGGCATTTTTACCCTCACTATTTTCTATGGTTACTGCACCAGATTCTTTTGTTGGACTTGTCGGGGTTTCATACAGCCGTTTTAGGACTGAATCAATGGTAATCTGTTTGGTGTTAATGAAGTCAAGCTCTTCTCGTAATAGCCTCTTTTTCATTTCCAAGCGTTTGGCAGAAAAGGGGTTGCTATTGAGGTAGTGGTTGATGGCGAGCTGAAGGCTATCTCCTGGGATTGGGCTTTGCATTTTGACGGTAATGATCATCGGTTCCTTATGCATGGTATAATTGCTCTCCAGAGATTTTCCACGACTATCTGACACTTTAATGGAACTGATATTCTTGACCTGCGATGACTCAAGTTGCAGCAAGTTAGCTACCTGTTCGGTTTCTTGATTATTGAGTAGAGCATTGACCTTGGCAATCATATCTCCAAAGATCTTGGGATGTAAATCGCCATAGACGAAGGTCGATGTCATTTCATAACTTTTCGACTGCTGGTACAAGCTGAAAAGTTGAAGCCCAGTGAAAAGAGCAATGAAGCCAAAGCTTAGGAACCAGTGCTTCCACAGCACCCGCCAGAAAAAGGAGATGGTATTGGCTGCTAGCTTAACCCACCAAAGGGCGTGTTGCTGTAGGTCTTGCCAGCTTAATTGATCATTTGTAGAATTGGGAGTTGTCATAAGGCTTTTATCAGGCTGTAAACATAAATATATTTCATAATAGTTGCGGGTAAACCGATGCACTTGTTAACTTCGTGTCTAGCGGAAGTCCAATTCTATACTCTTAATCACTAAGCGATTTCTTTGGAAAACCCGATCAATTCAGCATCGCAAAATCCCATTTCAAAGCCAAGTGCACCCTTCTCTCCAGAGATCCTACTGGTCATTGGCCTCTTTTTCTTTAATATCTTTTTGTTGCCAGCTGGTCTGCTGTATACCACCCTGTTAAGTCCGCTTTTTGTTGTCCTATTGCTCAAACAGCACGTGTGGCGCCCTTTTCTGGTATACCTGCTATTAAGCATTGTGTTTACCTACCAACATTTTCGTACTGGAGTGGATACAGGAGCCTATCTGAAATCCTATATTCTGTTTTCTAGTGCCTTTGTCTTTGGCTTATGGGTATACCATTTTCTTCGAAAAGAACATGAACGGCTTTCCGGTTATTTCAGACAGATTACCTTGTATAACACTTTTTTTGTGCTTTTGGCTATTGTCGGTTTATTCCTGCCCTTAAGCAGTGAAGTTCTCTGGTATGATGTTCCAATCCACCCGGCTATACCCGCTTTCCCTCGCTTGCGCCTGCTCGTATACGAGCCCTCTTTCTATAGTTTGCTGTTGGCTCCAGTGGTGCTGTATTACTTCACTGCCTTTGTGTTTAGTACGGACAATAAGCATTTGATGGCTTTGGTCTTGTTGTGCTTTGCGCTATTGCTGTCTCTGTCTTTTGGAGTCCTGGGGGGAATGGTGATGGCTATCCTGGTGGTATTTCTGTTAAATGCAGGAAGTCTGTTGCGGCGCAAGAGAATTTTTTTTGCGAGCTTGTATTTGCTAGGATTAGCGGCACTTGGAGGTTTCATAATGTGGGAGTTTTTCCCTTTTAATCCAGTGGTGGATCGAGTCGGGAAAATATTTGCAGGGCATGATAGTTCGGCTAACGGTAGAACCTGGGAGGCCTTCATGCTTGCTTGGAAGATCTTAGAACACACTGATATCTATTGGGGCGCAGGATGGGGGCAGATTAAGATTGTGGGTCAGCCGATCATTGTAGAATATTACAACTATGAGGGAGAATGGCGAGATCTGGTGCGGATTCCCAATGCTAGTGCGGAAACTTTGGCTAGCTTTGGCTTGCTCGGTCTCAGTGGGCGACTCTTAGCCGAAATCGGTCTCTTCTTTTACACGAAGGTGTACAACAATTATTATCGAATGATCTTGTTCGCCTTTATCTTTATTTATCAGTTTACTGGAAGTTACTTGACCAATATATATGAATACCTGATTTGGGTATTGGTCTTCCTACCTATATTCCCGCAGTTCAATCGTCAATAAAATCAACCAGCCCATGGAAGCCAAAATCAAAGGAAACCGATACGTCTTAGCGGTAAAGGATTTGCAGAAATCTGCCGATTACTACCAACATCAATTAGGCTTTACTACCTGGTGGGCTGGTGATGGTTGGCACTTCCTTCGGCGAGAAAGCTTTATGGTGATGCTAGGGGAATGCCCAGATGACCGCTCCGCCTTCGAAACCAGAAATCATTCTTACTTTGCCTATATCGATTTGGAAAACATCGATGCCCTTTATACCGAATTTCAAGCCAAAGAGATCGACATCATCAGCAAACTCGCGGATAAACCTTGGGGACAGCGCGAATTTGCCATTCGTACCATAGATGGACATCGGATTATGTTTGGAGAGGAAATAGCTGCTAGCTAGCTTAGTCAGATTCCAATAGGGGCCTGATTTCTGCCAAATAATCCATAGCTTCCTTTACCGTATCCATTTTGTCGAGATTTACCTCGCGAATCTCCTGCTTTCTAGTCTCTGCATTCTCGCGCGCAATTTTGGTAGCCGCCATCAGCATCGTACGCTGTAACTCATTGAGCGGATCTTGGTGATAGTCCTCGTCTTCACCCTCTATGATAGGAGGGGAAACTTCTGGCAGTTCCGGCCAATGGGTGCGTTTGGTACGGGAAAAGATATGCTTAAAAGTTTTCGTTTTATCCGACTTGTCTCTTTTTTGCAAACCTTCCATCTTCCATTTTTCACACATCGTTTTGATGAAGGAGGTGTGATCAAAATGCTCATTGACGATAGTGTTTTTTGGAATGTGAGAAGAGACCATGACCATCGGAACTCGGATTCCCAATCGGTCGAAACCAAAGCCTTTCTGTCCAGGTTTTGGGAAATCCGGCGGTACGGCCTTTTTAGGATAAACATGATCATAGCATCCTCCATGCTCATCATGGGTGATGATAAGTAAGGTATCATCTCGATGTGGACTATCCTTGATGATATTGTAGACCAGCCGGATGAGTTCTTCTCCTAAGCGTACGGTGCCTTCTCTGGTTTTTCCATCATCCACATACCATCCAGAACCTACTGAGGAAGGATGTTGATCATTGTGTTTTCCAAAAAACTTAGGTTCTATAAAGGAATACTTAGCGAATCCTCGATCACTTTCTCCATTAATATCTCGACTGAATTCTATTAGGTCAAACTCATTAGAAACGACCTTTAGGTTATGCTTAAAACCATGAACGAGTTGCGTTAAGGCGATCAATGGACTAGCGTAAACATGATGAGAAACACCACACTCTTTCATCCGGTCGAATAAGGTTGGTTGTGACCAGACCTGTTCTCTCCATATCTTGAAATCATGCCAAATCTGATCCGTAGCCTCATCGGTAGGGTTGACCACTTGCCCACCGGAAGTCCCAGCATGCCAAAAGGCTCGGTTGCACCAGGTTTGACTTGGGACTGAACAAAACCAATGATCAAAAACCGCAAACTCACAAGCCAAGGTACTTAGGACGGGGACTTGCTTCGGGGAAAAGCATTGCATGATCACGCCGTACTGATCAATGCCTGGGTTTTTGTAGGCACCGTATTGTCGCTTTTTCTTCCACATAAAGATCCGACGCCACCAAGGTTTAGAGCCGATTTTGGAATACCAAAGCCCTTGTAGAGTATTAATGTAATCCTTTACCGCTCCGCGCATCCTTTTCTTCTCTGGTGGTAAACTATTATGGTCCGGTAGATTGTAGGGCTTGGTCATTTGAGTCTGATCAATCCCTTTGTTGCTATTAGGGATAATCGTATTGTAGAGCTGGGTATTCACATGCTGATAAACTTCTCCGGGATCAGGGAAGGGTTGGGAGAAATCATTGTTTTGGACAGGGATTGGCTTCAGCCTATCGTTTTTAGTGTGACCTTTTGCGTAGGAAGGGACATCGGCATAACAGTTGGGATCATTTAAACCAGCAAAAGTCTTGCCCTCAGGAATCTTGAATCTTTCATCTTCATACAGAAATCCAAGCAAGTTGTCAAAGGAACGATTCTCTAACATAAGCACTACGACATGCTCGAAGGTGTCGAGGGGATGAAAATCGGTTGGAGTGTTCTTGTCCATTGTGTCAGGGTTTAGGCGTGGATATTTGGGCGATTCGTCTAATGCGGATGGCATAGACAAATCCACTTGCCAACTTTGCAGAACTGTTTAACTAAAGATACAGTTTTTCATAGTTGAAAAAATACCTATGTATACTTTTATGGCAAAACACGTATTTATACTTGCTTGACTCCTTGGTGCGATTGGGATTCAATTAATCTCGATTACTTCTCCGTCTTTCTCTGATTATACCAAAAACCAAGGTGCTTGGGATTGCCTTTGATTCGTAATGACTTTGGAAGGAGTAGAAACAGTAGCAGCCAGCATATAGAAAGGGTAGTAGATGCCGCTGCTCGGTAGAAGGCCCTCAAATTATTTTCTCCTTTTCTTCCTGAAGTGATGGCTGGGTGTCGATGAAGAACGGTGAATTTCTTACCTACCTTGCGAACATATCTCCGAAGTCGAATAATGAATTCTATTTCTTCGAGGGCATACAGGTCAGTGCTAAAGCCTCCGATCTCTTCAAAGGCCTTCTTTTCGCATAAAATAAAGGCGCCCCCACACCAATTGAGCCAACGCATGAGTGGATTTAGGCGCTCCATTCGCAATTGATTCCATTTTGAACCTCCTTCTACCTTGATTGTGGTTCCAATTCCTAAGAAGCTACCGGTATCGATCGTGTTCCAGAGATCATTCATTAGGGCAGGGGAGGGGTAGGTGTCCGCATCGATGAAGAGGAGCCATTTACCTTTGGCTTGCTGAGCACCTGTATTCCGAGCTTTGCTAATCTGCTGTTCCGCCTCCCAAACCTCTTGAACGCCCAACTGTTGCGCTATCTGTTGCGTACCATCCGTGGAGTTGTTGTCGCAAAGAATGATTTCCCATGATTGATCTGACCAAGCGCTATTGACCAAAGCCTTTTGGATATTAGCAATGGTATTCGGGAGAATTTCCACTTCATTATAAGCAGGTATAACAATGGAAAGTAGCATACCTTATTCTACAGGTACTTCCCAGTAGTCCAACGCCCATTCTTGCATGTAAGTCACTCGATTTGGCACCACTTTATATACGATCAGTTGTGGATTGTCAATAGAGCCAAGGTAGTGTTCTAACAAACGGTTTTTTCGCCAGATGTCTTCCAACAACGGGCGATCCGATAAGACTTCCGCCAAACCGGTGATTCGAACCTGATTATGCTCTCCATCCATATAGCACAACTCTACTTTCGGGTTGGCTGCAATCTGGGCGGTTTTCTGATAAGAGCGAAGATTGGCAATGTAAATAGTGAATCCATCTACTTTAACCGGAGAAACGGGGCGAAGGCGCGGCTGATCCCCATCCATGGTGGCGAGCATGGGAAATTTGGCTTGCTTAATGACTTCAGCAGCTAGGGCAGGCAGATGATCGGGATCTATGGTTGCAGCTTGAGGTTTTGGCATAGCTTGCGGACTTTTTGTTCGAAAAATAAGTCATTATTTGAATAATTGCTTTAATATGCGGCAAATTGACCAACTTCATTGATTTTCTTACTATGCGCACCTGGCTGGCCTACCTACTGATAGCAACTTTGATCATTGTACCCTTCATTATTTGGGGTGATTGGTTTATGGATTTCTTCAGCGAAGGCAAGGCTATTGAATGGCTTCAGAATTATGGGCAATGGGCATGGGCAGTGGCGATACTGCTATTGTTGGCAGATTTGTTTTTGCCGCTTCCCGGTACCGTAATCATGTCAGCCTTGGGGTATATCTACGGTCCATTTGTGGGTGGCCTCTTGGCAACTTTAGGGGGAATAGCAGCAGGCGTATTGGCTTTTGCTTTATGTCGTGGATTAGGGCGTAAAGCTGCGGTATGGATTTTGGGAGAGGAAGGCCTAGCCAAGGGAGAGAAGCAATATGCGAAGAACGGTAGTTGGATTGTAGCTATCTCTAGATGGCTTCCCGTTTTGCCAGAATTGATTGCTTGCATGGCCGGCTTAAATCAGATGAAGTGGCGCCCTTTTCTAGTCGGCTTGATCTGCGGATCCGTCCCGCTAGGGTTTGTTTTTGCTTACATTGGATACTCGGGCATCGAATATCCTTATCTGGCATTGATTATAAGTGCTGGATTACCGCCTCTTTTGTGGCTGATAGCTCGATACTTTTTAAAAAATCTCAGTTCTAGCGATATATAACAGTTTCTCAATCTTAATCGCTTGCTAGTGAGGCAAAAGAAAAAAATTCGCCTGGGCATTTTAGGCTCGCGCGGAATACCTAACCGCTATGGCGGCTACGAGCAATTTGCTCAATATCTATCAGTAGGTTTAATTCAGCGAGGCCATGAGGTATGGGTCTACAATTCCTCTCTTCATCCCTTTCAGGAAGACACCTACGAGGGCGTCCACCTGATACGTTGCTCCGATCCAGAGGATAAACTGGGTAGTTTCGGCCAATTCATCTATGATTTCAATTGCCTTCGAGATGCTCGATCTCGCCCTTTCGATATCTTATTTCAGCTCGGATACACCAGCAGTGCCATCTGGCATCCTTGGTGGCCAAAGCAGATGATCCAGGTCATGCATATGGATGGTTTGGAGTGGAAAAGGTCTAAGTACTCCAAACGGGTCCAGCAGTTCCTGCGCCGAATGGAAAGGACCGCTGCCTTACGTGCAGATGCCTTGATCGCGGATTCCATGGCTATTCAAGATTATCTAGAAAAGACCTACCAAAAGCCTTCCGTATTTATTCCCTACGGAGCGCAATTGGATATTTCTGCCAAGATCGAAGACTTAGGGCAATATGGTTTACAAGCAAGCAACTATCTCCTTGCCATTGCTCGTTTTGTTCCAGAAAATCACCTAGAAGAAATTATCCAAGGTGTGCTAAATAGTAAATACCAAGGTCCACTTGTTATTGTCGGAAATCCAAAGCAAGCCTACGGAGAATACCTTCAGTCCAAGTATCCCAGCGATCAGATTCGATTCTTGGGCGGAATCTATGATTTTGAGCAATTGAATAGCCTTAGGTCTCATGCCAAGCTTTACTTTCATGGTCATTCGGTGGGGGGAACCAACCCTTCCTTATTGGAAGCCATGACTTGTGAAGTGCCTATATGCGCCCACGATAATGTCTTTAATCGATCAGTTTTGGCTGAAAACGCGCATTACTTTTTGGATAGTTCTGCGATTAGTCGACTTTTGGACGAGATCGAGGAGCAAAATCATTCGGATTGGGTACAGCAGAATAAAAAGCGCATCCTCAGTGATTATCGGTGGGAGGGAATTGTGGATTCCTACGAAGAACTTTTTTTATATCTGCTTGACAAGACCTGATTACAGCCACTCATCTTTAAACACCTTCTATGTCACCTTTAACCATCAAGACACGAAGCCTCAGCCAATGGCTGCTGGTACTGCTGCCGGTGAGTTTGCTCTTTTCCAAACGCTTGAATGTGCTGGTGATTATTCTATATGCTGTAGCTGTGCTATTGCAACCCCATTTATGGCAGCGGGTTAAGGGATTGCGGAAATTTCGTTGGCTCTGGGTCTTCCTTCTGTTCATTGCCTTGCATGCTAGTAGCGTCTTGTGGTCAGCTAACGAAGCCACTGCTTTGTTCAGTTTAGAAAAGAAAGCGGCGCTATTTGTTCTTCCCGTTTTGATCGGCCTTGATCGAGATATAGATTTTGTCGGCTTTCGGCAATGCTTGTATAGTCTCGTCTTAGGGTGTTGCATTTCCATCTGGTTTTGTTTACTTTTAGCTCTCCGTAACTACTTTCAGACAGGCAAAGCCAGTTTTTTATTTTATCACGCATTTAGCTGGCCCCTGGATGAGCTAAACGCCATTTATTTTTCATTTTTCACTTTCTCAGGATTAGTTTTTGGTCATTACCTCATAAGGATCAAGTACAAACCTTTGGCTAATATCCGTTTGCAGATTTTTGTGATATTTAGTCTTTTAATGGGCTTAGTGCTTTTATCCTCGCGACTATTCATTGTTCTAACCCTACTGTATTTATCGCGTTTAGCATTTCTAAATTATGCAAAGATAGTGTCGAAGCGCATGCGCGTATTGGGTGTCTTCGTTGTGATATCCTTCCTAGGCGGTGTGCTATTCTTTAGTCAGATCAGAGATCGATTTGATCAGTTACTGCATTCTCAATTTGAGGTATTGCAACAAGATCAGTTCGAATATGATACTCCTTTTAATGGCTTGACCATTAGGTTACTACTGTGGCGGTTTGCAGGCGAGATCATGACGGAGGAAAAGGCATACTTAGCAGGTGTAGGAGTGGGGGATTCGCAAGATCTGTTGGATGCGACGATTATTGAACACAATGTATATCATGGTAATCCCGCTTTGGGCGATCAAGGATATCTAGGGTATAACTTCCACAACCAATTCGTAGAGACCTGGGTGCAATTGGGCATACTTGGTTCTATAAGTTGGCTACTTTTACTCGGTGTGGGTTGGCGAAAGTGGAAGTGGGATTGGAACCACCCTATTTTGTATTTCAACATAGCTGTGCTGGCTTTCTCTATGATTGAAAGTTTGTTGGCTAGGCAGCATGGAGTTGTTTTTTTCGCCCTGTTTGTATCAATTTTTCAAATTATCTCAGAACATGAAGCTCCTCAGAAACCCTTTACATGAAAACCCGGCAGCTAGAACGTTAAGGGCAGATACTTTGCCCTTCCCGGTCGATGCTACGGCCCGAAAAAGACTCACCTCGATTACGCCCAATCAACTTTCTCCTCGGTACCGATTGATCAAACGCATGCTAGATATCATGGTAGCATCCGTTGTATTGCTTTTCGTCTTGAGTTGGCTTTTGCCGCTGCTGGCGGTAGTCAATGTTTGGATGGGGAACTATCCCGTCTTCTTTGTACAGAGAAGGGTAGGATTCGAACATCGCATTTTCAACTGTTACAAATTGCGTACTATTCCAATGGACCCCAAGCGTGAAATCGGTAGTTGGTCCCAGTTTTTGCGGAATAAAAAGTTGGATGAGTTACCGCAATTTATCAATGTTTTAAAAGGGGAAATGAGTATTGTTGGTCCTAGACCCCATATGTTAAGCGATCATCGTAACTTTAGCAAGGTGCTTGGCCGTCAATATTTTGATCGATTGAAGGTTTTACCTGGAATTACCGGTCTGGCACAGGTAGAAGGATATGAAGGGCGGATAACTACTTTGGAAAAGTTGCAAGGACGAATTAGATGTGACCTGAATTATATCAACAATTGGTCCCTTTGGTTGGATGTATGCATTATGGCTAAAACCTTGTACATCCCCTTGAGGAGATCAAGATAGTATCACGATCCGCCAAATTGGAGTTACAGTACCTACTAATCAAGCTAGATGAATCAACTCAAACATGAGATCGTCAAAACTATTCTATACTTCGATATCTTCTCGTTTCCATTGAAGGCAGAGGAGATATTTCAGTTTTGTCAGATCCCAACACAACGACCTACCATTCAAAAAGCCCTGGAAGGATTGGTTGCTGAAGGACAACTCCAGCTAACAGGAGACTACTACGCCGTACGCGAAAGCCCTCGCTTAGCGATGCTGAGGCAAAAGAAATTCCAACTCTCTACGGAGCTAATGCTGAAAGCCCATCGAAATGCTGCGCTGATCAGTCAATTTCCTTTTGTGCGGGGAGTGGCGATCTCTGGTTCACTCTCTAAGTACGCTGCGGATGAAGCGGCTGATATTGATTTCTTCATCATCACGGCAGCCGATCGACTTTGGATTTGTAGGTCATTCTTACACATGTTTAAGAAGCTCACCTTTCTGGTGGGGAGACAGCATGATTTTTGTATGAACTACTTCCTGGACCAAGAAGAACTGGAGTTAAAAGATAAGAATCTGTATACTGCTTTTGAAAGTATTTCCATTATCCCTGTGTACGGTAAGGCATGCTTTAGAACTTTCTTTACGAAAAACAAATGGGCGGCTAAATTCTTCCCCAATACAGATCCCCAGGAGAAGCTGACTACAGATTTGCAAGAAAGAGTAGGTTGGGTAAAACAGGTACTGGAGTTTCTCTTTGGTGGTAGGTGGGGTCGACGCATCAATCAAAGAATCAGACGTTCTACGGTTAGTTGGTGGCGAGAAAAATTTCGCAGGCAAGGCTATCAGATGGATCAATTTGAAAAAGACCTAAGAGCTACTAACGGTGAATCGAAGTACCATCCGAATGATTATCAGCATCGGATTTTGCAGGCTTATCAGGAGCGCTTGGAGCGCTTTTCCTCCACCACTTCCGAAGTCTTTAAGACTTCGGAAGTGGTGGAGACCAAAAAGGCTACCGAAAAAAGTTAGGCTCCCAGCCGGGCTCTCGTACACTATCTGGTGACCGTTCGCTACGATAGGGGGCCAATGAATCAATCCAATTCCTGTAATACAACTCTCCTAGAAAAGGGAATTCATCGAATTGATGGGTAGGAAGATCTTTTAAGATTTCCTGCGTGGCTTCTAGGGAAAGATTCCACTCCCGAGCTACCCGTTCCAGAGAAGGTTCCATGAAAGCTATATATAAGAGCTCACTCTGCGTGTGCGCCTGTTTTTCGGTGTGATCTAGTGCAGTGGGTAAGGTAGAGCGATAGGCATCTAACAATCGATTGGTGGAGTCCACCACGGCTTGAAAATACTCACCGGTCAAAAATCCGGCTTGATCGGGGGTGGACTGGAAAAGGGGCTGAACCACTACCTCGTGGCACCATAAGCATTTACTAGGCTTACCTGCTCTAGTGGTAGCTACTGGAGCTGCTGGAGCCAAATTTCCTGCATCATCGTACAGCATGAATCGCAGTTGACCATTGGGCATAATATCCAAGATTTCAAAGTGATCTACGGGCTGATCCATATCTAAAATGCCTTCTCCTTCATCGGCAATGAAATACCGGTCTGCTAAATTTCCCTGGGTATGGAAGCGGATCAACCTAGGTTCCGTGGCAATGGAGGAGTTGAAGATGGGGAAGCTATCTGAGGGGTTATAGTTCTGCTGTTCGAGATAGGTGTTGAGCTTTTCAGGGACTTGCGTCAATTCGTAATAGTGCCAGCTACTATGTAAGCTTAGCACCAGGAAACGTGAAAGATCAATAGAACCTTTTACTTGGTATTCCTCACTGGCCTTTAAGCGCTCTAGAATCTTTTGCCACTTGGGCAAAACGGAAGGTGCAAAGCCAAGCTCGCCCAAATCCAGAATGAAAGATTCCTCATCTAGGAACTGAACAGCATCTGACCAGGTTTCTTCGGGTAGTTGAGCCCCCAAGAAAGAGAGCGACCACTGCAGTCCTATTAGGACCTGATCGATGCGCTCGTCTTCATATGCCTTGACCCAGCGCAGCTGAATGCTGTGCGTCCCTTCTAATTGAGGTCTGAGTCGATCTGAAGTGCAATTCAACAAGACCATTCCCAGTATCAATAGGCAGAAAAGTCGATGGAGCCAGCTCTTACTCATGGCAATCTCAATTTTCTTAGGGTATAAAATCCGACACCTCGCCCTTCATCTGACAAGTAAATGATTTTATTGTCATTAAGTCGCATTGGTTTTTTCTTTCTCCCCTTGTTTGCTGTCAGTCTTTGCCCAGCAAAATAGATCTGTTGATCTTGGATGGATAATTGAGCGTCTTCATAAATGCGGTCTGTAGTAGAATGAAAATCTTCTTCGGCCCCCTGCCCTCGGTAGTGCTTTAACAACAACCCTCCTGTAGTAGATTCGTAATCAAATATGATCGGATACTGCCCATCTGGAAGGTAGTAATTTGTCAAGTGGTTTTGCGGTGTTCCACTCCAGCCCCATTTCAATATCAACAGTCCACCGATCAGGAGCCATATTTTGGGCTGCGGTTTTGGCCTAAGCAGGACATACATTCCAATGAATACAATAAGCAGGGCATACATTCTTGGAAACTGGAATAGAAAGGGCCATTCTTCTAGCTTGTAGATCGGAATATTACTGGCAAGGAAAAGCAGAGCTAGGCCCATGATCCAGTGCCAAGGCTTCTGAATTTGGTCAGTACTTAAAATGGCTACTGCCGGGAAGAATAGTAACAGCATACTGTAGTTGGAGCCATATCCACTTAGCAGCAAGCCCGCTACTATCGTTGCCCCAAATGCAAGACTAGTGGGAATTTCTTTTTTATGGATTAATTGAATCACCAATCCCAATATGCACCATTGAAAGACCAAGTATAGTAGATTGGCGAGCCACGGTATATGGATTAAGGGTGTATCATTTAGGTGTCCGTCATATATCAGAAGTTGATCGATAAAGACACGGGGTGATTGATACAAAATGGTGAACGGGTCATTAATCTCGCCTGCAAAGAGCCTAGGCAGAATTTGTTGGTAGTATTCCAAGACTGTACTAGCGCCAGTCCCAAGTATAGGAAGTGCAGAGATGACAAGGATGAGAGCCATGGTCCACCCGAATATGCGGTAGCCCCCTCTGACTAGCAGTAGCAATAGGACGATCGCTGGGAATATCTTCAGGGAAATTGCTAGAGCCCAGCATAGGGTGGTTAGATAACCTTTGTCTTTTTTCCAGAAAATATAGCCCAGCCATAGAAAGCTCACGATGTATAGATAGGACTGACCTTGAAAGAAATTATTCAGCAGTGGAGTCCACAGCACAAAGGGGATGAGGAGGATGGCTAGTGTTGGCAGGGCAGGAAAAAGCCGCTCTTTTCCCACAAGGGAGGATGCCTCCTCTTGCATATACTTTTCGTCTTGCCGCATTTCCCTCATGCCGAAGAAAAAGACAGCCACGAAAAAGATTAAGCCAACAATATTGAATATCATTTTGGCTTGGTACACGTCCAGTATCTTCGCAAATGGAAGATAGGCCAAAACACTGACTGGTGGAACGGGTGCGTAGTTAACAAAAACAGTCTCGGGACTCCGTTGATTTACCCATAGATTGAAACTATAAGGTTCATACAATTGAGCCTCCTCGACTTCGCCTTCCAACAAGGCCTGACTGGCATAGTAATAATTGGCGAAGTCCCCAATTGGGACATTGCGCAGGTTCCAGATCTGATAGCCTCCAACTAGTAGCCACATGCTGGCAGCCAAATAATGGTATTTATAGTAGCTACCCAGCTGCATTTACGGCTTGGATTTCGAAAATGATAAACTCCTCAAATAATCTAGTCTCAGTGTAAATGATCGGCATTTGATAATTGTGCTCTGCAGCAATAGCCCTAATTGGGTTTAGGTCACAAACCTCGGATAAAATCATCCAAACTTTTGAGTGCGCTCCGCTGTAGTTGGGTAAGTCCCTAAAAAAGGTGTCAAAGAAGTAGAAGTCTGTCCCGCAATACCAGGCGTAAGAGCTGTCTTCCCAAGCAGGGCCTTCGAAGAACGGCGGATTGACGATGATAAAGTCAAAATCCTCTTCTTTCAGGTTTTGGAAAATATCGGAATGCACTACCTCAATACGCAAATGATTGTTTTGGGCATTGGCACGAGAGCAGGCAATAGCGGTAGGGTTGATATCTACCGCTGTCACTCCAGCGCCAGCCTTGGCCGCAACCAGTGAAAGCAATCCGCTTCCACAGCCCACTTCTAAAAGCTTTTTTCCGGCCAAGTGTTGTTGTTTGAGGAAACCGGCAAACACTTTACTACTTCCAAAAAAGGCAGGATGAAAAACGCTCTGCAGTATGATCAACTCTAGTCCGTCATACCGGAAGGGGCGATCCTTTCGCAAGTAGCGTTCAAGAATTGGCCTATAAAACCAAGACATCAATTTTCGAATAATCCGATTCAAAATCCTTCTTTTTCAGGTTGACGGTATTTTAACCAAAATCGTTGCAAAGCCTTTAATTCGTAAGGATATCCGTACATTCCCAACTTATACCGAAGGCTCGCAATACTGCTGATACTGAGTCGTTGGAACTTACTCAATTTGATATCTGAAACGGTAGGATAGTAGGCATTTAGTACCGTTTCGAAGTTGCGAATCTTGTCGATTACTCTAGGCGTGAGCCAGGGGGTAAGCGGATTCTTGCGAAGATCAAAGGATTCCCAAGCCGGGGCTAGCCAATCCTCGAGCTTTTGCGGGAAGCTAAACCCCTGTTCTTTCACCTTCTCAAACATCTCGGAACCTTCCGTCGGTACTGGACTATATACATAAATGATAATCTCAGTCTGTGGATTGGCGTCCTTTACCTTTCGAATGAAGTCGATTTCTGCTTCCACCTGCCTCAGTGCCTCCTGTTCACTCGCCGCCGGCCAACCCAGCACGAAGGAATACTCCGGTATGATATCAAATTGTTGGATGCGCTTAGCAAAGTCCAGGATTTGCTGCCCAGTCTGCTTCCCCCCCTTATCCATAAAATCCAAAAGATCGTCATTCCCCGATTCCGCCCCAAAGAAGATCATCCGACAACCCGCCTCACGCATCAAGGCCAGGCTTTCATCGCTATACTTATCTACCGTATCAATCCTTGCTTCTCCCCACCACTGCATATTTTCGTCTTTGATCAGCTTGGAAAAGGCAACGGTTCTCTTTTCTGATACGAAAAAGTTATTGTCGTGGAATTCGATCGCATCTGCTCCATATTTTTCCTTCATGTACTTAATGTCGGCATAGATCTTATCGGCAGATTTACCATTCCAACGGGCTTCATAGATCGGAACAACGGCACAAAAGGAGCATTTAAAAGGACAGCCAAAACTGCTATGGTAGGCGATGGTATGTCGCCCCATAAAGCTTTTTCCTAAGTAGCGCTTCATGGGATATAGTTTGTCCAGTTTATCATAAGGGAGGCTGGGGAGATCATCATAGCGAAGCAGCGGGGCTTTGGCTGTCTTTACCACCTCCATTCCATCAAAATAGATCAAACTCTGTATACCCGCAAAAGAGGTCTCCTGTTCAAGGGCATCGAGCAGCTGAGGGAAGGCGTGATCACCGGGACCATTGATGATAAAGTCTACCCAACCAGATTCCAACACAACCTCAGGATGGTTGGCAGGAAAATATCCCCCCCAGATATTGATAATTTCAGGAAAGGCTTGCCGGATCGCTTTAGTGATCGGGACAGCTTGGCGAAGTTGTGGCCCCGGCATGACGGTACAACCGAAGAATTTGAACTCCCCCGTCTTGAAATAGGCCATGATCTTTTCCTGCGGGTGGTCTTCCAGGTTCCCGTCTACGATTACCCACTCATGCGTAGCGTCGATACTGGCCGCTACTTGTAGGACCGAGTTTGGAATCCTAGCCTTATAATTGGTAGCCCTGGGATTAAAGAGGAGAACTTTATGTTTAGATTTAGGTGGTGAATCCATGCTTTTTTTGAATTTTGGCTTGAAGCGGGGCTTTGGGGGAACTTTTAAGTGTTTATCGTTTAAAGTAGAGGGTTTAGGGAGGAGCTTCATTGCTAAAACTTTTAACCCTAAACTCTAAACCTTCAACCTCTAACTCAACATTAACCTCACTGCCATCATGTTCAGCCGAGCTTTCCACGATCTCATTTTGCTGGTAATTAAACGGTAATGAAGCGGATTCGCTCTTAGAATCCGATGGAAGTTGATCTCGTGATGAATCCAGTGTATGGCGTGATCGTAGTATCGGCGCGGGTAAGTTCGTTTGAAGTCAATATCTCGATCCGTGCTGCTATCCCAATCTAAGTCTTCTACAAATAGGTTTTCTACTTCTTCGTATAGCGGCGTGCCTTTGATGGGGTAGGCTACGGTTAGGGTATAATGATCGGGATCGGCATCGATTAGATAATTCAAAGTAGCTTTCAAATCCTTTTCTGTCTCCCCTGGATAGCCCAACATGATGAAGGTTCCCGCTTCGATGCCATGTTCCTGACTAGCCTTGATCATGGCTGCCACTTGCTCCACTTTGACCATTCGTGTCATAGCATCCAGAATAGTTTGCGAGCCACTCTCCGCTCCAATCCAAATTCGGAAGCATCCACTTTCTTTGAGGATCTTGAGAATTTCATCATTCATTCGATCCGCCCGACTGATGATTTCATAAGGCGTAACGGCCCTTTTCTCGACCATTAAGCGACAGAATTCTCTCAGCCATTTATGGTTAATCGTAAAAACATCGTCTACGAACCAGATTTTGTCGAAGTCGTAATTGGCCTTCAATTCCAAAATTTCATTCACCACATTTTCTGGACTCCGACGCCGGTAGGATTTACCATACACTGCCCGACTACACCATTTGCAGGCATAAGGGCAACCGCGCATCGTATTGATGGTAATGGTACTATAACCATGTCGTTCCTTCCAAGCCTTGAAGTACAGCGTTTGATCTAATTTTTTGCGGTTAGGCAAGGGGAGTTGATCTAAATCCTTGATCAAAGGCCGATCTACATTGACCATAATGCTTCCATCGACTAGCGGGTAGGCGATACCCTGGATTTCAGATAAGGTGGCTGGCCCTGTTCCTTCAAAATGCTGGATCAGTTCCAACATAGTTTCCTCTCCCTCACCAAAGACAATGGCGTCAGCTCCATGTTGGACAAAGGCTTCCCGATGATGGCGCACCTCCGGCCCACCGAGAATGATCTTGCAGTCCGCTAAACTAGGCTGATCTTTGATCCAACGCATCATGCGTAAGACATTCAGCTTCGTCATTAGATTGGTGTAAATGCCAATAATTTGTGGTGGATTTTCCTGCAAGTGCTTGGTGAAAGCCTCAAAAGAGGAAAAGGTGGTATCATATACCGTGTTATCATAGCCTTTTTCTTCCAAATAGGCAGAGATACATTGCAGACCCAAAGGAGGGTAGGGCTTCATGATGGCCAGCTCCTTTTCGTCTTCGTGCAGGAAATAGGCGTGCGTCAGTAGTATATTCATGAAAAATGAAACAGCTTTTTACTTCTGAAACCAAGGAGTCCTAAGATGCCGGCGCTGAGGCTACTCAACAATCCTCCAATCATTCCCAAGGTAGGGATAATTAAGATGCCAAGAAATAGGTTGATCCCGCCCATCAGCGACATGACGAAGATCACACTCCACATTTTATTAAAGCTGAAACCTGCTGGAATGCGCAAAAAGTAAAAATAAAAAACTACAATATTCAGATAGATTAACGTAATGACAATATAGGACATTTCAAATTGATACAGGAATGTAGTGATGACATAAATCCCTCCAGTCAACATCATCCCCAAGATCACTCCCAGTCCAGTGAATCGTTTCTCCAACTGCTGAATGGAAGCAAACTGCAGCCTAAAAATATTCTTTAGAAAGGGAAGCATAATGGCTGTGGCTAATAAATGAGCATACTGGATAAAATTCGTGATGATCTGATACTGCGCCAGCGCCTGGGCATCTTCCCATAGACTGAGCAGGTACAAATCTGCCCGAGAGGCTGCCAAACTAGATAGGGTCAACAGAAAGAAGGGAAAACTTTCGCGAAAGAAGTCTCGCCACCTTTCTCCTCCCCGCCAGGGCAAAAGATAGGAGCGATTAAAAATGCTATAGACTATCAACTTCATGACGTCCACACCAATAAACAGGCTCAACAGCAGCCGGATACTCATCTCAAACTGAACAATGCACCCAATCATCACCAAAACCAACACCACTTCGACCATCGCTACTTGCAAAAATAATCTTCGATAGGTATTCAGTGATTCAAAAAATTGCCAAGAAGCGCGGGACCAAATCCAGACCAGAATCAGATCCTTCTCCAAACCAGGAAGCGGTATTAGGGCCAGCATAAAACCCAACGCCAGTAGCAGCATTACTTTGCCTACCATCGATCGTTGCAAGTCCACGCCAATATCTTTCGGGGCTTTGCTAAATTGCTTCGACAAATAATCCTTACTGCCCCAATGCACCACCGTCAGCACCAAGCTCAGGATTAGTAGATGCTCCACATACTCGCCCCACAATTCCGCAGAAAACCAGCGCACCACCAATATCGACACCGCAATATTGCTCACCGGCACCGCAAACTGCGCAAACAGTGAGCCGAATATCAGTTGAACCCGCCTTGTGGATTTTTTATTCATTAATAGAACTTCAATCTTGGCTGCTGTTTGTGTTGGTCTAAG
>CAJXPD010000174.1 GCA_913057785.1 uncultured Lewinella sp. | reverse complement strand
TCAATTTTTGCGAATGACTATGCGGAAATAGAGCCCGAAACACTGCATGACATCCAGCATTGGTATGCGAATAAAGATTCTTTGATGGATCAGTTGACAAATTACCTAGAAGCTGGCTTTCAAAAAATACAAGCTGCGGATGACTGGACGCCCATTGCCGGCTTGGACAGTCTACAATCAAGCATGACGGTCATGCTTTATGATCGAACAGGGGAATTGTACAATGCGCTTATTGTTATTCAGCCTATCTATTGGGTTGAACAGGTGCTTGGGCCAAACTTACAAGAATTGGGCTTGGACAATATGCGATTGTCAATTATACAACGTGCCACAGAAGACGATCCTCCTCAAATAATCTATTCTACCGAAACCTTTGACTTTCAAAAGGACTATGTTGAAAATCCCGTCTGGATATTACCCAGTACAACCTTAAACATTCAAACAAATGGTAAAAGTTATTCAGAACTGATTAGGAATAGAAGTAAGACGAACTTATACATACTCCTTTCTGCCCTATTCATCATGATCATTGGCACCATCATAATTATCCGCAATATTCAAAACACCGTTAGGGTTGCACAGCTAAAGTCGGATTTTGTGCGGAATGTTTCTCATGAAATCAGGACCCCTCTATCCTTAATTAAACTGTATTCAGAGACGCTCATGCTGGGGAGGTTGACCTCAGAGGAAAAGAAACAGCATTACTATAAAGTCATTCATTCCGAGTCAGGCCGATTAACTTACCTGGTCAATAGTATTCTTGATTTCTCAAAGATCGAAGCCAATCGGAAGGCTTATGAACCAGAGCAAACGGAGTTAAATCAGTTGGTCTATCGCGTTTACACGAATTACAATCACACCCTCAAAGAGCAATGCGTAGAGCATGAATTGGCATTAGCCCCAGAAAACCTGGATGTCATGATCGACCCTCAGGCCTTCAGCGAAGCTTTGTCAAATTTGATCGAAAACGCCATAAAATATGGGGGGGAGCATAAGTACTTGATGCTTAAAGTGCGGTCTGACAAACGTTTTGCAATGCTTGACGTGATTGACCATGGAATAGGAATTCCACTAACTGAGCAGAATCATATTTTCAATAATTTCTATCGAATAGAGGCTGCGCTAACTCAGAATACTAGAGGAACTGGGTTGGGCCTGAGCCTGGTGAAACATATCATGGAAGCTCACAATGGTGAAGTAAAAGTGAATTCCATCCTGGGAAAAGGAAGCACCTTTACGTTGAAACTCCCGTTGGTGCAAGCTTAAGTGGTGCGATAATAGCCCAAATCAATATCATCATTTTCAATTTACCTGCTAAGGCAAAAACATTGGGGAACATGACAAAAATATTAGTGGTAGATGACGAACCTGCGATGCGGGAAGGCTTATCTGACAATCTAAGTCTAGAAGGCTACAATGTGCAGACGGCGCAAAACGGGGAAGCTGCCCTGGAAGCCATTAAGCAGGACACATTTGATATCGTAATTCTGGATGTAATGATGCCCAAAGTTTCAGGCTTTGATGTATGCAAATTACTAAGGAAAGATAACAATAAGGTGCCTATCATCTTGCTTACAGCAAAAGGAGAGGAAATGGATCGGGTCCTTGGGCTGGAGTTTGGGGCCGATGACTATATTGCCAAACCATTTAGTTTGAGAGAACTGCTGGCAAGAATCAAAGCCGTACTGAGAAGGACACAAACCATCGTCACTTCCGCTGTGGAAACCCGAATCCACCAAATCGGACAGCTGAAGGTCAATTTTGAAAAATATGAGGCTTGGGTAGGCAATCAAAAAGTGAAGCTGTCCTACCGAGAGTTTGAAGTCCTTCAATTCTTGTGGGATAACCGTCAACAGGTAGTCAGCAGAAACGATCTACTCAAAAACATTTGGAAGTATGATGAATTTCCAACTACTCGAACCATTGATAATTTCATCCTCAGGATCCGACAAAAAGTCGAGGTGACACCGAATAAGCCCAAAGTGATCGTAACCGTGCATGGGATAGGATATAAAATGCTGTGACAATTTGTTACATTGCTTTACTGCTCAGTGACACCTAGCAGAAGCAAAGTGCCTAGTTTGTAATCGAGTTAAATATCCTTTACAACCTAAAACGGCACAACATGAGATCCTTTCTTCTTTTAGTAGCAATTACAGCAATAACCTTCTGTTCTAGTAATGCACAAGAAATTATCAAGGTAGAAGACCATATTGGAGCAAAACCCGTTGTAAGAATGACATTGAATGGCAAAAAAATCTGGGTGCTTTTAGATACTGGGGCAAGCGTGAATCTTTTGGACATCAAGGCTCAAAAGAAATATGATTTTGGCGTCTACAACCGTCCCGGTAATTCTGTGAATGTAGTGGGGTTTGCCTCCTCAGAAATAGAGCTTCCTAGAGTAGATGGAATTGATCTACGCTACCAGGGAATCCGGCTACAGGATGAATTCTTAGCCCATGATTTGACCGAGGTAATCAACTCAGTCAAACAAGAATCAATGATAACCATATCTGGAATTATTGGATACTCAATGATGCGCAAATATGGATTTGTAATAGATATGGGCAAAGATGTGGCCGTATTAAGTTATAAGAAAAAGAAGATGCGAAAACCAAAATGTAGTGATCCGGATTGTAAATGAAGTTGCCAATTGTACATAGAATAGCAGTATTGGTAGTGGTTGCATTACTCTGTATTCCTATGGGATTAACGGCCCAGAAGGTTAAGGAAAAGAATCAACAAGAAAAAAAAGAAACGAACTGGCTAATCAAATTACTTTTTGGGGAGGAATCTAAGCCTAAAGACGATGACCAGGTTAACGTTGGTGCTCTCTTCCGCACGATTAATCTCAACAAGAAATGGAAGTTCCGCATCGGGGACAATAAGGGTTGGATATCTCCCTCTTACGACGATAGAAACTGGGAAAAAATAAAGGTTCCTTCCGCTTGGGAGAATCAAGGTTTCCATGGGTATGACGGCTACGCTTGGTACCGAGTGCATTTTGATGGCAGCGCACTAGAAAAGAATCAAACGCATTTTCTAATTCCAGGCATTATTGATGACGTGGATGTGGCCTACCTGAATGGTCAGGTGGTGGGGAAAAGTGGAAGCTTACCACCAAAATACCGTACCGCCTATCATTGGACAAGAAGATATTATATCCCTAGCCGAATGTTGAATTTTGAAGGGGACAACGTAATCGCTATCCGCGTTTATGACCATCATGGCAGAGGCGGGATAACCGGCGGCAATCCTGGTATTTACTCCTCCTTTAATCGTGAAAAGCTACTCCAGGATCTGTATGGTGAATGGAGGTTTATCAATCGAGACATAAAAGAAGCCAGTAAAGCAGAATTTAATGATTCCCATTGGAGAGAAATCTTGGTACCCTCCAGGTGGGAAAATCAAGGTTATCGATCCTATGATGGGGTTGGCTGGTATCGAAAATCCTTTAAATTGAATTTCGTACCTAAGGCCGGAAAAAACTACTTCCTGTTACTGGGTAAAATTGATGATTTAGATGTTGCTTATCTAAATGGCCAAAGGATAGGTTCCACGATTGAGAAAAGACGCGAATGGAAGAAGCACAAGACCTGGTCAATCATGCGCGTCTACAAAATTCCAAGTGGTTTGCTTAACAGCAATGGTGTTAATACCATTGCTGTTAAAGTAATTGATATGGGAGGGCTCGCCGGAATTTACGAAGGTCCGATCGGCATTATTGATGAAGAAAACCTGACCAAAACTCTCCGATAAGATTAATGCAACACAGGCAACCAAAAGATCATGCTGATCACCGCAATTCCCCCAACCAATAGAAGACAAAGCAAGGCCAGGAAGGCAGACGTCCATTTTTTCACCTGAAAGTTGGGATGAGACTTCGCAAAAAAGTACAATTCCAGAATCAAGAGCGGCACCAAGGAATGACCAAAGCTAAGGAAGCGATCAAAAGGACCCGTTAGATTACTCGTCACACCTATCCCAGAAAAGCCAGTTAGCAACAACCACAATCCGTAACCAATCCGGAAGAACCAGACGCCACTTACCATCAAAAAGGCTCTTAAGGCCCATTTTTTGTGCGCCATAAATTTCCGTTGCATAGCCGTACGCCAGGCCATCACCGAAAAGCCCATTATCAAACTTGCGTTGAGGAAATTCCCCATACTATTGATAAATCCACCATGTGCTCCCCTCGTAGCGTTCATGTACAATCCGGCAAAGGAAATGATAAAGGCCGTGATAATATAGATTCGTCCATTCCAGCGATGAAAAACAGGAAAACGATTACGAAGGGCGGTAGAAAATTGTAATGGCCCGCCAAAAGTAATGACGGCTGCTAAGAAGATATGAATGGCTAACATGGCATTGCCAACTGGATCTCCCTCCACGATACCGTGACCTAATTGATTATTTACCTTTTCGTATTGGCCCGTCACTACTATCCCACCATAAAAGGCTACGATGTAATAAACGAAGAGCATTTGGCCGGCAATAGCAATGCCAAAGAGGGTACGGCTAGATTGGTGGAGGCGTTTGGCGAATTTTGTAGCCTTTACCTCCACCTTTTGCTCCATTTGTAGATTGCTTGTCATTGGATGAATTCTTTTTGGTTCTAGACGATTGTTGTCTAAAATCCAAATTAGATCATCACCCAAGTAAACACAAAGGAGATTTGTGAAGGCAAGGATTACATCTGCAAAATCGCAGTTTCGATCTGCAAAACAAATCTAGATTTTTCCTGAAATTCTAGCAAAGAAGGGTTCCTTATACGTGGCGGAGATGGGAATCCGTTGGTCTCCAATGATAATTCGACCTCTCTCCACGGCTTCGATGCGGTGTAGGGAAACCATATAGGACTTATGGACCCTGCATACCAAATGACTAGGGATCAATTGTTCGAGCTCGCCAAAGTTTTGGAGCGTCATGATACTCTTGGAGGTGGTGTGAATGCGGCGGTAGTCCCGCATTCCCTCGATATAGAGGATATCTGCCACCATGATTTTCTCCAGCCGATTTTCTGTCTTTACGAATATGAAATCCGGCTGAGGGTCTGACTTTTCCTTAACTAGGTTTTCTTTCGCTTTATTCACCGCCTGCAGGAAACGAGGGAAAGTAAAGGGTTTGAGTAAGTAGTCAGTAACGTTTAGTTCGAAACCTTTTAAAGCATACTGCTGATAAGCAGTCGTGATGATTACCTGGCTGTTTATATTGACACTTTCCAGTAATTCTATTCCGGAGAGTTCATCCATATTAACATCCAAAAAAAGCACATCAACAGATTGTGCAGATAGATAGGCCATACCCTCCAAGGCATCTTCAAAGGCCCCCTTGAGTTCTAGAAAAGGAATCTTTAGGACGTACTCGCGAGTCCTATCCAAGGCCAGCGGCTCATCTTCAATGATGATGCAACTATATCGCTCCATTCAATATCTTCAATTTTACGCTGTAATTCCCCTGTTGCCGTTCTACCTGCAGATCATGGCGATTTGGATACAACAACCTTAATCTTCGTTTAATCAGCTCGTTTCCTAACCCATTGGCTCCGTTCGGCTTTTTGGCCTTGTGCTCAAAACGATTCTGACAACTAAAGGTGATGGCATCCTCCTCTATCTTAACGCCAATATCCACAGCCTTGCTGTTTTTCTTATTTCCAGTATGCTTGAAAGCGTTTTCGATAAAGGGGATAAAAACCATAGGAGCTACGGTCTTTGCATCTGCTTTCCCAGATACCTCATAATTCACATAATTTCCATTGGAGGTTCTGATCTTCTGTAATTGGATGTATTTCTCAATGTATTCTAGTTCCTTACTCAGGGGAATCTCTTCCGCTTTTGTCTCGTACAGCATGAAGCGCATAATATCCGATAACTTATTGAGGTATCGAGAGGCCTCCTCCGCATCTCTCGAAATCAGGATATCGATATTATTGATGGTGTTGAATAGGAAATGGGGATCCAGCTGAGACTTGACCAAGGCCATCTCCATTCGATGGGTCTTTTCGATTAATTCCTCCTTCATCTTCAATTCCTCATACCAGGTGAGAAAACCTTTTAAAACCAAAGCAATTACGCCAAAGACAGTGGCCAGTAAAAAGGTAAACCCAATGGCGTAAGGGTAACCGGTGCGAATACAGCCCGCCACCTCCTCTGAGGCTAAGAACATCATGGCAAAGCCAGCAGATAATGCCAACAAAGATATCGCAATGCTCACCGCCACGCTTAACACCAGTTTCCGCTTTTGTAGATAGTTGGGGAACAAATAATGGTAGTGCAAATAGAAGGAAGTAACCGGTGGAATAATCGCCACTCCCGTAACAAAGGTGATATAGTAGCCCGCATCTTCTGGCTTGATGTCTATGCCTTGTGATACCGCAAAGGCAATCATCATGATCAAGAACAAATAGGCCAACCAGAAGCCGGCATGGATTAATGCCTTAAAGGATTTTTTCAGGATCATATGCTATATGAAATTGAACGGAATGCTATGCATTGTCCATTCAAAGATAGGGAAGATTAGAAGAGCATGCTAGGGACGTGGCTTTGATCGGAGTTACAAACTCCGATCAACTGTAGCAAACTCCGATCAACTTCTTAATCATGGCTGCATTAGGTTAGGCGGACTACGTCTCCGTCTCTAAAGATCTTTGGGCTAACCTTTAGTTTAAGACTTCTTGCGTCGTACAAATCCGGCGGAACGCTAATATCTCCTAAAAATATACGACCCGTCACACTCCTAGCCAAATCACTAAACAACCCCTGTTTGGGGAGGGCTAAAGTCAAGGTTGCTGCAGCTGCGATATTGGGATAGTGAATTTCTCCAGAGGTGAGATCCAGGCCGGAAGGCGTATCTAGTGCTAAAATGGGTACGTCACGGGCATTGGCCCAAACGATCATTTCCCGCACCAATCCGCGAGGATTACCATTGATGCTATACCCAATCAGACCATCGATGATCAGATCAACATCTTGTACATTATTCAACTCATCCCCCATTTTCACTGGGATTTTCATTTCCTTTAAGATCTCCAGTTGGTGTCTAGGCACGGACCCCATTCGATGAGCCGGTTGACTAATATAGACATTCACCTCTACGCCTAAGTTGTGCAAGCGCCGTGCACAAACCATCGCTCCTCCCCCATTCCCGCCGCTTCCAGCCAGCACCGTCACTTTCTTTCGCCCCAATCTCCGTTTCAAGAACTCACATACCGCAACGACCATCAAGCAGCGACCTGCATTTTCCATCATTTGGATCAAGTCAATTCGATATTCTTCGATCATTAGACGATCTACTTCGATCATCTGTTCTGTGCTGAGATGAGGGATCTTCCGTTTGAGTTTCTTGATGCGTTGCATAGTGAAGGATATTGATTCTGGCATACAAAATAGGGAATCCCTCAACAATTTCAGTAAGATGGCTTAGGTGGTCGATCTGATTTCGACTTATTCATCGGGGCTACGGCCTATCCTGACGAAGGATCTGTCAGGATGAATCTTCTGAACTTCAGCTATTGCAGATTGCATCTCTTGAATCGGGTCAGATTGGGCCCTAGGATAACGACTTCCTTTCGGTTTTGCGGGATCATGTTGGTTAGTTAGTATAGCCTGCGAAATAAGAAACAGGGTGAGTATAGCTACCCACCCTGAACGGATTAGTTTTCGTTTCGTTCCTCCTTTAATAGCCTGGATTTTGCTTAATGTTACCCGCACTCAGGTCTATTTCGGTTTGCGGGATGGGAAATAACTCGTGCTTTCCCGAGACAAAGGCCTTACCTACCCCCTGCATGAGGTTGGCGGCACGGCCCGTCCGGATCAAATCAAACCAGCGATGTTGCTCCATGGCTAGTTCAATTCGACGCTCTTTCCAAATTCTTTCTCGTAGTTCCGTTTGGTTGGTTGTACTGACAGGGGGTAAAATACCATTGCGGTTGCCCCGAGCTCGTTCGCGAATAGCATTGAGGTGAATTAGTGCCTGATCTGGCTTGCCATTTTCATTTAAAACTTCCGCAGCCATCAAAAGGACATCGGCGTAGCGCAGCAGGCGAATATTCCCTGGGCCATTACGGTTACCACCAGCATGCTCTGGCACCCAAGCTTTTTGATTGTAGCGCTCATTGACGATGTTGGGATTATCCTGGACGATATCAGAGCCGTCTGGCAGTACTTCTCCTGGATAAAGGACAGTGGCTTCCCGCCTAGGATCCCCAAGCTCGTAGGCTGCTATCAGATCATCAGAGGGGCGATTGAAGCCCCAGCCTAGATTCGGCGTACCACGCACTCCCTGAACTTCATTGTACTGGCTCCCAACGATCCCTTGATCAAAAGCGGCAGTCTGCACCTCAAAGAGGCTCTCCTCCGCATTCTCGCCTTCCGCCGTGAAAATCTTCTGATAATCCGGCATCAAAGCATATTCTTCAGATTGAATAACCGCCAGTAATAGCGTTTCCGCCTCGCCAATCTCTTGAAGGGTAAGGTGTACTTTGGCAAGCAGGCCCTGTGCAGCCCCCTTCGTGGCGCGACCCAGTTCCTGGCTTGGGTATTTGGATTTCAATGGCAATTGATTGATGGCATCAGTGAGATCCTGCTTAATCAAGGCATAGATATCAGAAGCTGGAACTCTTTGCTGCTCAAACTCGCTCGCTTCCAGCGGTGCTGTGATCAAAGGTAAATCCCCAAACCAGCGCACCAAATTGAAGTAGAAATAGGCCCGTAGGAATTTACATTCTCCCAACAAACGCGCTTTTAAGTTTTCATCCATATCAATGGAAGGAATATTTTCTAGGGCAACATTAGCTCGATAAATCCCCCGATAATAGCCACTCCATACTGTAGCTGGTGCAATATTGCTGGCATCAAAAGTAAAATCGTCGATCTCTTTCAAAAAGGAGGCATCGTTAACCGTACTCCCTTTATCCGCATCGTCTGAGATGATGTCGGTCATCCCAATGAAGCTGAACACGTGCACTTCCCAGGCGCGAAGGTGTTCATATACGGCATTAGTACCCCAAACTGCATGTTCTTCCGTTTTGAAAAAGTTATCAGCTGCTAGGTTGCCGGGGGAGGTCTTCTCTAGGAAATCTTCACTACAGCTCGTGAAGGCTATGGCGAGAAGAACAATGATGGTAATTTTATTGATATTCATAGCAGAAGATTTCGAATTAGAAGGAAATATTGAAGCCTAGGGTATAGGTTTTGGCAATGGGAAAAATCCCTCGATCAATCCCTGAAGCAAATGGGCTGGAAGAGCCCACCTCTGGCATATAACCGGAGTAGTCTGTCCAGGTGATGAGATTTGTGCCGCTTACGTAGACTCTAAAGTCTCGCAAACGCACTTGCTGCAGCCATTGATTGGGAAGGGTATAGCCAAGCTGTACATTGCGTAGCCGAACGAATGAGCCATCCTCTATGAAGCGATCGGATGGGATGTAGTTGTGACCACTATTGGTTACTCTGGGTTCAAAATTACTGGTTCCGGGGCCGGTCCAGCGATCCAAGAAGGAGGTTTCGAAGTTGTATAAGCCGAAGCGGGCAGCTTTTTTGGAATTAAAGATCTCATTCCCGCTTTGGCCATTGAATTCGACAGCCAGATCAAAACCTTGATAGGCAACATTGAGATTCAATCCATATATGAAATCGGGAATCGGATTCCCCAGAAAAGTACGGTCATCGTCAGTAATCACTCCATCTCCATTGATATCTTCGAAGCGCAAGTCTCCTACCCCACTTTCACTACCTCTGCTGGGCAAATTCGCCAGCTCATCTTCATTCTGAAATACACCTGCCACCTTCCAGCCATAGAAGGAGCCGATGGGCGCGCCGATAATGGTTCGGGTTCCAAGCCATCCGCCAAAACCCAAACCACCTCCGAATATATCCTCTCTCCCTCCACCAATCGACAGTACCTCATTGTTAACTGTGGAAGCTACCAGATTGATACTATACTCCAATTGTTTTCGGCTTTCTCGCCAACTTAGATTGAAATCAAAGCCACTGTTGCGCATCTCAGCCGCATTGACCACCGGGTTTTGCTCTGATCCTATGTAATCTGGAATAGGTACTGCGGCTAGAATATCATTGGTAGTACGAGAATAGTAATCGATTTCGGCACTAAGTCGGTTGTCAAATAGCCCAAACTCCACGCCGATGTCAATCTGTGTCGTTTCTTCCCAACGCAAATCTGGATTGGCTAGATTCAAGACAGCTGCTCCATTTTGTACATTATCCAGCGTCTCACCAGGACCAAAGATCACGTTGAGATTGCTGGTTACCAATGGAGAGTATCGGAACGTTCCGATCTTTTCATTTCCCACCTGGCCCCAACTTCCCCTTAGCTTCAATCGACTAAAAGCAGTTTGCCCCTTCATAAAAGATTCACCCGTCAAATTCCAACCTAGTGCCACCGAGGGGAAGTAGCCCAATCGATTGTTGGCACCGAACTTGGAGGAACCATCTGCCCGATAAGATACCGTTAGGAGGTATTTATCCATCAAGGTATAATTGAGTCGGAACAGATAGGAAAGGATCGACCAGGTATCCGCGGAATTGTTAACGGTACTAGTCGTTTCATCCCCCGCATTTAGGAAGAAGAAAGATTCATCTTCTCCAATCAAATTGAGTCTACTACCAGAAATCTGCTCGAAATCAAAGGCTTGAGAAGTAACTCCACCTAATACATTGATGCGATGATCTTTCCATTCTTTCTGATAAGTCAGGGTATTCTCCCACAACCAACTTCGGGTAGTAGTATTGCCTACATTCAGCCTGGAATCTTGGTTTTGCTGAATTGCAGATACCTCGAAGACTGGTACAAAGGACTTGTTTTCCCCTTTCGATAAATCCAGGCCTAAGTTGGATCGGAAAGTGAGCCCTGCCAAGGGCGTAATATCCATATAGATATTTCCCACGCCCCGATAGGACAGACCATTGCTGTTATTATAGAAGAAGGAGGCCTCTGCGTTGGCGGTGGAGGATATTTCTGCCGACAAGGGAGAAAAGTTGCCTAAACTGTCATATACCGGAGCAATGGGGCTGGAACGATAAGCGGTGGTTAAGACACCTGGGCCATTTTCCGTTTCCGTGTAAGTTAAAGCGATATTGTGCCCCCAACTGATGTATTTCTTTAGCTTATATTCATTGTTGATCCGAATGGTATATCGTTCATAATCCGATCCTCGGATAACCCCATCCTGAGAAAAATAGTTGAAACTTACATTGTAAACCATGCTTTCCGTCCCTCCGTTGGCTGCTACTTGAACATTCTGGATAGGTGCAGATTGAAAAATGACATCTTGCCAATCCGAACCTGCTCCGAAGGAACTTGGATCACTATATCGCTCTCCTCCCCCCTCATTAACACTCAATTCGTTCACTAGCTGGGCGTATTCTGTAGCGTTGACTAAATCTATTCGATTGGCCACCTCTTGCACGCCACGATAAGCCGAAACTAAAATTGTAGCATCTCCCCCTACCTTCCCTCTTTTAGTGGAAATGATAATGACTCCATTTGCACCACGAGAGCCGTAGATAGCCGTCGCTGAAGCATCCTTCAAAACCTCTAAGGATTCGATATCATCTGGCGCTAGAAACGAAATATCGTTTAGTAACATGCCGTCAACTACATACAAAGGAGAGGCATCATTGAAAGTTCCAATCCCCCTTATTCGGACAATAGCCCCTGCTCCAGGTCGCCCAGAAGCGGGTGTCACTTGTACACCTGCCCCCTTACCTTGCAAGGCCTGTTCCACATTTCCAGAAGGAATGCGCTGAATCTCTTCTGCATCTAAACTGGAAATAGAACCCGTAAGATCACTTTTACGCTGTACTCCATATCCCACCACCACTACTTCTTCCAAAACATTATCATTTTCCAGAACTACCTGTAGTACCCTTCGGCCATTGAGTGGTAGGTTCAGCGTCTGGTAGCCTACGTAGGACAGGACTAACTTACTCTCTTCGTTTGGGACTTCCAATTCAAATTGGCCATCGAGGTCGGTAATGGTTCCTGTCGATGTCCCCTCTAGTAAGATGTTAACCCCTAACAAGGGTTCGCCAGTATCGCCAGCTGTCACCGTACCACTGACGGTGATCTGAGCTTCAAGCTCCAGCCCAGTCAGCAATACTATAGACAGGATGAAGAATTTTAAGCAATGTTTCATAAACCGTGATTTTGTTGAAGCCTCCGATAAGGCTAATAGTCTTGATCTGCTCTGGTCATAATCATTTAGCATCGACCGCAGTGTAAGGGTGAGCAGATGCAGGGAGTGCGTGGATTTCCCTAGAGAAGTAGAGCGTATCGCGATTCTTGGGACTAACCTCTGCCTTCCCTTCTTCTAAAGTTTAGCGGTAAAAAGAGCCCACAAGATCAACAGGAATCCACACCTCCTCTTGGATTTGTTCATAGTGATCGTTTTAACTCAAGTAAGAGAGCAGATTTAGATTACTTTTTGGGTCGAGCAGATTTTTCATAGATCAGGGTGCGGCGCGGCTGGTCTAGCTAGCCAGATAGATCTGTCCGGCGGCCAGACGGGCCTGTCCGGCGGCCAGACGGGCACGCAACGCAGATCTATGGAAAAAGGGCCACCATAAAATGAAATTTTAGGTCTGTTCTCTTAGAAGTTGTTTAAAGATGTCTCACTGCCCGCGATAAAGTGCTTTTTGACTCAGCAGACATTCTTAAACAACTTCTTACTTAAATCTCGTCCGATAGCCATCCGCCCGTAAAACCAGCCTTGCGAAGGCCCTCCTGGATGTACGGGTTCTTCTTCATTGTTTCCCACAGTAAGCCAGATCTGTAGTTCTCAATTTGAATCAAAATTGGGCCTTGATCAATGCCGAGATAGTCGTAATCAAACCAGCCTTCTTCGTTACCATCACTGAAGGTGTAGCTGAGATTAAAAGCATCTTTGAAGCCATATTCTCCCACCAGTTCGTCATAGTGCTCGTTCCACATATACTCCAATGCTGGAATACAGATCTCTGGGGCAAAAGGAACCGAACCACCTGCCGCCGTGGGTGCAATTGTACCATCATCATTGACATGACGGCTAGATGCTCCACGAGCCCAATAGGTTCGGAATTGTACCTCCTGATTACCTACCATAGCTTTCCTAGGTTCACCCCTAGGGCCATCTGAAGCCGTCAATCCCCACTGGTTTGGGCCATAACCGGTAAAGCCCCTTGGATTATCGATACAGTACTGTCGATTGGCGTAGGTGGCACGCCGCGAATTTTCAAAATAATCGATCCCTTTCTCTTTCATGAACGGATCATAGATGTCACGAAAATCGATGTACATATGACTGTACTGATGACCAAAGAGTGGACTAAAGTTTACATGTTCCTGGTCCTTGTACTTGTTCCATTCGTAGGTAGAACACCACTTTTCCCAGGTATCCGGTGAGATGGGATGTGTGGGAGAGCCAATCGCCATGATTAATAGGACCATCGCCTCATTATAGCCTCGCCAATCCGAAGGAATGTAGCCACGCTCTGGTCGCCATCCCATAGAGAGTCGTGTAGAGTCATTGATAGCCCAATCCCATTCAACTCGCCGATACAAGGCATCAGCTAGCTGGCGAATCTCATTTTCACTAGGGTTTTCTTGATCGAAGTAGCTCATGGTACTTAATACCCCAGCCATTAATAGGCCGGTATCGATGGTAGACAATTCCACTCGCTTATATCGAACCGCCTTATCAAGAGTTAGAAAGTGATAGAAAAACCCTTTGTAACCACTGACGCCAATACTATCTGGCCCTTGCGGCAATGTTGTCAGTACGCGTAACGTATTCAAGACCCGTTCAGCAGCTTGTTCTCGAGTTATATAATTTCGTTCCACGCCTACTAAATAGCTGCTCAGGCCGAAACCAGTTGCTGCAATGCTGGAAAAGGTGCGGGTCGGGTATCGATCGAGGATCTGGAAATTAGTTGAATCTACGATGTCCCAAAACCAGTTAAAAGTACGTCGTTGGAGTTCATCCAAGCTAAATGCATTTGGATCTTCCGTTGGGGTACTGGGGAGCTGCTCTTTACAGCCAAGGCTCATCAATAATCCTAGGCAACAAGCTAGGTATACAAGTCTCATATCGTTGGGTGATTTACAAGCTTTTTCGAATGCAAATACCTTGATATCGGTACTTCATTTCGAAGCGGGAAAGAAGAGGTGAACCGAGGGCTCACCTCCCGAACTTTAACACTTGATCAAGATCTCTTCGGTTTGAGACCAGACAATTATCGTTTCACAAATCTTGCGTTTGCAGTTAGCTTACCCGCTTGATTAAAGGCTGTCAACAAATACATCCCTGGTTCAAGATGATGGATATCAAGTTGAACTTGATCTTGTCCGTTCAATTGAATCATCCCTCTGCTTCGTCCCATCATATCATGAATCTGGAAAGTAGAAATATCCGTAGCATTCTCGATACGCAAGAACTCAAGCGCTGGATTAGGACTGATCCTTAGCTGTTCCACCCGAATGGGATTAAAAACCGCATCAATCAGGTTGCATTCGGCATCACCGATCACGATATCATCAAAATAGTAGGTCTTGTCTTCACTTGGAATCCCAGCGAAGTTGAAGATTAAAGTCATACGCGCGTGTTGCGCGTCATCTTCCAGGACCGCTGAGAAATCCCAGGTCAATTCCTGCCATTGGCCTGGTGTCGTAAAGTCTGCAAAGACATCCCCGGAATTAGGCGTATCAATACCACCTTCCATTTTCATCACCACCTGTGCTTCAATGTCCATCCAGACTTTCATGCGAACGGTCTTATTATCTACAGGTAGTTGCATGGGCGCTGCTGGATCAGCAAACATACCCGCAAAGTTTTGTGTCGCATCACTAGATTCGAAGAAGAAGCCAACATTGTCACTTGGATTAATCCCCGTTTTATCTGGATTTTCAATGATCGCAAATTCTGTGTCATCTCCTGATCCATTCGCGAAGTAGCGCCAATTGGTCAGGGAGAAGTCTGGGGATTCAAAATCCGTGATACAGGCCGTAAAGGGTAGACGTCGCCATTCTACATCGTCGATATAATACACATCTTCTACATCAGAAACCTGAGCGAAGTTGAAGAAGATAACCAAGCGTTGATGATCCGCCTCAGCTTCTGCACTGAAGTCTACAATGTATTCTACCCAACCTTCACTCGCCGTTACATCGGTCACAATTTCTACTGGAGGGCTAGATCCGCCTTCCAGTTTAAAGCCTAGTGGCACCACCTTCGGCGACCAAATCTTAATCGCCAACTGATTATTGATGGAAAGATCAAGCGCTTCACCATAGTTGTAAACTAAGGCTGAAAATTGATCCATCGGGTCCGTATACTGCCCCACCTTATCTAAGGGGTCTGGCTTGATTCCTCCCGGCACCGGATTGTTGACTACCTCCAATTGACCAGCTCCTCCTGTAATCTCGGCATTGCGTTGGCACGAAAAGTCATCCACAATATTGGCGATGGCTTCGACATTTTCACAGGGATCCACCGTAGCTGAACCTTGGCTAAGGTTATCAAAGAAATAAGTGTTATTGGAAGGACTACCTGGATCAAAAAGCAGACTGACTTGTTGAAAGTCGGTAATGGTGGAAAATTCGTCAAAGTTGAAATTAAGTTCTGTCCAAACCTCGGTTTCCGTAATGTCCCTAGTTACCTCCTTGGTGCCCTGGGTAGGACTTTGCAGTTGCAGTGTGATGGCAGTAGCACCAGCCGGAGCCCACACTTGTAGATTGAGTTGAGAGAATGCTGTTAGATCCAATCCATTCGTCAACAAACCTGTCAAGGTACTGAAGTTGGAGCTACCTTTAGTATAGGATCCAATATCGGCACTCGTATTCACTCCGGAAGCATCTGGATTGCTAATTACTTCGAAGGATCCGTGCAGATCCATATTACCGGAAAGTGGTTCCCAGAAGAGTTTGGCCCCGCCTTCAAAGTCCTCTAGGACCTGACCACTAGGCGCTTCACTCCATTCGATATCATCTATGAAATAAATATCGCCTTCTTCAGGGTCTTGTCCCGCATTAAAGAAGAAAACCAAGGCGTTGTGACTCGCTCCCGCCTGATCACTATAATCAATAGTATATTCCACCCAGGAATTCAGCGTTTCCACCTGTACATCCTTCTCAACCGCAGGAGATCCTCCACGTTCCAGTTTAGTTAAAAACCGTCCTGCTTTAGGAGCCCACAATTTGAAGGAAAGTACACTGCGTTCTTCCAATGGAATCGGGCCACCAAAATCCATTACTAGGGCGTGAAAGGTTCCTCCGGTATCCGTATACTGCCCGACCTTTGAGCTGGTATTAATGCCACTGGCATCTGGATTATCAATAGCCACGATATCCAAGAAACCAGGATTCCCGTAGGTGATGTTTCGTTGGCATTCGAAATCATCAAAAATGCCATCCATAGCCACAGTCCCGGCACATTCATCGGCAGCTTCGACGGTCAGGTTATCAAATAGATAGGTATCGCTACTTGGCCCATTACCTGGGTCGAAGAATAAAATGATCTTGTTGATGGTAGTAAAGCTAGCAGCAGCGCTACAGTCAAAACTATATTCAATCCAACGATTAGTTACAGCTATGTTTTGCCGTACTTCTAAAGCCTCCCCATCTCCCTCCAATTTAAAGAGCAGCGAAGTAGCTACTGGCGCGTTGACTTGAATCTTGAACTTATTATTGGTTGTTAAATCCATCGGATTATCCATCACCGCGATCAAGAGGCTAAATGCCCTCCCCTCTTCCTTCATGTAAGCGCCACAACTGTCACTTCGGTTAATCATTAGTGGGTCTTGTAGCGTATCCGCCACGGCAGGGTTTTCTACGACTGTGAAAACACCGTCTCCAAAGCTGCCATTCCAGGGCAGGGAGGCACCACTTTCAAAGTCTTCTAATACAGTCTGTCCCGAAATGAGCGTGAGGGAGCAGACCACAAGCCAAAAGGTTTGTAGAGATTTCAATAGCATCTTCTTTGAGTTTAGGTAGGGAGAGGTCGTAGCTATTTTGTCCGGATCACCCCGATCCCTTTAGCAATGGTGATTCAATAAGTTGCCATTACTGGATAGGCTTTCTTGTTGGCTGACTATAGACTATAAACAGAGCAGTGTGAAGCAAGGCTCCGACTAGGCTGCTGAAGACCGCCAGTCACAAGTAAGCAAGTTATTGTTTTACCATTACTTAGTGTTGAACAATAATTTTACGGGTTACAAGCCGTCCATCTTGGGTACGAGCCTGTAGCAGATAGAGCCCGTCTGGTAAAGTCGTTACAGGTATTTTGAAAGAAATGGACGGAAATTCATGTGCTTGAATCAATCGTCCATCGGTATTATATAGTCGGTAGTCACGTAGATCTTCTTGGCTGGTAACTTCTAATAAATCGCTAACAGGATTCGGGTAGGCTATGAGTTCAAATGCCTCCACCTCAAGTCTTTCTACTGAAGTGACATCTGTAGAATCTGGCACAAAACCAATAGCATCTAAGGCAGGCTGTACTTCCTCATTCTGCATGAAATATTCCCATAGCAAGCCAGTTCTATAGTTTTCGATCATCCCAATAATCGGGCCTTGATCGATAGCAAGGTAGGAAGTAGCAAACCAATCCTCCGTGAGATTAAAAGCATCATAAAAGCCATAAACGCCCCACAGTTGCTCCCCCAGCTCTCGGTAAAAATGTTTCAAAGCCACTAGCGATTCCGTTGGCGTATATGGCATTGAGCTAAGGGCTGCCGTTGGAGTGATCGTACCGTTGTCTCGGCTCGGAGAGGGCTCGTGTGCTAAATAGCCAAAGGGGTTATCGCTGGCTGTGAGTCCCCAGCATTCCTCACTGTAGCCTACGAAATTGCCCGTATTGAGAATGCAATAGGCACGATTGCTAAGCGTGTGCTTTTTGTTGTGGGTAAAGTAATTGGTGTAGGCATCCTTCTTATCTCTAGGATCAAAACCCAAAAATGAGTAGTGGGCAAAAAACAAGGGTCCACCTCTTAACGGTCCTATATCCAGCGTAATGCCAAAAAAAGTAGTACCATTAGTATAGTTGCCCCCAGCCCAACCGGTGTGATAGGCCTGGGCTGGAATAGAATGCGTTGGCGAGGCGATGGCCAACAAGTAGATGATCAGTGCTTCATTATACCCTCTAACAGGTAGATTGATTGCAAAGTCATAGTTAGGAGACCAATGCCAAAGTAGGACCCCATTTTGATAAAACCAATCCCACTCTACAGCTTCCCATAATGCCGTAATACGTTCTTGCAGTTCTGCCTCCGGAGATGTATTCTGATCCAGGTAGGCTCGAACGGTTAGCAAGCCCTGCATGAGAAAGGCCGTTTCCACCAAATCAGCTCCGTCATCAAGTGGGCTGAAAGGTACAGTTCGTCCAGTAGCTCCATTCATCCAATGGGGATACACTCCATGAAAACGATCGGCGCGTTCCAAGAAATCCAGAATCTTTTGCAGTCGGGTCATTCCCTGTTCTCTTGTAATAAAGCCACGCTCTATTCCCACCAGAATCGCCATCAGACCAAAGCCAGAGCCTCCGGAAGTCACGATGCTCGTCGTATTCCTTTCTCGAGCCATACCGGAAACCGGGTGGGCAAAATCCCAGAAGTAACGGAAGGTATAAGCCTGGACCATCTCCAGCAATGCCTCATCAGACAGTTCCGAAGTCTCAGTCACTACCGAAGCGGAAAATGGACTTTCATTCAATTGATTGTCCTCCGCAGTAATTTTGTAATGCCATGCTGCATCCTTTCGACCGGTGAAGTGTATATAACTGGTCGAGATAGAATTGATCTTCTTTACAAGTTGAAAATTGTCGCTATTGTCCTCAGAGACATATATTCCATATTTTCTTACCGTTGGCTCAGCATTGGGTGCCCACTGTAATTCTACATGACTATCATACCCCATCGCTACTAGGTCAGTAGGAGCAGCCACTTGGGTAAAAGCCATTTGTAGAGGTAAGAACACACAAATACCACATAAGCTTAGGTAAAAAGGACTCTTCATATAATTCATTAAGATTTTTGCACTTTAACCAAATCATTATTTGATTACTACTGCATTTACAGCATAAAAGTAGGATCAATACCTGCTTCCTTCCAAAAAAAACACCTCACCATTACTACGCCACTAGCATAAAATTAGGGTAATTTACCGCTCAAAGGACTAAAAAGTGATTAAATACTCGCTAAGGTTCTCCTCATTGGGCAACTGAAGTTTTTTCCGCAGTCGGTAGCGCTTATTTTCTACTCCGCGAACAGAAATGAAGAATAATGGAGCAATTTCTTTGGAAGAAAGGCTCATTCTTAGGTAGGCGGCGAGGCGGAGATCGCCAGTGGTCAAGGATGGATATTGCTGCAACAGTCGCCGGAAGAACTCCTGATGTACTTCGTGAAAGTTTTCTTCAAAAAGCTCCCAGTCCTTACGGCTATGTAACTGTTCATTGATTAAACGGATCAGGCTGTTGTACTTAGGTTCCGGGAACTGCATCCCCACCTCTTTCTTGATGTGCTGTAGGCCGTCTTTGATCTTTAGTAAGGTCTCGTTTTTCTGTACCAGGTTAAAGGTAGAATTAGCCATTTCTCTGCTTTTATTGTGAAGGTCTAATTCCAAACGTTCATTCCTAGCCTGAATCCGTTGCTGATGAAGTTGTCTTTCCTTTTCGGTCTCTAATCTGCGTCTTTGGTTGGCCAAACGATGGTGATGCCAACGCCTCAGTAGAAGCAGTAAGAGGATGAAAGTTGCCAAAAATAAAAGTAGAGCCAAGTTGGTCTGATACCAGCGAGGAAGGATCTCAAAGGAAAACTGAGTGGTTTCTTGCGTGAGATCTGACTCTAGGTAGAAAGTATACACCCCCGGAGGCAGATTATTAAATTCTCTACGGTTCTCAGCTTGCCAAGCTGACCAGTTGGGGTAAATGGGATCGAGACGATATCTGAACTGTACTTTTTCTGTAAACACAGGACTTGCATAGGAAAAGGCTAAGTCATTCCAGTTCGGGTTGATCTGAAAATTTTCTGCTGACAGGTTTAACATGGAATCGACGGGATAGTTTGAATACTCAATTTGACGAATAATCGGAGCCAGATATCTCTGATCGGGAAAGGCATCCTCATCCTTCAGCAATATGTACTCGTCTTCAGCGCACAGCAAATACTGCTTGTCATCCAATGGCAAAATTCGAACCTCCCCTACTAGTAGAACAGAGCTCAGTTCTTGCCTCAGTTGATCTCCTTGCCACCATTCCAACTCACTATCCAAGATTTTAAACCAATCTTTCCCCACACCTTCTACAATCAAGGAGTTTGGTGTGATGGGTACACCGTATATTTCGTTGCATGGGGCTAGTTCATGGCCAGTCCATTTCCAGTAGGCATTGCCTGAACGGAGAATAACTTCCTGGTCTACTTTAAACAGGTCAAGATTAAACTCTGTAGCTAAGCCTTCATCTTTTGTGAACCCCCGCACCTCCAAGACGTGCGAAAAAGTAGAGTCTATTCTTATCCGTTTTATTCCTCTATAAGGATGCAAAATCCAATAATGGTAATCATCCTCTTTAACCACCTTTTCTACTGGTTCGTCAATCCCTTGGATTTTTCTTAAAAACTGCCAATGACCGGAAGAGGCCTTGTCATAGTAAACCAATCCAGTATAGGTGCCCTGTAGTAGATGATTGGGATCCAATTGTATGGTCGACCACCCACCTGTTAATTCGCTGATTTTCTCAATCTTATCGTTCGTAATACGAAAGGTTCCTAAATTATGTCCACAAATAAGCTCTCCTTCAAAGGCATTCAGCTGCCACACTTGTCCTTGGGAGCCTTCAATCAGTTGAAAAGGAACATTGTTGGCCTCAAAGTCACGATAAAACACGCCGTGATTAGTTCCTAAATACAATCGATCCTCCTTTATAGTCGAGGCATATAAGGTGCCCAACTCCCCCGAATTATCCCGAAAGTATACTTCAGCATCATTCAACACAAGAAGATCAATCCCACTGTCGAGGCCTGCCCAAACATTTTTGGCTCGGTCTTCATACAAATAGAGGATGGTATTATTCTGAAGGCCTTTAGCCTTGTTGACGTGATGACTCAGTTTTCCTTCTGCGTCCAACAAGTAGACGCCGTTCAGGATGCTGCCAATAACGATCCTTCCATCCGATAGTCTTCTGCCACAATTGATCTCATATCGCCTCAGCGCTTCATTCAAAGGATGAGGCAAAACGCTGCATTTCCCGTCTTTATAGAAGAATAAGCCCTGCAATCGAGTCCCAATCAATATTCCCCCTTGGAAAGGCAATAGAAAAGAGCTTCGTTTCCCTTTCAAAATCTCAGTACCAGGAAGTTCCGTGTATCCTTGTTCACTAGTCCATTGATACAAGGCCCCATGTATACCCGGAAAAATAATTCGATCACCCACGAGATGAGCGAAGAGAATATTAGCAGGTGGACGAATTTCTGATAGTTCATCCTTGACCACATTGTACTTATATACGGTGCCGAAAGACTGAAAGAACAGAAAGGAATCCTGCTGGAGGATATGCCAAATTTCCTCTGATTGGATGCTTTCAATCGAAGATTTCGTGCTAATGGAGTGATAGTGTAACTGGCCTTTCTGATCCGCCTGCCAATAACCAAACTCTCCGTAGCCTCCTACGTAAATACGTCCTTGTTCATCGGCGGCTAGCGCTCTTACCTTCTGCTTCTCCGGCAGGTGATATAAGCTCCAATCCTGCCCATCAAACTCCAACATTCCGGACGAGTTACCGAAATACAAAAAACCCTGTGGATGCTGGGCAATTGACCAATTCTGACTATGGGCCTGGTAAGTAGACTTTTCGAAATTGATGACCTGCGGTACAGCAGCCTGTAGACTGCCTAGGCAGATGGATAGTAGGAGATAGATGAGTGTTGAGACCGCTCTCATGGCTTATGGCTTGATAACAGGTCGAGTTGTGTTATATTCATAAAGGTAAGGATTATTGGGCAGGTGACAGACGGACAGATTTCGAAAAACCGTTACTATCTCCCATACATGGATCGGCTGTATCCCCATTCGAATTCTTGATCTCAGAGAATCTAACCATTTACTATGAGCAGGAGCTTTTCGATCAAAAATTCTTACTTTAGAGAAATGCCGCGCTCAGTCTTTACTCGTTTCTCCATCTAGGCATCTTATTCTAGGCTGAAGACCTTCATTTTACTCAAGGATATGTTCTTGAGTAAAGTCTAAATCTGCCCTGGATTCAAGACAAGTAGAAGACTAGTTGATGTCGCGCTACTCATTTGCAAAACATAAAATCAAAATCCCATGACTAAGAACAACCTCCTACTCTTGTTAGGTACGCTCCTCCCTTCAATTATTTATGCATGCCAATGTAATGTTTCTCCTAACAGCTTTTGCGGCTCTATCGGTGATGATTGGCGATCAGGAGATATTGTATTAGCTGAAATGATTGACTATCACGACCTATTTAGAACTCCTGGAGAAAGGAACTTTCCCTATGCCAGGGTTAGAGTAATCGAAGACTTGACAGAAGGCATCTCAGCAGATACAATAAGGATCTACTACGAAGATGGAATAAGCTGCAATACCTCCGTCTTCGTAGAACCAGGGGATAGTGTATTGTTCAATCTTGAGCCGTATGATTATTTTGAAGAACCTGACCAATACCAGGTTACCTTTTGCGGGGTTAACTATCTATATTTAGTAAACGATACCTTGCGTTGGTCGATTAGGGAAGGTGTGAACAAGCTCTCATACGATGACTTCCTGGATCAGTTTGAAGAATGTTACGCTTTGCCGGCACATGTAAGTTTATTTAGTACCGTTAAATATGTAAAAGACACAACTGCTCTCAACCAATTCAATTTTTCCATCAATGAAGATCCACATCAGACAGATGATTATGGACGATTCATATTTAGTGTATTGTTTCATAACAATTGGCAAATAGACTCTATGGTCTTCCAGACTAGTGAATTGAACTATGAAGGAGTGACTACAGCTGATCTAGTTCGGATTAGATGGCATTTACTTGGCCGTGAAGAATTTACAGCAGCTTGGCAATACATAGCAGCAGACATCAATAATTCTGGGTCTGTTAGTACCCTTGATCTAATCCTCCTAAGTAGACTGATCCTAGGTATTGAAGCAGAACTCCCCGAACAAAGAAGTCTAGTCATACTACCTAATGAAGAATGGGTTTTCCAGGATGAGACTCCTTTTGACAGACAGTACCCAAGAGATTTTTTCTGGATTCGCTTTTTTCATCCGATTGATCCAGGTTATTATAAATTATGGGTGGTCAAGCTTGGAGATTTAGTCTAAGATTTGATCGGTAAAAACTTGCTGCAAAAGGATATCACAGACGGCTGTGGCATCTATTTGTTGAGCCGCTAGCTCTTTAGTAATGAATATTGGCTTATGACTGTCCGGCACATCCACCGCCCCATGCGAACCCTTCACTAAATCCGCACGAAGGGGAATTACATCCATATTCATACGGAAGCCTAGTTTCTTCTTCAACACTTTCCAAGCGATGCGGGGATAAATAAAGGATTTGTCCGGATCCAGGAACATCTCCGCGGGATCATAGCCGGGCTTGCGATGAATCTCGACTTTGCGGGCAAAATCTGGAGCTTTTTTATCGTCCAGCCAATAGTAGTAGGTAAACCAGCTATCTGGCTCTGCAATGGCGACTAATTCGCCGGCGCGGGGGTGATTGAGGCCATGTTGCTTTTTACTGTCGGCGTCTAGGACTTTGGCAATGCCAGGGGTGGCTTCCAGCAGCTTCCTGATCGACTCCAACTGCGTGGCGTCATTGACATATACATGGGCAATCTGGTGATCGGCCATGGCAAAAGCTTGGCTGGCACCAGCATCCAAGAGCTCCAAGCCTCGTTCTATCCGGACTTGAATCAGCCCTTGTTTCCGAAGCAGGCGATTGATGTGAATGGGGCGTGAAACGGGTGTGATGCCGTAGCCGGAGAGCACTATCGGTTGCA
>CAJXPD010000173.1 GCA_913057785.1 uncultured Lewinella sp. | reverse complement strand
CCGGACAGGTCTATCTGGCTAGCTAGACAGGCCCGTCTGGCCGCCGGACAGGCAACTCAAAGTGAAGATCATAGGTGCCCCGACAGTATCACCGGGAGAGCGTCGATTAATCCTGGAAGCTTTCGGGATCATTGACTTAAAACACAACAGTTGTCAGATAACCACCATGGTTTAGTACTAAATCCAGTGTAATGAACATTCCAAAGTTTTCCATAGAAAATTATCAATTTACGCTAACGGTATTTGTGGCCTTATTAGTGATGGGCATAATGTCCTTTCTGAGTATGCCACAGCGTGAAGATCCTGTAGTTGAAATTCCCAACACAATCATCGTAGCAGTCTATCCGGGAGCCAACCCGGAAGACATGGAAAGTCAGGTAGTAGATGTAATCGAAGAAGCCGTCAACGAGTTGGACGATATTCAGGAGATTCGCACCACGATCAATGATGGTGTGGCAGTAGTGGCAGTAGAATCGATTTTTGGTTTGGACACTGACGATAGATATGATGAAGTAGTCAGACAAGTTAATCAGGTAAGAGATGACCTCCCATCAGATCTATACCAATTAGATTTGCGGAAATTCTCCACTAGTACGGTAAATATCATGCAGATGGCTTTGGTCTCTGAAAAGGCAAGTTATCGACGCATGAAGTCCGAAGCTGAAAGGATTAAATCGGTGATAGAAGATGTAGATGGAGTGAAAAAAGTAGAAATCGAAGCCTATCCTGAACAAGAGATTCGGATTGCACTGAATCCAGTGTTGATGACCGAGATGAACATCTCCCTAGATGATATTGAGCGATCCATACAAAGCAGTAATGCTAATATTCCTGGTGGCGCGGTGAAGGTGTCTAATCGCTTGTTCAATATCAAGACTTCGGGAGCCTATGAGGATTTGAATCAGATCAAGAATACGGTCGTTGGTAGCTATCAGGGGAAGATTATTTATTTGAAGAATATCGCCGCCGTCTATTTTGATTATGAGGACGATCGTTGGTTGGGGAGATTCAATGGCGAAAAAGCAATCTACATCAATACACAGCAGAAGGACGGCTACAATATCTTCGACGTAGCTAATCCGATGAAGGAGAAGGTCGAGAATATGTCCTTGGCTGGGGATATTCGCCTCGAGTATGTTTTTGATCAGGCAGTAGGGGTGAAAGAGCGCGTTAGTGGTTTCCTCTCCAATCTGGTACAGGGAATTGTTTTGGTTGGGGTTATTATCTTCTTATTGCTGGGTGCTCGCTCTTCTTCTATCGTAATGATCTCGATTCCATTATCGATCTTAATTGGTCTGTGGGTGGTAGATTCCGCTGGGTTCTCCCTACAACAAATGTCGATTGCTGGATTGATCGTTGCGCTAGGTTTGTTGGTGGACAACTCCATTGCTATCATTGAAAATATCGAGCGATTCATTGCGCAAGGGTATAGCCGAACGGATGCTGCCATCAAAGCCACTCAACAGTTGATTGCGCCCATCACCAGTGCTACTTTGACCACGGTTCTAGCCTTTGTGCCAATTATTATGATGCCGGAAACTACTGGGGCATTTATCAAGGCTTTGCCTGTGACGGTGATTGCTACTTTAACGGCTTCCTTGATTATTGCGGTAACGCTTACACCATACATTGCTAGTAAGGTATTGAAAGAGAAAAATGGAGGACAGGCACGCGCCACCTTTACTTTTAAAGCCATTAAACGCTTTGTTGAGGGACCGTATCGGAAGGCCTTGAATTGGACGCTAAGTCATAGATTTTTAACCATTTCGCTGGCTATGGCAAGTTTGGTAGGAGCGTTCATGTTGTTTCCATTGGTTGGCGTAAGTTTCTTCCCGAAGGCAGAAAAACCTCAATTTAGAGTGACCATTCGTCTACCCAATGGAAGTAATTTGGATGCTACCAATGAAGCGGTGCGCTATGTAGAAGGCGTATTGGATACGATCGAGTCCATCGAATATTATGCCTCCAATGTTGGACATGGCAATCCTCGTATCTATTACAATGTCAATCCGGTAAACTATAATAGCAACTATGGCGAGCTATTCGTCATGTTGAAAGAATATGATATAGAACAATTCTACGGTCTCTTAGACCAGCTGCGATCCACTTTTAATTCCTATACGAATGCACGTATTGATGTAAAGGAGTTTGTGCAAGGACCGCCATCCCAAGCCCCGATTGAGATTCAGGTGCTGGGGGATGATCTTACGCAGTTGCAGGATTACTCGCGGGAGATCGAGAATATTGTCAAATCCGTCCCGGGGGCTATCAATGTGGAGAATCCACTGAGGAATAATAGTACAGATCTATACTTCAATATCAATCGCGATAAGGCAATGATGCTGGGTGTTCCGATTCATGTGATCGATAAATCGATTCGGAGTTTTGTAAATGGATCTACAATAGGAACCTACCGAGATAACAATGCGGAGGAGTACAATATCGTAATGCGGTATGATTTCAATGAACAGTTCAAATTGGAAGATTTCGATCGATTAACGGTCAAATCAGTCGCTGGACATTTCATTCCGCTGAAGCAATTGGCCAATATTGAGTTCTCGGAAGCTCCTAGTCTGATTAGCCATTTTGACAGTGATCGAACAGCTACCATTCTCGCTGATTTAGATAATGGGTATACGCTTGATCCGGTAATTGCGGTGATCGAGGATCGATTACAGGAGGTCGAATGGAAAGATGGATATAGCTACACCTTTAAAGGGGACTTGGAGAATCGGAATAAATCCTTCGGTGGGATGGGCATAGCCTCGGTGATGGCACTCCTATTCATCTTTGGGGTATTGATCATACAATTCAAATCATTCAGCCAACCGCTAATTATCTTCTCAGCACTGCCTTTGGCTATTATTGGTTCTATCCTAGCGCTCTTTATCACGGGCATCGCCTTTTCCTTCACGGCATTCGTCGGATTAACAAGTTTGATTGGGATTGCCATTAACAACTCGATTGTATTGGTGGATTATGCCAATAAACTGAGAGAGGAAGGTAAAACGGTTATGGAAGCGGCTATTCAGGCGGGAGAGGTAAGATTTATCCCTATTGTGGCGACTACGCTGACTACTATCTTGGGACTTTTACCTTTGACACTTACTGGTGGATCGCTGTGGGCTCCGATGGGCTGGACGATCATTGGGGGATTATTCACTTCTACTACATTTGTGCTGTTATTAGTACCCGTGCTGTACCAATTATTCACTAAAGAAGCTACTACTCCAGCGCCTGCGCTAGCTTAGCAAAAGCAGGCAACAGCTGACTAAGAGGTTATTATTTATAAGACTTACTATCACTCACTCCTCCAGGCTTTCAAAAAGTCTGGAGGAGTTTCTTTTTGAAGGCCTACTGTTTTTCACTAACCAACACAAAGGCTGGCGGTACGTTAAGAGGTACCCAATTGATATCAACATTACCAAAAACGGTCTCGTACAGTTTTTTGGCCAATAGAGAGTAGTGAACTTGAATATATCTTCCCCCTTTCTTCATACATTGATGACACTCCCGAACGATACTGTAACCTAGCTCCTTAGGTAGTGCTACGAATGGAATCGCTGAGATGATAGCATCTACTTTTTCAAACCCAAGTCGTTCTACGTGAGATCCAATATTTTCAGCTGAGTCTTGCGCAATAATTAGACGATCATCCTCAATATTTCGCAAAACTTCGCAAAAACGTTCGTTTACTTCAAAAACCAACAGTTTAGCATCTGGTTCCATTTCATCTAGGATGAATTTGGTGATTACACCATCTCCTGCACCTAGTTCAACGATCAATTTAGCACCTGAAAAGTCGACGTGCTTAACCATCCCTTTGCATAAAAACTTAGAACTTCGCGTTAACGTACCTACTGTCTTTAGATCCTTTAGACTCTCTTTTAAGAATTCTAATTTTTTCATAGTATTATTCTGTGCCCCATCTGCTACATCTCTCAAACTGGTAGTAGATTAGCCAATTAAAAAACAAGTGAACCCGCAAGCTCGTTTGTGTACCAAACATACGTCTCGGATTAACCCAATTGCAACAACATCAATGCTCAGCAACGTCTGTCCGTACTGAAAAGCTTGATATTAACTAAGTCCAATAAGTTTCACTGTTTAAGATGTTCGGTGATATTTCTGCTGTGTCGCAAAACAAAAGTAACTCGATTTTTTGGAAATATTACTATGGTATCGACCAAGCCCAGGATGGGCTCGATCACTTTATCCTATGATACTATGATTATAAGGAGAGAAAATACTAGCATCCATTAGAGAAAACTACCGGAGCTGCAAATAATTTCTGAGATCCTGATACGCTGCCATGTGCTTTCTAGCGAGTTTCTTATCCAGTCTATACCCATTTACAAACGGAACTACATAGGCACTTTCGAAACCTTTTTTAACCAATTGTCTGCGGATACTAGAGGCCTCAGAATAGGAAGTAGCAACGCCTAAAGTATAGCGATAATAGGGAAAGTCCATTTGTCGCTCGATCATCACATAGTCTACTCCCTGCTCGAAGGGAGTAGTAATACTTTTTTTAGCAGCAGCAACTTGTACCTTGTAGTGTAATCCACTATTGGTCAAAAAATTGGGTTCTACCGCCTCTAGTTGTTTGCCTACTACTGGCAGGTCATCTGGGATGGCTTGACCTAGGCGGTCAAAGAAAGAGATTTCGATGCATTGCCCTCTGCGTTCTGCCTTTGGCATACCGATAGCTCGGACGTAGATGTTTTGATTATTTACACCCTGGCCAGAAAGATAGTTGCCAGCGATCTCAAGTTCCTTGGTTAGATTGAATAGGTTACTGGGACTGACTTCATCAGGATATGCAGTTAGTATGACCACTAAAGAGGGCTGACGGCCCATTTGCTGGGCTACAAGATCAAGAACTTCTCTTTTGGTGGTATGCCGTGTTAGTTCTTCTCCTTGTGTGAAATAAATCGGGGCATAAGCTGATGTGGATGCTACTGGAGGAGTAGGGATGGGGGCAGGAGTAGCGGGTTGCTTAACCACTTCATTGACAGGGAAATCTTCTCCGAAACCAGTGTCTTCGACTTTGGTTTTTTGTGCAGGCCGAGTGACCACGGGATTGGTTGGTTGAAAACTAGGATCGTCAATTAGGGGTTTTCTTTCGGGTACCTGAGTGCCGGGAGTAGTTGGAGGTGGAATGAAAGCATTTGCTGGCCATTCCATTTCCTCTAGAAATTCCTGAAAATAGCTGATATATATGTCGCGCAGCCCTTCTCCATCTTTTCGCGCCGAGGCAAAAAAGGCTGTAAATCCGTCGCCAGAAATCTTAAAATGATCATCATCTGCTGCGGAGTTAATCGGCATTCCTAGGTTCTTCGGTAAGGTCCAACGCCCCGTTTCTTCTACATAGAATGCCTTGAATACATCTAATCCGCCAATACTCTTTTTACTATCGTTGGAACTGTAATAAAGGGTATGCCCATCTCTAGCCAGGAAGGGAGTAGTTTCATCATAAGGCGTGTTGATGTCCGGGCCGAGATTGACGGGAGTTGTCCAGCGACCCCGGCGATAGCTGCATTTATATAGATCACTTCCACCGTAGCCACCAGGCCGATTGCTAGAAAAAATTAGTAAGGTATCGTTATAAAAGTAAGGATTGTTGTCTCCCCGGTAGGTATCCATTGGTACGGGCAATGGAGTAGAGCTGACCAAACGCTCCTCCACTCGCTTGAAGGTGTCTACAATGATCTGCCCATTTTGAAGATTGCGGCCTTTGTAATAATAAAGAGCCGAACCATCTCGATTGAACCCCAAAAGTACCTCATGATTAGGACCATTTAAGAGATAGTGCATGGGTTGGACTTCTCCCCAGATTCCGCTAGTTATCCGGCAATTGTACATATCACTAGGTAGATTGCCAAATCGTTCATCTGCTACGCCATTGTCACGTCTGGGTACCCCGATGTTTCCTGGTCTTATCGAAGAAAAGTAAGGCTGATCATTGTAGTTTGGACTTAGGATCGGGGCAAACTCATCATTTGCGGTATTCACCGATTTTCCAAGATTCTCTACAATTGCCAAAGCCTCCTGGAACTGCAGGCTAATGCCATTGGAGCATCTCCGGATATCCTCGATCACCATCTGACGATTAATGTGCCCCGGGCGAATCGTGCGAAGATAGCGTTTGTAATAGGTGGACGCTTGATCAAACTGATGTCTTGCATGGTAAATACGACCATAGTACAACCACAATTCAGGGTAAGGAGACCTTTCTTCTTCCGAGAAGCGATTGAGCTGCTCCAGCGCTTCGTCCAACTGATTAAGCTGATAATAGCACAGGGCGATCAAAAACTTACTTTCCTTATCCTCTCGGTACAAAGCTCGCGTACTTTGGAGCAGAGATAATGAGGTTTCGTATCGCTTATTGGCAAAAAAGAGTTTTGCCTCTTCTTTTTTCTCATTAGCAGACTGCGCCTGACCCAGATTGGGCAGGATGCTAAAGGCCATGATTAACCAGCCAAACGTGTTCAGCTTGGTTAGGAAATGGAAAAATTGGGTTGTGAATGGGGCATACTTACAAGGGACACTTTCCATGGTTAAATTTGTTGATCAGGATCGAACTGTTCTAGGTAGTCACCGACCCGTCTCAAGAAAGAGCCTCCCAAGAATCCATCTACCACCCTATGATCATAGGATAGCGAAAGGAACATCATCTGGCGAACAGCAATGAGATCTCCATACTCTGTTTCTACTACGGCAGGTTTCTTTCTTATTGCACCTACTGCTAGTATAGCCACTTGAGGCTGATTGATAATTGGAGTACCCATTACGTTACCAAAGGTGCCGACATTGGTTAGCGTGAAAGTACCATCTTGGATTTCTTCGGGTTTAAGCTTATTCTTACGGGCTCTGCCGGCTAGATCATTGACTTGTTTGGTCAAGCCAACTAGGTTCAGCTGGTCCGCATTCTTGATCACAGGGACGATGAGGTTACCACTAGGAAGGGCAGTAGCCATTCCTATGTTTATATTTTTCTTGACAAGAATTTTGTTGTCGTCCACAGAAACATTGACCATTGGGAAATCCCGAAGGGCTCTGGTCACAGCTTCCATGAAGATTGGGGTGAAGGTGATCTTTTCTCCGTATTTCTGTTGGAAATCACCTTTGATCTTATTTCTCCAATTGACGATATTCGTTACATCTACCTCTACAAAGGAAGTCACGTGAGGAGAGGTGTGTTTTGACATGACCATATGATCCGCAATCAGTTTGCGCATCCGGTCCATTTCTACAATCTCTACGGCTCCATTTACACTTGCCGCCACTGGGGAAGGTGTAGCAGTGGTAGTCGGAGAAGGAGCGGTCTTGGTGGGCTGAGGCTTGACACTTCCATTGGTAGCTGGAGCAGTTCGAGACTTCAGATACTTGAGCATATCTTTCTTTGTCACTCTACCATTGAGGCCAGTTCCTGGAACGCGATCCAGTTCAGCTTGGCTAATTTGCTCCTTCTTTGCCATGTTTCTAACCAAAGGAGAATAGAATCTGCCCTCGCTAGCTACTTGAACTGTTTGCGTAAGGGGCGTTTCCGCTACTGCCGTTTGTGGACTAGCAGTCACTGGTTCTGCCGATGTAGTGCTGGTGGTGGTGGATTGAGCAACACTAGGAGTGGCTTGTGGTATAGCTTCTTCGCCTTCCGTTGCGATGATTGCAATTACTTTTCCGATTTCTACAGTGTCATTCTCGGCAAAGAGAATTTCTTGTATCACGCCATCAACTGGAGAGGGAACTTCGGAGTCCACTTTATCTGTAGCGATCTCAAGTATCGTTTCATCCACTTCCACCTTATCTCCTACCTGCTTTACCCATTTCAGGATAGTGGCTTCGATGATACTCTCTCCCATTTTAGGCATGATCAATTCAACTTGCGCCATTGGATGTGTTTTATGGTTCTTTTATAATTTGGTTACTGGCTAAAAGCCTGATGTCAGGTCAAAGCAATGGGGATTAGCCCATGAAAATCTATTCTTTAGTAATTTGGGAAGTTTGATCTATCGCTCTACAATATCTGTATACGTCAAGGCTGTATTCGAGTTTCCATAGTGCGGGTGCACTACAAAAATAACCGAAATTCGGCGCATTGCCAAAAATGCCAAATAAAACAAGGTTTTCGTCCGGTTGTATGTTTGAAGTCGAAATTAATGTTGGTAAAAACCTAGTTTGTCCCTTTTTATTTGGGCTAAATGCTCTCCGCTGCTTGATAGGATTTGATAACAAAGCGACGAATCATATTCAAACCGACCACTGCGGTATACTGAATATTCTTCTCCCTGTCTTTGGTCAGCTGTAGCTTTTTCGTATGAACACTCTCTTGGTTCCCTACCGCTAGCCAGATAGTACCCACCGGTTTGTCAGGTGTACCCCCAGTTGGTCCCGCAATGCCTGAGATGGCCACGCCGATATCAGTACCCAGTAGATTCAATAAACCCTTCACCATTTCCTGAACGGTTTGCTCACTTACTGCACCATGCTCCTCCAAGGTCTGTGGGCTAACATTCAATTGGTTTGTCTTTACCTCATTGGCGTATGCCACTACACTACCATTAAAATAGGCAGAAGAACCAGAGATGCTGGTGATAAGATGAGCGAGGTATCCGCCCGTACAACTTTCGGCAGTAGAAAGCGTGAGCCCTCTATCCTTTAGTAATTCACCGACAGCGGCCTGCAGTTTATGTTCGTCATACCCATAGATCAATTCCGGAATGAGTGCTTCGATTTTTTTCACCCAGTGATCCAATTCTTCACTTAGGTTAGCCTCGTTGCCACCACGGCCAGTAAGGCGCAGGCGCACTTGCCCTAGATTAGGAAGGAAAGCCAGTTTGATATGTTCAGGAAGTGCATCTTCTACTTCGGCAATCCGTTCTGCTATCATCGATTCTCCCGCACCAACGGTCATGATGGTTCGGTGTTGGATGGGCATCATTGGGAACTTGGCCTTTAACTTGGGCAGTACCTCATACTCCATCAAATACTTCATTTCATAAGGGACACCTGGCATCGAAACGATGACCTTATCTCCATGATTGAACCACATACCTGGGGCGGTCCCCATTTTATTGGTCAATAAATTAGCATTGGTCGGCATGAAACATTGATCGCGATGGGATTCATTAGGCGTGATGCCAAACTTTTCAAATAATCGCTGTAGCCGATTATAGGAAGATTCATCAAAGTACATACCTACTCCAAAAAAGTCAGCAATTGTTTTTTTAGTGATGTCATCCTTGGTAGGCCCTAACCCGCCTGTCATCAAAACAGCATCTACGCCTTCCAAAGCCGTATGAAGGCCAGCAGTGATACTTTCACTGGTGTCCTCAACCGTAGTAATACCAGTCACTTTAGCTCCAATGGCATTCAATTGTTGAGCCATCCACGCGGAATTAGTATCTACGATTTGGCCAATCAGAATTTCATCGCCGACAGTTACTATATGTACTTTCATAAAGGAAAAATTGTAGGTGGTTTCTGATGAAGATATTGTTCCTCAAACTATACAAGAAATAACAGCGCTTTCACACTATTGTTTGGCAAAGGTAACCTCTTTCAAGCTAAATGTCTGTAGGCCGGTATCCGTTTCAATCTTAAGGAGGCCTTGTTCTGTCACGCCTGTTATCATTCCCTTAAAGGAATGCCCGTCTGCACTTTGAAACAGATGTGCTTCGTTCAGTTTGTATAGCGTATTGTGGTAGGCTTCATTCAGTTGGTCCCAGTGCTTGGCTTTGAGTTGTAGGTATCTAGCTTCTAGGCAGGAAAAAAGTATTTGTCGCAACTCAGAAAGGTCATAGTTACTTTGGCCGGTAGCCAAAGCTAAGGAGGTGGGATTCGGAAGGGTAGAGGGGAAGTTAGTTTGGTTGATATTAATACCTAGCCCCACCACAGTATTTTGCAGCTTGGAGCCAGAAATGGTGTTTTGAATGAGAATGCCGGTGGATTTTTTATCTCCGATATATACATCATTTGGCCATTTCAGGCGAACAATATCCGTTCTTATAAATTGTTTTAGGAAATCAACCACGGCTAAAGAAACGGCTTGATTCAAGAGGAATTGGCGTGGAATGGGTAGAAAATGCGGTTTAAGAATAACACTTAGCGTTAGGTTTTTTCCGGCCTCTACTAGCCAACTGCTGCCAATTTGTCCTTTCCCGGCCGTCTGATGATGAGTCGAAATGACAGTTCCCTCGATTGGTTTGCTTTTTGATAGGAGAGATAAAGCGTAGTCATTAGTGGATTGGAGCTCGTCAAACATATGGAGAACCTTTCCGATGAAAAGAGTGTTTTTATGATACAATTGATAAATTATTTATTAAATTGATGGATTAATAGAAAACACTTTTTAATTTCAGGAAAGAATACCTGGACGGGCTGGAGTACCAAAGAAGTAATTGATTACGAGGGGAACCCGAAAGCAGCAAAGCCTTGAAATTCCCTTTCACTTCGTGCCCTTTTTACAAAACTAATAAAAATTCAATTTGATTCTGGAAACAAAAGTAGACCATCCAAATATCGAACTAGAGGAGTTGAACGAGCTGATTATAGACAGTATTCAAGATATTAAAGGAAGGCAAATCGTGAAGCTTGATTTGCGCGGATTAGAAGAAGCTCCTACTGATTTTTTTATTATTTGTGAAGGAGATTCGAATACCCAGGTAAAAGCCATCTCTGATAATGTTTACCGACGATTGAAGCAGGAGGCGGGAGTCTTACCTAACCACACCGAAGGCGAGAAGAACGCCCTTTGGATCTGCCTTGACTACTTTAATGTAGTAGTTCACATTTTTTACCGCGAGACCCGTAGTTTTTATGAGTTGGAGGCCCTGTGGAGCGATGCGAAGTTCACAGAATACGAAACCTTGTAGTCACTATTGACGCATTGGTAGAAAAATCGATCCGACTTTGTCTAGAAATAGGTAAACTGGTCGATATTCTGCAACGAAAACGCTGCTAGGCCGTTTTAATTTAAACTTGAATGATTAGTCGGTCCCCAATAAGGAAGACCCGAAAAAGAGAATATAATGGATAAACCAAAGAACGATAATAAGCCTGGTGGCGCGCCTAAATTCAATTCCTATTGGATTTATGCAGTGATCGCCCTTTTTCTCCTGGCTTTATCGCTATTCAATAACATGGTATCCGGAGTGACCGAGATCGATATGAGTAAGCTCCGTACCTTGTTGAACGATCGGTCCATCCGGTCGATCAAGGTGGTGAATGAAGAAGTCGCCTACATCTACCTGAAAGAAGATAAGGTGGATAACTATGAAGATGCGAATAAAGATAAAGTAGGTGATCGGTATCACTATATAATGAAAGTAGGCTCTCAATTCAGCAGTGACTTCCGGGCGCTGCAAGAAAGCTTGAAAATACCGAATGATGAGTGGATTTGGCCTAGTGAAGAAAAACAGCCAAATTATTTATCACAGATATTAGGATGGGTGCTGCCCATTGTGATTGTCGTGGCCATCTGGATATTTATTATGCGGCGAGTCAGCGGTGCAGGCGGCGGACCAGGTTCCCAGATATTTAATATTGGAAAATCTAAGGCTACCTTATTTGATCAGAATGCCAAAGTTTCGGTTACTTTCCAAGATGTTGCGGGCTTGAATGAGGCTAAGGAGGAGGTAATGGAAGTGGTAGACTTCTTGAAAAATCCGAAAAAATATACAGCCCTGGGTGGTAAAATTCCTAAGGGAGTTTTGCTGGTAGGCCCTCCGGGTACAGGTAAAACCCTGCTAGCAAAGGCAGTTGCTGGAGAAGCAGGTGTACCTTTCTTCTCAATTTCCGGTTCTGATTTCGTGGAGATGTTTGTAGGGGTTGGTGCTTCCAGGGTTCGAGACTTGTTTAAGCAAGCACGTGAAAAAGCGCCTTGTATCGTGTTTATCGATGAGATCGATGCGATTGGACGAGCTAGAGGCCGGAATAGTATTCAGGGAGGAAATGACGAGCGTGAAAATACCTTGAATCAGTTGTTGGTGGAGATGGACGGTTTCAGCACGGATAAAGGAGTTATCCTGATGGCGGCCACTAACCGACCTGATGTATTGGATACAGCACTACTTCGTCCTGGTCGCTTTGACCGTCAGATTGGAGTAGATCGACCTGATCTAAATGGTAGAGAGGCGATCTTTAAAGTGCACTTAAAGAATATCAAGAAGGCTTCTGAAATCGATGCAGTTGTTTTGGCCGAGATGACTCCAGGTTTTGCCGGAGCCGATATCGCCAATGTATGTAATGAAGCTGCGCTTATTGCTGCACGACGCAACAAGAAGGCGGTTGACATGGACGACTTCAACTATGCATTGGATAAGGTGATTGGTGGATTGGAGCGCAAGACGAAGTTGATCTCACCAGAAGAGAAGAAAATTATCGCTTATCACGAAGCGGGTCACGCCGTTTGTGGCTGGTTCTTGGAACATGCCTCTCCACTAGTTAAGGTTACAATCGTACCTAGAGGAATAGGGACGCTTGGATACGCGCAATATTTGCCTAAAGAAGAATATATTACACGTACAGAGCAGTTATTAGACCGTATGTGTATGACCTTTGGCGGTCGTGCCGCTGAACAGATTGTCTTTGGTAAGGTATCTACTGGCGCCCAGAATGACTTAGATCAAGTGACCAAAATGGCTTACAGCATGATTACCATTTTTGGTATGAATGAGAAAGTAGGTCAGGTATCCTTCCACGGATTATCTCAAGATCAGTTCCAGCGACCTTACTCTGATGATACGGCCACTTTGATTGATGATGAGGTTAGAAATCTAGTCGAGTCGCAATACCAGCGCGCACAGGATCTATTGCGTGAGCGCAAGAATGAATTGGAGGTTCTTGCTCATCAATTATTGGAAAAAGAGGTTCTTGTAAAGTCAGACGTAGAAAGGTTGATTGGTATCAGACCTTCTGAAGCTGCTGAAAAAGCCAGAAAAAATGGCCAGCAAAAAATTGAAGGAGAAGAGCAACCTGAGACACAGAACGAAGTATAAATAGTTAATACTATTCCACATAATTTAAGGGGCCAAAGTCAAGCGACTTTGGCCCCTTCTTAGTTTCAGCCGTTTTCATATCGTTTAGCCCCTTCCTAGTATCTACCTAGTGGGCCCTCTCCCAAATCCGATCTTTTTTCCTTTTCAACTAAATATTCTGGTTTGTGCTAGCCGAAGACGATTTTAGCGAAAATTCGCCAAAAAACAGAACTTTCCTTCCTTTTCAATGTTAATTATAGTATATTCGTAGCGAAAATTCGCTAATTATTGATAATTAACATCATCCACATATGCAAGATACAGTTGTAAAGAAGGCATTTCTAAGAGGAGGGGAGTTCTTAGTGAAAGATGCATCTGCTGCCGATATTTTTATTCCCGAGGAAATGAATGAGGAGCAAATAATGGTGCGCGACATGGTGCGTGATTTTCTCTCTACGGAAATACTCCCGCAGATGGATAAGATCGAGAAGCAGGAAGATAATATTGCTCCTCGCTTATTGGAAAAGATGGCAGAGCTAGGCTTGTTGGGATCGCATATGCCAGAGGTTTATGGTGGTATGGCATTAGATACCAACACCAATACGATCATCACGGAGACCCTTGGGCCTGCCGGATCCTTTACTGTATCATATGCTGCTCATACCGGAATTGGAATGCTACCCATTCTGTACTTCGGTACGGAAGCACAAAAGCAAAAATACTTGCCAGGCTTAATCAATGGCGAATTGAAAGCTGCCTATTGCCTCACTGAACCAGCTTCAGGCTCTGATGCTTTAGCGGCAAAGACCAGAGCAGACCTTTCTGAAGATGGACAGCACTACATTTTGAATGGCCAGAAGATGTGGATTTCCAATGCAGGATTTGCGGATCTCTTCATCGTCTTTGCGAAGATTGATGGTGTACACTTCACTGGATTCATCGTGGAGAAGGGAGCAGAGGGCCTTACGCTAGGCGCTGAAGAATTGAAATTGGGGATTAAGGGATCCTCTACTCGTCAGGTATTTTTTGAAAATGTGAAAGTCCCAGTTGAGAATTTACTAGGAGAGAAAGGAAAAGGGCACCTTATTGCCTTTAATGCACTAAATACTGGGCGTTTTAAACTGTGCGCACTAACCTTAGGTGGGGCAAAAGATAGCGTGACTAGCGCGGTCAAGTATGCCAATGAACGAATCCAGTTCAAGCAGGCCATTTCCGGCTTTGGCGCTATTCAGCATAAGTTGGCGGAGCAGGTGATCCGCATTTTTGCGGCGGAGAGTGCGATGTATCGTGTATCTGAGTTGATGGAGCTGAAAAAGAAGGAACTAGACGAGACCGGAGCCTCATTTGGTGATGCAAAGCTGGAAGCTGCTGAGGAGTATGCCATTGAGTGTGCCTTGCTAAAAGTCGCTGGATCAGAGGCCTTAGATTTTGTGGTAGATGAAACGGTTCAGATTCATGGTGGGATGGGGTATTCTGAAGAAGGTACCGCTGCTAGAGGATATCGAGATGCAAGGATCAACCGGATCTTTGAAGGCACCAATGAGATCAACCGACTGCTTTCAGTGGACATGCTTTTGAAGCGCGCAATGAAAGGAGCTATTGACATCATTGGCCCAGCTTGGGAAGTTCAAAAAGAGCTTACGAGTATGCCAGGTTATACGCCGCTGGAGGGGCCCTATGCAGAAGAGAAGAAAGCCATAAAGGATTTTAAGAAGATTATCTTGATGGTTGCCGGTGCTGCGGCGAAGATGCAGATGGACGGAAAGGTGAACCTCAAAGAAGAGCAGGAAGTCTTGATGAACGTATCGAATCTCATGTTGGATGCTTACCTAGCGGAGTCGCTGTTGCTGAGAGTGGAAAAATTGGCAGGCATGGATACCGAAATCGACCAGGAACTTTATGATTCTATCCTCAAGGTTTTCGTTACGGATGCTAACGCAAGAATTCAGAAGCAGGCTACCGACGCTTTGGTGTCTTTCTCCGAAGGGGATATGCTTAGAACCTTGCTAATGGGACTCAAGCGCTTTGGCAAATATATGCCAACCAATGTCAAGCAGGAACGTCGAAAGATCGCCGCAAAGTTGATCGATGCCAACGAGTACTGCTTCTAAGTTGTAAGAGAGAATAAAAGATCTAGACATAGATTGACAATAATATGGGAGAGCCTCTTGCCGATAGGTAAGAGGCTTTTTAGTTTCTTGGAATCAGCTAAGATTCCAGGCGTTAGTATTCCCAAGGTTTTACTTGCTTCTTCCTTTCCCAATTAAAATAATGGTCTATTTTCATAGAAGATACGTATATTAGGACTTTATAGTATGTGATATTACTGAGGCTACAAGATTCTACTTCCTACCCATAACCCATCATTATATCTTATCATTGCTACTTGGCAACAAACTGGTATAGGACCTAATAGTGAAAGGATTGTATTTATGCACGAGCATTTTTTTTGTTGGACTACTAGCCCTAGTAGCCTGCTCTCCCACTGCTGACCGTGGGAAAGGCTATACTAATCTAGCTGTCCAAATGGCCAAGCTAGCAGATGCTAAAAACCTTGCTGAATCCTCTCCATTACAATCTAGTGAACTGGCTTTGGAGGTTTTGGAGGAATTCGAGCAAACAGGACACACTGACTTAGCAGCAGAAGCGAAACTGATCCTTTGCACCTATACCACCTCACCTTTAACGATCGATACTACCTTAGCGTTTTGCCATGAAGCTATGGTTTACTATCAGCAGACGGCAGGTAGTAAGGAACAAGGTATTTTACTAAACAGCATTGGGATTCTACACGATATCAAAGGGGAGAAGGATACCGCGGTGCAAGCTTTTAAAGACGCTGAAGACATTTTCCTGGAATTGGGCGAGCTAGAATGGTTAGGGCAGGTATATAATAACTGGGGCGTCGTACATGTGACGGAGAATAGCCTGGAAACAGCCACTAGACTATATATCAAGGCACTGGAAGTGAATGAAACGTCTGGGAATGAAAGGGGACTAATGGCTACCCATGCCAACCTGGGCCGATTATACTATAAGCAACGCCTATATCAACAGGCAAGTGAACACGCAGAAGAAGGAGTCAGGCTCGCTAAGAAACTTAAAAGCGCGACTTGGCTTCCCCTTTCCTTAAATTTAAAGGGAGATATTCATCACAAGAGTGCTCAGAATTCCGAAGCACTTCTGGCCTATGAAGAGGCGCTAGCCATTTCAACGGGGAATGGAGATGATTATAACTTGATCTTTACGCTGAACAGGCTGGCTCGACACTACTTAGAAAATGATCAAGCAGAGGAAGCTTTGGGGTATATCCAACGGTCATTGGATCGAGCCATTGCAGCAGGTAAACGCAAAGATCTAGAAGAAATTTATCTGATTTTAGGCAAGTGCAGAGCTCGGATTGGGCAATACAAAGAAGCTAAGCCCTATATAGATACTGCATATTCTTTGGCTCAGGTTGATAGAGACCATAAATATTTATTAGATGCCTACCAGCAATATGGTGATCTCTACTATGATCTTGGCAACTACAAATTGTCTATTAGTTTTCAAAAACGCTTTCAAGCGCTAAAGGATAGTATCAGTAATCTGGAAAATGCGGAGCTGCTCAGTCGCTTGGAACGAGAATTTAAACGAAAAGAACAAGAGCAGGAAATCTTTGAATTACGAGAGCGATCTGGTCAGCAATACCTTTTCCTCGTGCTACTTTCTGGTTTAATCGGGATGATTGTGATGATTGCTGGAGGACTTTTCTCTTACTATCGTAGAGAAAGGAAGTTTAACGAAGAGCTGGAATCTAAGGTTCAGGAACGCACTGAAGCTTTAAAACAATCCAATATTGAATTGGAACGCTTTGCTTATATCGCCTCTCATGACTTAAAGACCCCCTTGCGCACAATCTCTAGTTTTCTTTCTTTGATTAAGCGACGTATAAAACAATATGACAATCCTGAACTGGAAGATCTGTTGAGTTTTGCTTCTAATGGGGCGAAGCAGATGAATAATCTGATTGAAGATGTTCTCGAAGTTTCGAAAGTAAGTACGGCGGAAATGAAAAAGGAGGTTGTAGATCTTAATCAAACCATCCGTTCGGTGCTCTACAACATTGATGACTTTTTAAAGGAGAAGAACGGTTATATAGAGACTCATCCATTGCCAGCTGTGAAGGGTAATGGGGGTTATTTACACCAATTGTTCCAGAACTTGATCGTAAACGGCGTGAAATACAATCAAGCTGAGCAACCCAAGGTGATGATCTATTGCCAAGAGCAAGGAGATAATTATCGTTTTTGCATCGAAGACAACGGCATCGGAATTGACCTAAGCTATCAGGATGCCGTATTTGAAATGTTCAAACGACTTCACACCGCAGCGGAGTACGAAGGAACGGGTATTGGCTTGGCCCTCTGTAAAAAAATTGTGGAGCAGCATGGCGGCCAGATATGGCTGGAGCGTTCTAGCTCAACAGGTACCCTATTTTGCTTTACCCTGCCCCGAGAAAAAATCAATAAACCTACCGAATTAGCTTAAGTTACCCTTCTTCAGCTCTTTTACGGCATAGTCCACCGCTCGAGCCGTAAGTGCCATATAAGTAATGGAAGGATTTTGGCAGGCAGAGGAAGTCATGCAGGCTCCATCCGTAACGAATAGGTTATCTACATCATGTGCTTGGTTCCATTTGTTCAGTACAGAGGTCTTGGGGTCCCTACCCATACGCGCGGTACCCATCTCATGGATGCAGAAGCCAGGAGTTACTTCCTGGACTTGAACTTGGATATCCTTACCGCCAGCGGCTTCTAACATCTCAGAAGCAGTAGTAGCAATATCATCTCGCATCGCTTTTTCATTTTCTCGGAAGGTGGCGCTGATATGTAAGGTAGGTAAGCCATGTTTATCTAGCACATCCTTATTCAGACTAACAGCATTGTCTTCATAAGGTAGACATTCTCCAAAACCTACTAAACGCATAGACCAGGGACCGGGATGCGTGAGGCTGTCTTTGAATGCACCTCCGAAACCGGGTTTACTGAAACCACTGTTCCAATTGGTCCTGGAGCCACCTCCTTGGAAGCCATAACCACGGATAAAATCAGGATGCTTGTCTTCTATATTTCTAAAGCGAGGAATGTAAATGCCGTTGGGGCGAGCTCCACTATAATACTTATCATCGAAGCCTTCCATTCGCGCACCAACTCTAACACTATAATCGTGGTCCATGAGATATTTCCCTAGGGCACCACTACTATTGGCCAGGCCATCGGGGAATTCTTCGTTAGCTGAGTTCAGGAGAATAAAGGTGCTACCTAGGGTAGAAGCGCAAAGGAAAACGACTTTAGCTTTATACTCGATATCTTGACCCGTGTTCGCATCTATCACTCTTACACCAGTAGCGCGACGGGTATCTTTATCAAATAGTACGGATTCAACAACTGAATCCGGGCGTAAAGTGAGATTGCCGGTAGCCGCGGCTGCGGGTAGAGTAGCGCTATTGCTGCTAAAATAGGCGCCATAAGGGCAGCCTCGATAGCAAAGATTTCTGTGCTGACAAGGGGTTCGTCCGTTGTGCTCACGAGTTAGGTTGGCAACACGTCCGATGGTCATTTTGCGATCACCCCATGTGTTTTCTATAGCTGACTTTACATGTTTTTCCACGCAATTCATCTCCATTGGAGGTAGGAATTGTCCATCTGGCAGTTGCGGGATGCCCTCTGCCTTTCCACTGATTCCTACAAAGCGTTCTACATAATCATACCAAGGGGCTATATCTCGATATCTGATGGGCCAATCTACTCCCACACCGTCTTTGAGATTTGCTTCAAAATCATAATCACTCCACCGATAACATTGTCGTCCCCACATAATGGATCGCCCTCCGACGTGATACCCCCGGATCCACGCAAAAGGCTTATCCTCCGGCGTCGTATAAGGGTGATCATTGTCATTTACCCACCAATGACGTGTACCTTCATTGAAAGCATATACTCTATGCTGAACCGGATGATTCTCCTTGTCTTCGGCAGTGGCGCGCCCGCGGTGAGGAAATTGCCAGGGAGCGTCGTTGGTGGTAGGATAGTCCTTGACATGCTCCACCTGCCTTCCTCGTTCCAAGACTAAAGTTTTTAGCCCTTTTTCAGTCAGCTCTTTAGCAGCCCAACCTCCGGTGATCCCGGAGCCCACTACAATGGCATCAAATGTCGTATTCTCTTGCATGCGTCTGATTTGAATCTCTTTGATAAGGAATTAAACCCCAAGTGCGTAGTCGAGTACTCCGACTCTAAAAGATGTTGTTATCTACACCTACTACTGATTCCGCCGTAGCATCAACACAGCCCTCGTACTTACCTGGAACTGGGTTGTAATTCAATACATTGGTCATAATGGGTTCAGAAGTGAAGTAGCCAAGCAGCGTCAGCTCTTTGACCATCCTAATAAAAGAAGGAGAGGAATCTGCCTGGTTTTCCAGTTCCGTGAGCAATGCCGTTTGATCTTCATTGCTGCAGTAGAGGAATTCCTTTTTGTATTTTTCTTGGCTACTTGCTTCTAGCAAAGTTAAGCCGGTCAGAAAGCGACTTTGCTCTTCGTTACTGTATGCTTCTTTGAGCATCAGGTCTACAAAGGCGGGGACTCCAACATCTAGTGCTCCAGGAGTTTCTGTGGCAGGTAGTATGCAGTCAACAATGCTTTCGATCATTCTGGCCTGCTCCTGTTCCACAAATACGGGTGTCCAAGCTACACTGGGAGTGGCTTGGCATCCACTCAGAAGGCCCGTCATTGCAGATGAGGATATTGCGCCACCTAACAACAAAGTGGTACGCCGGATGGCTTCTCTACGATCCATATCTATTCCATTAAGTTCTTCGGTAAATCTACAAAAATGAATAAGAAAATTTTTTAACTTAAGCCAAATCCTAATAAGATGTGGTTGAATATACTATATATAATACTTGCTGTTTATCTCGGACTCAGCCTCATCTTTTATTTCTTTCAACATTTTTTCTTCTTTAGGCCGGAATTGTTACCCTCGCATTTTACCTATAAGTATCCTTTCGATTTCGAGGAAAAAACCTTTGAGATGGAGGATGGGGGGCAAATTAATAGCATTCATTTTAAAGTACCCAATAGTAGAGGAGTGATCTACTATTTGAAGGGAAACTCGAGGAGTATTAAAGGATGGGGAAAGTTTGCCAAGGATTTTGTGAGTAACGGTTATGACTTCTTCATGATGGATTATCGAGGATTTGGGAAGAGTAGGGGACGTCGTACAGAGCAAAAGTTGTACAATGATGCACAAATGCTTTATAAATGGATTGCACGTCAATATACAGAGGATAAGATAGTGGTTTACGGGCGATCACTGGGATCGGGGATTGCAGCCAGGGTGGCTTCATGGAACAATCCGAGGATGTTGATTTTGGATTCACCTTACTATAGTTTTTATCATCAGATTAAGCGTTATGGCGCCTTTTTGCCCCTGCGGTTATTTCTTCGATACCAGATACGCACCGACCAATTTTTGAAGAACATCACCTTCCCCGTTTATATTATTCATGGGACCAAGGATCGCCTTATCCCCTTCGAACACAGCGAAAGATTACAAAAGATTAACCCTCAACTGATCCAGTTACTGGAGGTCGAAGGAGGAGGCCATAACAATCTTCCTTCCTTTCCCACTTACCATGAATACTTGTACGATATTCTGAATGAATACCAGACTCAACCTGCCCAAGTATGATTAGCCGAACTTTTGATTTACTGCCTTCTCAATTAGAAAGATTTCCAAATGAGAAAGCGATTGTAAGCCGCCGGAGCGGCCGTTGGCTGACCTACAGCTGTGCAGCTTGTTTAGCCGAAATTGATCGTTATAGTTGGGCTTTGATGGGTTTAGGCGTGCAGCGTGGGGATAGAGTGCTGATTGTTCCGCATTTGGCTAGTGCGGAGTGGATTTTCCTAGATTTCGCCATCCAACAATTAGGAGCGATTGTGGTGCCCGTCCATTTTACCAGTAGTCCACAACAACTAGAGTACATTATCAATCATACCGAGGCTAAATGTTGTTTTGTGGCACATGAAGAATTGGGAGAAAAATTCGGGGAAGTGTTGAATGAACATCCAGATGTAGCCGTTTTTTTCATCGAGGGGGCTGACCAGTCAAAATCGCTGGATGGCTTGTTAAAACAGCATTCGGTTTCTACTGATGGCGATTTGCAGATGCTGAAGGATCAAGTAAAAGAAGACGATTTATCTGCCATTATTTATACTTCGGGGACTACCGGGATCCCCAAGGGGGTAATGCTAAGCCACCGTAATATTGTCAGCAATGTTCGGGCTACGGTGCCTTTACTTCCTGTCGAACCCGGAAAAACGGCTTTAAGTTTCCTGCCTTTTAGTCACATCTTCGAGCGCATGGCCTTGCTGACCTACATGGCTGCAGGGTTGAGCATACATACCCTCGTAGAACGTCCATATCTGTCACAGGCTTTGCTTGAAGTTCGTCCAAACATCTTTACAGCAGTACCCCGTATCTTAGAAAAAATGTATGATCAAGTATTGGCCATACAGGCGGATCGTTCTTCTTTGAAAAAAGGCCTAGCCAATTGGGCCTTGAAGGTTGGAATGAGTTTTCAAGAACGACCGGGGTTTCGACTGGTGTATTGGTGGAAGTTGCAATTGGCCAAGATCTTGGTTTTGAATCGACTGAAGCGGAATTTAGGTGGTAAGGTCGATGCCATTATCGTCGGGGCAGCTTACCTACAACCAGGTTTGGGGCGCTTGATGGGGGCTATGGGGGTTAAGGCAAGAGAAGGTTATGGAATGACCGAGACAGCTGCTGCTGCGGCCATCAATCGCTTTCAACCAGGGCTTTACGCCTTCGGTACCGTGGGGCTTCCTGTCTCCGGGGTGCAGATCAAGATCGATGAGCCTGATGAAGAAGGAGAAGGTGAAATCTTGATCAAGGGGCCAAATGTCATGCAAGGCTACTACAAACAAGCAGAAGAGACCGCTAAGGTATTGGGAGAAGATGGTTGGCTACGCACAGGAGATGTAGGGAAGTTTGTCAAGAAGCGATTTTTGCAGATTACGGACCGGAAGAAAGATATCTTCAAGACGTCTTCGGGGAAATATGTCTCGCCGCTGGTTTTGGAGAATCACTTCAAACAATCCCCTTTCATTGAGCAGATTATGGTCATCGGTTTTCAAAAACCCTACGTGACGGCATTGATCTATCCCAACTTTGAACTACTGGAGCAATGGAGTCAGGAAAATAAGGTGCATTGGACGAGCCCGCAATATATGGCCATCAATATTAAGATACGTCAGAGAATGCGGGAAGAATTGGATACATACAATGCAGAATTGCCCAATTATCAGATCATCCGGGCTTTCCATCTTTTTCACGAGGAATGGACCATGGAATCAGGCCTGCTTACCTATACGATGAAACTAGTGCGGCCTAAGATTTTGGCTGCTTATCAAAAGGAGATCGGACAATTGTACGAAGATCAAGTAATCTGAAAGAATTACGCTTTTGAGTCCCTGGAACACTGCGCAGTAGAACCTCGTTATAGGTGAATATCTACTTCGCCACTTTCAACTTCTGTAGCACTACCGGATCTATTTCTCCACTATAGGTACCATATGCATCAACCATTGTCCCCTTTACTCCCTTGCTGGTGGAAAGAACGTATAAGATTGAGTTATCGGCTGGATCACTATCTCCTTCAAATCGGTGGATCTCTTCTACGACAAAATCATCAGCTCCCACCATTAGATCTAATTCTTTACAGTGCAGACCATCACTGATTAGATTAAAATCATACTGATATCCTTCAGCCTTTAGACTTTGGAGAGCCTCCACTAGGGTGTCAAAATCTCTCATTGGATTGGTTTTTCATTTTTGTTTAGACAAAAAAGCATTCGCTATTGTTTTTTGATATAGGTCTTAATGTAAAAATCATGCGCATGGCGGTTATCGGTAGGATGATAAAAACTATCGATCTCTTGCCATTGGGACCAATCCACTTCCGGGAAAAAAGTATCTCCTTCTGGCTGTGCATTAACCAAGGTCAGATACATTTTATCAACTACTCCCATTTCTAGGGCCTCGGCAAAGACCCTTCCACCTCCTAAGATGAAAGCTTCGTCTTCCTGTTCCACTTCCTGCAAAAAATCGGCGATGGAGTGAATGGGTTGACTATTAGGTTTCATCTTCAGCTGAGGGTTGCGGGTGAGGATGAAGTTCTTATAGTCTGATCCTAAATAATCTTCAGACTCAAAGCTTTTGCGTCCCATCAGAAAGGCTTTTCCTTTAGTTACAGCCTTGAAGTTTTCCCAATCATAGGGCAAGGTCCAGGGCAATATCCCGTCTACACCCATGACGTGGTTATTAGCAAAAGCAGAGATGATGGAAATGGTAGGCACTTGTAGTTAGTTTTGTGGTGTTCGCTCACCAATGAGATGAACAAATCGTGAAATCCGTAGAACAATCGTCCATTATTATACATAAGCATCCGGTACTCTAATTTGTTCATCCTAGAAGTATGGATAAACACTTATTTTAGAGGAGAACAAGTGAGAGGAGGTATGCTTTTCGGAATACTTTCAATAAATGCTTAGACCACTAGCAAAGCTATTCAGAACGGGTTTGGTTCTCCTTCCAAACGAACACTATGGATCGCTTTGATCACTTGGGTAGTAGGTTCGCTATTGCTACTACGGGCATTTACAGATCTATTTACACATGGTCTACAGGTCAATACGATGATCAGTGGCCTCATGGCTGGCTACATCCTCACAGTAATGAAACTTGTCCTAAATTACGTTAAACAAAACCATAAAGATCAGATGGCTCAACGAGGGATCTGATCACAACCACAAATTATGAAAAACCACCTATTAATCATTGTGGCCCTTATAGTCGGGCTACTGGCTTGCCGTTCAGAAGAGCCTACCACACCCGCATTACCCAATATCGTAATTCTAATAACAGATGACCAAGGATACGGAGACCTTAGCTGCCATTGGAATCCT
>CAJXPD010000172.1 GCA_913057785.1 uncultured Lewinella sp. | reverse complement strand
CTCTGTGAATGCCTTTTTCGCCCCGCCGCCGATCACGGTAGATACCCTAGATCAGCTTTCTAATCTCAACAGTCATACCTGGAATAACGCCCTTAACTTTTCCTACACGGAACCTTTAGGAGATAATCAAACCTTGATGTTCAACCTACAATCCTCTTGGCAGCAAGAGGAATCAGACCAGGAGGTATTGGACTTTTTTGAAGGAACTGCGGCATACGATTTACTGAATGAGCAGTTGTCCAATGTGTTTTCTAATGATTACTTCACCAATACCTTGGGGGGCGGGTACAACTATCGTAAAGGCCGAGACTTCATGTTTATGGCCAGAGCTAATTTCCAGTGGGCTCAGTTGATTACCGATCAAACCTTTCCTAGGGAACAAAAGCTGAAGAATACCTTTTTCGGGGTATTACCCATGATGATGATTCGTTACAATATTGAGCGAACGAAGAATATTCGAGTCTTTTACCGGTCCAGGACGCAGCTACCTACGCTGGAACAACTACAGAATGTCCTAGATAATACCAATCCATTGCAGCTTACGATAGGGAATCCCAACTTAGTGCAGTCAGCTAGCCATACTTTAATGGGAAGATACCAGGAAACCAACGTGGAAAAATCGACCACTTTTTTTGCTATGCTCAGTGCGGGATATACACAGAATTATATTGCCAATAGCTTATTCCTGTCTGCAACCGACGATCCGATTTTTTCAGAGTTAGATGTCGAACCAGGAGCTACGCTAACTCGGCCGGTCAATTTAGAAGGGAATTGGAATCTCCGCACCTTCCTATCCTATGGGTTACCCTTAAAGAGCATTAAGTCCAACCTCAATTTTGATTTGACGGGTAGCTACAATCGAGTCCCTGGTCTAATTGATGGACAAGCCAACTTTTCCAATAATAGTACGGCAGGCCTCGGACTGACCTTGAGTAGTAACATCAGCGACAAGGTCGATTTCACCATCTCCTCTAGATCGAATTACAATGATGTTCGCAACACCCTCAACACAGGTAGCAATACCAGTTTTTTGAATCAAAGATCACGGGTCCGTTTGGGGTGGATCATTGGCTCAGATCTCGTGTTTAGAACTACCATGACACATCAATTCTATGATGGCCTAGCTGAGGACTTTGACCAGAACTTTTTCTTGTGGAACATGAGTATTGGCACGAAACTGTTCAAAAACAAACGCGGAGAACTTACTCTATCCGTTTTTGATTTGTTGAAGGAAAACAACAGCCTACGCCGAAATGTAACGGAGATTTACTTCGAAGATGTACAAACCAATGTGCTTCAACAGTATTTCATGTTATCTTTCACTTATAATATCCGACATTTCCGTATCGGTTCAGCCCCAGATCAAACAGAGATGCGGGATCGCTTGCAGAGAGAGGAACGCTACAGAAATTTCAGAAGGAATTAATGAGTAATAAATAAACTTATTGCAGACTAACCTTATCCAAGGACCAAGGACGTAAACGAATATCATCATGAAGAAGTACACTTTCCCACTACTATTGGCCGTTATCTTCACCTTTGCTTGTAACTCGAGCAAGCAGAGCACTACAACAACTGCTACTACAACGGCAGAAGCTACACCACCGACTAATCCAAGACAAGCGGGCCCACGCGGTGGAGGAGCTCGTGGTGGACAAGGCCAAGAGCAACTGCAAGCGTTGATTGCCGAGTTGGGTCTCAATGAAGATCAGAAGGAGGAATGGCAAGCTATCAATCAGAAATACAGAGGGCAGATGCGCACCATGCGAGAAGAAGCGAACGGCGACTTTGCTAGTATGCGTGGTAAGATGCAGGAATTAAGAGCTGCGCAAAACGAAGAGATTAAAGCCATCCTTACTGACGAGCAGTTCGAGAAATACCAGAAGTTCATGGCTGAACGCCGCTCTAACCGACGAGGTAGAGGACAGGGAGGGAATAACTGATTGATCGTTTTCACAGATAGGGCTAAGTAAACTAATCGTGGACGGGACGGATTGTCTGCCCACTTAACTGCAGGAAATCAAAATGTTTTCTGCACCAGTCGTTATATTAGGGGCAAAAAAAGAGATGCGACTTACAATCCTAGCCATTTGTAGTCTGTGCTTTTTCGGCCTTTCTGCACAGAACCACTTTGAATTTGAAGACATTTTTGAATTAGAAAATGTCAATGATCCACGAATCTCGCCAGATGGGGAAACCATAGTGTATCGGCGAGATGCAAAGGATATCATGACGGATGGTACCCGGTCCCAACTTTGGATCGTTGATTATGACGGCAGCAACAATCGTCCCTTAACGAATGGATTAAAGAATGATTACCACCCTCGATGGTCACCTGATGGAAAGAAATTAATCTATACCTCCAATAAGAATGGTAAACCACAGCTGTTCTTACGCTGGATGGATTCCGGTATAGAAAATCAGATTTCCCACTTCACCCAAACACCTAGCAATGTCAAATGGTCGCCAGATGGAAAACAATTGGCATTCACGATGTCTGTTCCTGCGGCCAAATCCACCTTGGATGTTAAACTTCCCAAAAAGCCAGCTGGGGCGAATTGGGTGGACCCACCGATTTATATCGATAAGCTAAAGTATCGTTCTGATGGCTCGGGCTATGTGAAGGATGCCTACAACCATATTTTCGTCCTTCCGATAGATGGAGGCTATGCTAGGCAACTGACGAAAGGCAACATCAATCATAGTGGGCAATTCTCCTGGAGCCCTGATGGTGGATCTATTGTTTTCTCCGCGAATCGACATAAGAATGCTACCTATGAACCCGCCAATTCTGAGATTTACGAAATCAATGTAGGAACAGGAGATATTAAGGCGTTGACCGAACGAAAAGGACCTGATTCGAATCCTACCTTTTCACCTGATGGTAAATGGATCGCTTACACGGGCTATGATGAGCAGTATTTGGGCTATCAGGTGAGCAAACTGTATGTGATGGAGCGTTCCGGAGCCAATTCGAGACTTGTTTCAGGAGATTTGGATCGCGGGGTAAGCAATATCAACTGGTCGACGGATGGTAAAGGGCTGTATTTTCAGTACGATGATGAAGGACATACAAAGATTGCTTGGATGGACTTGAAGGGAAAGCATACGGATCTAGCCAATGAGGTCGGCGGATTATCGCTAGGTCGACCCTATGGCGGTGGTACATATACCGTGTCGAAGAATGGTAGATATGCCTTTACACTGACAGCACCTGAACATCCGGCCGATTTAGCAGTAGGAGAAAAAGGCCAAGCAGCTCGTCGACTTACTCATGTCAACAAAGACCTTTTTGCGCATAAAGAGTTGGGCGAAGTAGAAGAAATTTGGTACACCTCATCCTACGATAAGAGGAAGGTGCAAGGGTGGATTTGCAAACCACCTAACTTTGATCCAGCTAAGAAATACCCACTCTTACTAGAAATCCATGGAGGGCCATTCTCCAACTACGGTTGGCGCTTTTCCGCTGAAGTGCAATTATACGCGGCAGCCGGTTATGTGGTTTTGTATACTAACCCAAGAGGTAGTACCAGTTATGGCGCGGAATTTGGCAATTTAATCCACCATAATTATCCGGGACAGGACTACGATGATCTGATCTCAGGTGTGGATGCGGTTATTGATAAAGGATACATTGATGAAGATCAATTGTATGTGACTGGTGGCAGTGGCGGTGGTGTTTTAACGGCCTGGATTGTGGGGAATACGGATCGATTCCGAGCAGCCGTTGTTGCAAAGCCTGTGATCAATTGGACTAGTTTCGTATTGCATGCAGATAACCCAGCTTTCTTTTACAAATACTGGTTCCCCGGCTTGCCTTGGGAAGAGCAAGAGAACTATTACAAACGATCTCCCTTATCCTTGGCCGGAAATGTGAAGACGCCCACGATGCTGCTCACCGGCGAACAAGATTACCGTACCCCCATGTCGGAAACGGAGCAATACTATGCCGCCTTAAAGCTCAATAAGGTGGAATCCGCCATGGTGCGCATTCAGAGTTCAGGCCACGGTATTGCCAGCAAGCCAAGTAATTTGATCAACAAAGTGGCCTATATTTTGGCTTGGTTTGAAAAGTATAAATAAGAGCCGTTTAATAACATTCAACAGATACAACTACAAAACTCACTAAACATGAAAATAAAGTATTTTGTATTCTTCTTCTTGTTAGGTCTTTGGTCTTGTGAAAGTGCAGACAAAGGTGACGGAGGAGAGGAAACCAGTGGCACTGAAGACTCCTCTGGCAGCAATACTGCGGGAGGGATAGATGCACAGCTGGCCAAGTATACCAATGTAAAACTCACATCTGATCTCAGCGTATTGAGTAACAACCAGAAGAAAATGATCCCCATCCTAATCGAAGCTGGAAAGATCATGGATAAATTGTTCTGGTATGAGGCCTATGGAGATCAGGAGCAATTGATGCAAAGTATTCCAAATGAGAAGTTTCAGCAGTTTGCCAAAATCAACTATGGCCCTTGGGATCGCCTGGATGGCAATAAGTCGTTCATAGAAAGCTACGGTGTGAAGCCAGCCGGGGCCAACTTCTATCCGGCAGATATGACCAAAGAAGAATTTGAGGCACTTGAGTTGGAGGATAAAAATAGTCTATACACCTTCCTGAGAAGAGGAGAAGATGGAACGATTAGTACGGTACCGTATCACGAAATGTTCAAAGAGGATGTAGAGAAGGCAGCAGCGCTCCTTCGGGAAGCCGCTGAACTGGCCGAAAATGCAGCCTTGAAGAAATACCTCCTGGCACGCGCAACGGCTTTCGAAACAGATGAGTATCAGCCTAGCGACCTGGATTGGATGTCCATGAAGGATAACCAGATTGATGTTGTGATCGGCCCTATCGAAACCTATGAAGATCAATTGTATGGTTATAAGGCGGCACACGAGTGCTATGTGCTCGTGAAAGATATGGCCTGGAGCGAGCGCTTGGCGAAGTATGCCGATGTGTTACCAGATCTACAGAAGGGACTACCCGTACCGGACGCCTACAAGCAAGAAAAGCCGGGATCTGATGCCGAACTGAATGCCTATGATGTTATCTATTACGCAGGAGATTGCAACGCAGGGAGTAAAACCATTGCGATCAACCTGCCGAATGATGAAGAAGTGCAATTGAAGAAAGGCACACGTCGGCTACAATTAAAGAACGCGATGCGAGCCAAGTTTGATAAAATTCTCTTGCCGATTGCAGATGAACTAATCGCTGATGATCAGCGCCAGCATATCACCTTCGATGCGTTCTTTAGTAATACGATGTTCCATGAAGTAGCGCATGGTTTGGGCATTAAGAATACGATCGATGGCAAAGGTACAGTGAGGGAAGCCCTAAAAGAGCATGCCTCAGCTTTGGAAGAAGGCAAGGCAGACATTTTAGGCTTGTACATGATTAAGCAATTGCATGAACAAGGAGAGATCGAAGGTGATCTCAAGGATTTCTACGTCACCTTTATGGCGGGTATCTTCCGCTCGGTACGTTTTGGAGCCTCTAGCGCACACGGAAAAGCCAATATGATCCGATTTAATTTCTTCAATGAGTTCGGAGCTTTCGCGAGAAATGAAGAGACTGGTAAGTACTCGGTGGATTTTGAGAAGTTGGAGGAAGCCATGCAGGCGCTTTCCAATAAGATCCTAACCTTGCAAGGAGATGGAGATTATGAAGGTGTAGCTACTTTGGTTACGGAAAAGGCAGGTATTGGGAACCAGTTACAAGCTGATCTTGATCGCTTATCTTCAGCCGGCATTCCAGTGGATATCGTCTTTGAACAAGGCGTGGAGACCTTGGGCTTAGGGGATTAATAGCACAGGTTTTATCTGAGTCAAAGGGCCTTTCCACCTACACAGGTAGAAAGGCCCTTTAGTGTATCGTATCATTAGAACAAACCCGAAATATTTCCATCCGCATCAATATCGATCTGTTCAGCTGCAGGTTTGGAAGGTAATCCTGGCATACGCATAATGTTGCCGGTGATGGGTACCAAGAAGCCGGCTCCGGCTGCGATTTCTATTTCCCGAACGGTCACCACGAAATCCTTAGGTCTACCCAACAGTTTGGGGTTATCAGATAAGGACTTTTGCGTTTTAGCAATACATACAGGAAGGGCTTCCAAGCCTAATTTTTTGATCTTTCTTAGGTCAGCTTTGGCCCTGGCTGTATAATCGATCGCACTAGCTCCATAAATCTTGGTAGCCACAGTTTCGATTTTCTTTTCGACTGGCCATTCCCAATCGTATAAAGGAGTAAATGGCTTATCATTATTTTCGACTATATCTATCACGGATCGTCCGACATCCAGTGCGCCTGCACCTCCTTTTTCCCAAGCTTCACATACGTGAATCGGTACTCCGCGGCCGGATAGGTTCTTCTTGATGACCTCTATTTCCTCCGCTGTATCCTTATGGAATTTGTTGATTGCGACTACTGCTGGGACATTAAACAAAGAGATATTTTCGATGTGCTTTTCCAGGTTGGAAAGGCCCGCTTCTACGGCTTGAGCATTCGGTTCGTGTAGCTCTTTGAGGGGTACACCGCCATGGTACTTCAGCGCTCTCACCGTGGCGACGAGCACTACAGCTTTTGGAGATAAACCTGCGGATTGACATTTGATGTCGAAGAACTTCTCAGCGCCAAGATCGAAGCCAAAGCCCGCCTCGGTAACAACATAATCGGATAAGGACATGCCCATGCGGGTGGCAATCACAGAATTCGTACCCTGAGCGATATTGGCGAATGGCCCACCATGGATGATGGCTGGATTTTTTTCTCCCGTTTGAACCAGATTTGGCAAGATGGCATCCTTCATCAGGGCCGCCATGGCACCTTGTGCCTTAAGGTCTCTGGCATAGACGGGTTGCTTGTCATAGGTAAAGCCAATGAAAATATTTCCTAGCCGTTCTTTCAGGTCTTGTAGATTATCAGACAGGCAAAGGATGGCCATGATCTCTGAGGCGGCTGTGATGTCAAATCCTGTTTCGCGTGGTACCCCGAAGCTGGTGCCGCCGAGTCCGACTATGGTGCGACGGAGCGCTCGATCATTCATATCGATTACCCGCTTCCAAAGTACCGTTCTGGGATCAATACCTAGACCGCCTTCCTTCTGTTGCAGATTATTGTCGATCAGGGCGGCCAGGAGGTTGTGTGCTTTTTCAATGGCGGCGAAGTCTCCTGTAAAATGCAGATTGATGTCTTCCATCGGAAGAACTTGCGAATAACCTCCACCTGTGGCTCCCCCTTTAATTCCAAATACTGGACCTAGGGAAGGTTCTCGAAGTACTACCGTGGTTTTCTTCCCCAACTGATTCAATCCTTCCGTAAGACCGATGGACATGGTTGTTTTTCCTTCGCCTGCGGGGGTAGGAGATAGGGCAGAAACTAGGATAAGTTTACTGCGTTTGATGGCTTCTGAATCAATGAGAGATAGAGGGAGTTTGGCCTTATGGCGGCCGTAGGTGATGATGTCCTTTTCTTCGAGATTAAGTCGACTAGCGATGTACTTAATATCGGAAAGGACGATCGACTGGGCAATATCGATATCGCTTGGCATAATGGTTAGGGCTTGATTGAGTGATGAATATAAGTAGCTTATTTGAAAATCTGATAAGCTTTGTCCTGATCTTAAGTGAAAACTAAGGTTGTCAGATTACCTAGCTGTCGCGAAGAAAAGCAAATTGCCAGCGTTTAACCATGATTTTTATCAGTCTACTTACTTACATTTAAGCTGAGAATAAATCCTTACATTAGGGAGCACTGAAGTACCAACAAAACGAGTAAAAACATGTCTAGATCACAAAATCGCCGAACATTTATTCGGAATTCCAGCCTAGGATTGGCCTCCATAGCCATCATGCCAGGCTTACAAGGAAAAAGCCCCGCTAGTGACCGTCTTCGAGTGGCTCATATTGGTTTGGGTGGAATGGGGAATGCGCATATGCGTTGGTTTGCTAATTTACCAGAGGTAGAAGTTGTCGCTTTGTGCGATGTCGATCAAACTCACTTGGGAAACACTTTGAAGAAGTTGAAGGAAATTCAATTAGATGGCAAAGTAGATACCTACGAAGACTTTAGATCGATTCTTGAACGGCAAGATATAGATGCGATCACTTGCGCAACACCAGATCATTGGCACGCCCAGATCGCTAGCCTCGCCTTTGATGCTGGGAAAGATGTGTATGGTGAAAAACCTTTGTCCTATGACGTGCGTGAAGGACAGATGATGCTAAAACATTTGCAGAAAAACCAACGCATTTTCCAGCTCGGCACGCAAATTCATGCCGGAGATAACTACCACCGCGTAGTAGAAATCATACAATCAGGAGTATTGGGGAAAATCCATACGGTAAGATTATGGAAGACTGGAGCACCCCCAGATTTGGGCCAACCTAAAGTACAGCGCCCCCCTGCTACTTTGAACTGGGATATGTGGTTAGGCCCTGCTCCAAAGACCGACTACTTTCCAGAGCGCTGTCACTTTAACTATCGATACTTCATGGATTATTCTGGAGGTGTTTTTGCAGACTTCTGGTGTCATATCGCTGATGTTGTTTTCTGGGCGTTGAAACCGCAAGGATTGACCTCCATTCAAGCTCGTGGGGAGGCTCCGGCAGGCATCGTAGATACACCAGAATGGCTTGAGGTAGATTATGCCTTCAAGGATCTTAATATCTATTGGACCACCACGCCCCCCGATGTACCTGGGGCGAAGGACCGAAACATCGGTGCCTATTTTGAGGGAGAAAATGGGACCTTGATCACTGATTATAGCAAACGATCTATCACGATCAATGGTGAAACGATGGAAGACATTGAGAAGGTACCTCAGAGTGTCCCACGTTCACCTGGTCACCAGCAGAATTTCGTGGATGCGGTGAAGTCCCGTAAAGAGCCGGAATCCAATCTCGCCTATGCGCGCGCCATGACACTCCCCATGCATTTGGGATTGATCTCTTACCAATTAGGTGGTCGGAAACTGGAATGGAATGAAAAGCGCGAGCGATTCGTCGGGGATAAGGAAGCCAACCGCCTTTTGGCCCGTAAACCCCGCAAGGAATGGCGATTGATTCGATAAGGTCGAACTTAGCGGGTAACACTGGTAAATGGAATTTTTCCAGTAACTTGCCCGCTTTGACTTTCTCGCTGCCATATGTTATTTAACTCCGTTGATTTTGCCATTTTCCTGCCGCTAGTATTTCTGCTGTACTGGAGTGGCTTCCTTCGGAATGTGAGGGACCGAAATGGTTTCCTGATCGTTGTCAGCTATCTCTTTTATGGCTGGTGGGATTGGCGTTTCCTGCTGTTGATTGTCTTCAGTTCTGCTTTAGATTTTTCGCTAGGGAAGCAGATGGCCAAAACGGAAAACCAGCGTGTACGGAAGCGCTGGTTATGGCTTAGCATCTCAGCAAATTTAAGCTTATTGGGCTTCTTTAAGTATTACAATTTCTTCATAGAATCCTTTGCTGAAGCCTTTGAGTTGATGGGAGTAGCCTTTTCGCCTCATTCCTTGCAGCTGATTCTTCCCGTCGGGATTAGCTTCTATACTTTTCAGACGATGAGTTATACCATTGATGTATACCGCCGTCGAACAGAACCAACCGACGACGCCCTTGCTTTTTTTGCCTATGTTTCCTTTTTCCCGCAGCTGGTGGCCGGCCCTATTGAACGAGCTACTTCCTTTCTTCCCCAATTTAGCCGACTTCACGCCTTCAATTATGAGCGGATTCGCGTGGGGCTGCAATTGATCTTATGGGGACTCTTTAAAAAAATGGTTATTGCGGACAACTGTGCGTATTGGGTAGATCAGTTTTTTGCCGACCCTGGAGGGCACTCGGGTATGCTTTTGGTTCTGGGGATCATTCTCTTTGCTTTTCAAATTTATGGTGACTTTTCCGGCTATTCGGACATTGCCATCGGGACCGGACGTTTATTGGGCTTTGAGTTGAGGAAGAATTTTGCCTATCCGTACTTTTCGAGAGATGTAGCCGAATTTTGGCGGCGTTGGCATATATCTCTTTCTACTTGGTTTCGAGACTATGTATATATCCCATTAGGAGGGAGTCGAGTAAGTCAGAGGAAGCAGATCCGCAATGTATTTATCATTTTCCTGCTGAGTGGTTTTTGGCATGGCGCAAATTGGACTTTTTTGGCTTGGGGTTTTGTCCATGCTGCCTTTTTTCTGCCGCTAATTCTTTTAGGCTATCATCGAAAGTATCTGGAAATACCAGGGAAAAATCGTTGGCTACCTTCGATTGTAGAGGGAGGAAGGATGATGATCACTTTTGCCTTAGTCGGCTTGGCCTGGGTATTCTTTCGGGCAGAGAATATGGAGGTTGCCTTTCAATATTATCGAGGCTTGATGAGTTTCGGGATAGAGGGGGGGAAGGTCCAACATTTATTCCCACTAATCGGGATTGCCTTGTTGCTCTGGATTGAGTGGTTTTCGAGAGCAGAAGAGGTTCCCTTTCTATTTCAGCATAGAATCTTAGGCGTACGTTGGCTGAGCTATTGGAGCATGGCGTTGGCAGTGTTGCTATTGAGTCCGGCGGAGCCTTCTGTTTTTATATATTTTCAGTTTTGAAAGTTCGCCTTAGAAAGGAGTCTGGCGAGCAATGCTAGATATTGACGACATATGCCTACATCATGTAAAAGCTATATAGCCTGTAGCTATTCAATAGTACCCAGATTGCTCATCGGCCTGTGCCTAGTGAGCGTTACGCTCTTAACTTGTAAAAGAGACTTAGCCGACAATGACTTAGAAAAATTTGAGCAATGTATTGGATATGATTTGAATGATCTTCTGCTAGAATTAGAGCGGCGCTTGGAGGTGTTTTTAGCAGAGCATTACGGGCATAGAGGTGATGATATACTTGATTACAGAAGGTTCGTGGACGATTGGAATACTGAAAAAGCAGAGGAGATGTTCTACCTGGTCCAAAGGTCAATTGATGAAGAAATAGGCAGGTCCTTAATCAACAGTTTCACAGTACGCAAGATTGTTAATTGGTCATTGGAAATGGGGGATAGCACTTGGTTATATACTCGCAAAGAAGGGGAACAGTTAGTGAATCAAATCCGGTTCAATCACCAAGGTAAATACAAGAATTGTCTTGAAGCTTCTGGAGACTCCTTGGCTACCGCTTATTTGGCAGTAAAAGATTTAGATGATCCACCGTACAGAGCCATGGCAAGCTTCCTGCTTTTTTATCTGGAACAAGTCAATACGGACTTCGAACTATTACAACAGTTGATTTTGATTGAATTATATCTTAGGCCTTTAGCAGTCAGGTACCTGGAGCAGACAGCTAACTAGTTGAACTTAGCTATAAATTTTTACCAATTGAAGCCATTACTAATTCGAGTATCCATTTTCCTTCTTGGGCTACTAGGCCTCAATTTCCTATTGGCTTATGCCTTAGGTGTATTGGACCGGGATGTAGACAAGCGCGGCTATGCCTTTGACCGCTATCGCTGGGGGGAGTTTTATGAGTTGCCGAAGGGTGATAGTTTGGATATTCTCTTTTTGGGCTCCTCACATGCTTACCGAGGCTTTGATCCAAAACTACTGGAAGAGTGGCAGGGTATTAAGGGTTTTAATTTAGGAAGTTCCGGACAAACGCCTTTAACTTCCCTGCACGTTTTACACAATGCCATTCGGCATCAGCGACCGAAGATGGTCGTGATGGAGCTTTACTTCTATACCTTTCTAGAAGCCGATCAATTAAACAATGGTGGTAACAACTGGCTGCAGTTACATAATTCGACAGCGAAATGGAATTTTCTCTGGCAAGCATTTGATGCGTATGAAATGAGTGCTTTGACAGTCCTCCCCATTTTGCGCAGAAAAAACGCTCTGCCCTACGTGCTTCGGAAATACCTCAGAGGAGATGATCATTTGGATCATGCTGGATTCTACAAAGGAAGAGGGTATGTAGAAAGAAGTGAACAAATATCAGCGGAGAGATTGCGACGACCTGATCTATACGATCAATTGGAACTGGCCCCGGACTGGGCGCTACCAAAGCATCAGAAGGCCATCCGAGAGATAGCAAAGCTTTGCGCAGAAGCAGGTATTGAGCTTCGCTTTATTTCCTCCCCAATGCCTCAAATTACGGTGAAAAAAATCCAAGATCAGTCTCAAATTGATGCCTACTTAGAAGAGTTGACCGAATCGGTAAATGCGGAATATCGCAATGATACTCAGAATCCAAATCTAGGGCTGGTTGATTCCTTACACTTCTTCGACAACAACCACCTCAATGCTGAAGGGGTCAAGATTTGGAACCGACAATTGCTGAATTACCTGAAACCTTAATGCACTTCAACGCTCGGAATTGACTGCGCTTTGTCAAAAAATGCAGCAGTATTTTCTATCTTTACTGCGTGTTAAACCCAAAAGCAAGTTATACATCCCATGATCCGATATTCAAAACTCCTACTCACATTTTGTCTGAGTATTAGCCTATTTCTATCTACAAATGCTCAAGAAAATACTGCAATTCAACCTGCCGGTTTGCAGAAGCAGTACTCGTCTGTTTTTTCTTCTTCATCAACAAGTTTAAGCTTACCTCCCATCGATTATGTTGCCGTACAACAAGAAGATCAAAACAGTGGTATGCCTAGAATCGCGGTCCCGGTAAAGGTTCAAGCTGGACTAGAGAATGGAGGTAGTTGGTATACACTGCCCAATGGGGATTTGGTTTGGCAACTAGCTTTGGAAAGCCCAAATGGCCTAGGGATGATGGCACTATATGAAAAATTTAATCTTCCCAAAGGGGCGAGCCTATTTATGTATGCTCCGGATGGCAAGCAAGTGCTTGGACCGTATACCCATCGTGACAATTCAAAGAATGGTCGATTCATGACGGGCCTAATAGAGGGACAACGAGCTATTGTTGAATATCGGGTGCCAGCAAATGTAAAAGGACAAGGTGCTATTGAATTGTTTCGAGTCGATCAAGTCTATGACCCTTCGGTTTTCAACTCCTTGAACGGCACGGTTGCTGGAGGCAATAGCCGAGGCTTCGGAACTTCCAATGACTGCCATGAAAATATCAATTGTGATCTGGGCTTAGCCTTCCAAAAAGAAAAACGTGGAATTGTGCGCGTTATCGTGGTTGTTGAAGAAGGGATCGGCATTTGTTCGGGCAACCTACTCAACAACACCAGAAAGGACGGTACACCTTATATCCTGACTGGCTTTCACTGCATGGATGGTTTTACCCCCCTGTATGATATGTGGCGGTTTGATTTCAACTATGAAACCACCGGCTGCGACAACCCGACGGCTGAGCCAGGGGCACAAGCCCTAACCGGTAGTGTTTTCCGTGCGGGTCGACAAGAAAGTGACTTCCTTTTGCTGGAATTGACCGATACCATCCCACTAGACTACAACCCTTACTTTTTGGGGTGGAACAGTCAAAGCAGCGAGCCAGATACTTCCTATTGCATCCATCACCCGAATGCAGACATCAAAAAGATTGGCGTCTCCTACGAACCAGTCGATATCATAAATGGATCCTTGAATTGGAATAATGGGGTGACTACTCCCCGTAATCATCATTACGAAATGATTTATTCAGCAGGGAGCTTCGAAGTGGGATCTTCTGGCTCAGCCTTGTTGGATCCGGAAGGTCTAGTGATTGGACAGTTGAATGGGGGACAGGTTAATGAAAACTGCGTCGGCACCAAAGGGTGGTTCGGAAGATTGAATGTAAGTTGGGAAGGAGGAGGTACTATGGAGACTTCCTTGAAGTATTGGCTGAACCCGGATACCTTAGCTCAAGATACAATTCATGGCATGGAGAATCCGAATGCTTTATTCGTGAGTGGCTATGTATATACTGAAGAGGATTTCGGGGTGGCCAATGTATTGGTAGGAATTGGGGATGGAGAAGAACTTTACCTGGCGTCTACGGATAGCACGGGATATTATGAATTTCTACCCATTCCAGCAGGGAAAGAATACACCTTGGTGCCTGCCAAAACGTCCAATGCGGTAAATGGTGTGTCTGTTTTGGATATTATCCAAGTACGGCGTCATATCCTAGGACTGGCGGATTTGGACTCTCCTTACAAGATTATTGCTGCGGATGTAGACTCGAATGGAATGGTCACTACGCTCGATATCATTCATATGCAGCGCCTGACACTGGGCTTAGTAGAGGAATTGCCTGGTGTGCCTTCATGGCAATTTGTAGCGGAGGATTTCGAGTTTCAAAACGACAACATGCCTTTGTCAGAAGATTTCCCGATTGCCTATATTTTGGCAGAAGCAGCCAGGGGTAAATTTGAACTAAATTTCATCGGAATAAAGTCCGGAGATGTGAACGTGACGGCGGATCCCTTAGAGTAAGAGAAGTGAAAAGCGGTCTAATCAACTGAGATTACCAGTTGATTAGACCTTGAACGGTTATAATAGGAAGTTACTGTTTGATTACTTTCCGTGTCTGCACTACTTTCCCATCCAGGCTCAACTGTACTAGATAAACTCCAGCATCTCCTTGCCAATGTAAAGTCTCTCGCCCACGAGCTTGATCTAGGTCGAAAGCGGCTAGCTGTTGCCCAATGACATTGAAGACACGGATTTGGCCCTGGCGGAAATTTTGCTGGATATCATATTCAAATTGAATGGCATCTTGGAAAGGATTCGGGAAAAGCTTTAAAGATCCTGCAAAGCTATCTGTATCAGCGGTAGAGCTCACTGATGCATCCGTCACTAGGAAGGCATCAACGGCAGCCTCTACAGCATTGCCCACTGGTGCAAAGTCAGAAGTGGTAAAGGAGATAGTCATCGTTGAAGTGATATCAATCCAGTCCCGTAAATGGAAGGCTGACTGATCTCGCCAGTTGTTTTGTGCATCTTGCAAAACTTCTAAGGTCACTTCTTCTGATCCATTATTGACCGTTACGACGAAGGAATCCTGTGTCGCTCCCTGATTGCTATTGAAGCGCTGAAACCATAGATAGTAAGAAACGACCGGTTCACCATAGGTCGTTAGATCCATCACAGGCGAAGTCAAGGTTACGCTACCACCATCTACATCATCTGTTCCAGAACTTCCACCACCATTACCGGTCATGTAGCAATTCTCACCAAGATCACCTTCTATATCAAATTCCGGATTTGCAGCAGTGGATGAGTTCACATAAGTCCCAACAGGTTCTCCCAAGACCCAGAATCCGGAGGTCGTTTCATCCGCAGCCTCCGTTTCCCATCCAAGATCAATGAGGAAGTCATCCTGATAACCCGGAGTCAATTCTATGGTCAAGGATTGGTTGCTATTGATGACCACGTTTTCCATTACTTTGTGTAGGTAGCCCCAAGCCAAGGCATAAACGTCGTAGGTGCTTTCCACTATATTTTGCATAGAAAACTGCCCTTGCAGATCCGATATAGAAGCATACTGTACTTCGTCTGCTTTTAAGATCACGCGAGCTCCTGGTATTGCTTGACCATTGCCATCTTCTATAGTAGCACCAGCTACTGCGTACACGGCTAGCGGCTCCAATTGCACATCTACCACCTCCAGTACCCCGTTGTTTAGGGTAACCTGAACCGTCTTCGATTCATACCCGAACTTGCTGTACCGAACAGTATAGGTGCCTGCCTGCGCAAGGCCAGTGGCATATTTACCAGCAAGATCGCTCTGTCCCTCATTTAGCTCATCCGTAATAATGCTAATGTTTGCATCAAAGATTGGGTCGCCATTGGAGGCATCTGTGATCGTCCCTTCTAACCAACAGGCCTGTTTATAGTCAGCTTTTAATACATATAATCCGGAGTTGATGTCAGTTACTAAGAGATTTCCGGATGGTAGATATGGATAAGCGCCCCAAGCGCCATTGAATCCGCCATCCCCACCCGCAAAGGTGTCGTAATTGCCGATTTCAATCATATTGGCTGGCCGTGTTCCATCAATAATGACTACTCCATCAGTGTAGTAAGAAGTAACTACCCAATTGTCTTTGTAGACATGTACATTGTGCGGGATCACCCCTCTGTTAATGGTGCCTAAGGGGCGAAATTGATCCAATTCCTCAATCTCTCCATTGGCAGAAACAGAGTAGGAGGCTACCGGAGCATTTGCTCTTTCATCCGTAGTAAATACGATGGAATTATTATCTGTAGCCCAGGCGTTATGGGTGAAATCGAAAGGCGTCTGTTTTTGCCCTACTAAGGTGATGTTTTGCTTGTCACTGATATCGTAAATCGCCAAGTCACTTCTCAGCTGAGAAGCGAACATCATGTTGTCTTTTACATACACATCATGGGCATATACCGCCGGGCCGTAGGCAATAACTGAAGGCTCGGTTGGATTCGTTAGAATGTCCAGCATGATGATACCTCCATTATTCACGTCACATCCAGCCAAATAGCAGACCCCTTCTTCATCGATCCAAATGTTATGACAGTCTGTAAGCAAACCTCGATCTAGTTGCGGTCGCCAGTAAACGTACTCTATGGAACCAGGGAGTTTAGAAAGGTCAATAATGGCAATGCCGACATCCTCGTTGGCATCTGTAATATCTTGGGTCACATAGGCATAATGCCCTTGAGTTTTGATGTCTCTCCAGCTCGTGCTCGCACCGGGAATGAAACCTACCTCAACTACATTCCTAGGATCAGCAAGACTGACGATCGAAGTGCCACGAGTGGTGCCAACTATAGCGTATTCCGTACCATCTTCCGCTGCCCAACCCCAGATGTCGTTGGCATTAAAATCGTACGAAAATTGATCTAGTAATTCAATGTTCAGTTGTGCGTAGGTGGTTTGAGAAAGAGAGACAAGTAAAAAGAGGATTACAATTTTTTTCATGATACTACTTTGGGTGGAAAGGGATGATTTGATGCAAGGAATTTGTTTAAGGATGTCTGCTGAGTCACGATGGAGAAACTTTTGACTTCAATTGAGGCTTTTTTTGAGCCTGTCTGTTGGCGATAGCCAGGCAAGCCGCATAGCAGCGCTACGTGGCGATAAAAAAACGAAAAGTGAGGTGAAAAGGACTTCTTAGTGGCCAGTGAGATATTTTTAAACAACTTCAAATGAATTTATTATTGATCGCTAAAATTACGTGATGTATTATGCAATTGGATTATGATCTACGACTTACCACGGCAATTGTTAATCTGCTGACAGAAATCAGTTTGTCCATTTCGTCCTTTATCTCGATCTGCCAGACGTGAATATTGCGACCAATTTTAGCCGGTTTTGCCGTCGCATATACATGACCCTGTCCTTCCTTAGCCGAACTTAGATGATTGATGTTTAATTCTACTCCAACTACTGCATGCGTACTTAAATCTTCTAGACACAGCACTGAAGCTGTGCTTCCTACAGTTTCTGCCAATGCTGCAGACGCTCCACCATGTAACAAACGCATGGGCTGAACGGTTCGGTGATCTACCGGCATTTTGGCGACCATATAATCATCTCCAAATTCTACGATTTCTATACCTAGGTGTTCCACTAAGGTATTTCCACCAGCTTGATTAAGACCCTCTAAAGTAATAGGCTGCTTCCAAATCATATTGTCGCTTTTGGCCGCAATGATACGCAATATTTGGGAGGAGCAAGGGTGCAACTTTTTCCAAAAAAAGACATCTTTGCATAAAACACCTGAGAAACATGCGCATTATCCTATCCCTTTTGCTTTGCTGTGCTCTTCTAAGTTGCCAGCAGACTACTGAAAAAATTGACAATCCCGAAATCCTTTCAGAGATCGAAGCCGTTGAGAATGGACTGAGAAGTCCCGTTTCCTTTGAAGGGAATCCTTTCTGGACGATCGAAGAGCGGATGAATCACTACGGGGTTCCGGGGGTGAGTATAGCAGTGATCAAGGACTTTAAGGTGCACTGGAGCAAAACCTATGGGATAGTGGATCGAGATACTAAGAAGCCCGTAGTTGAGCAAACGCTCTTTCAAGCGGGTTCGATCAGCAAACCCGTGGCCGCCATGGCCATGCTGAGACAAGTGCAAGAGGGAAAGCTAGATCTCGAGTCGGAAATCAATACCTACCTCAAATCCTGGCAATTGCCGGACAATGAACATCAAGAAACTGAAAAAGTGACGCTAGGCCGCATCGTTAGCCATACAGCGGGGCTAACGATCCATGGCTTTCCTGGTTATGCCCGTACTGAGGAAGTACCTAGCATTGTACAAGTACTAGATGCTGCGGGCCCTACAAATACTGGCAAAATTCGCGTAGATATGCCTCCCGGTAGTCGTTATCGCTACTCTGGAGGAGGTTACTGTATTATGCAATTGCTATTGGAGGATGTATCTGGCATGAGTTTTCCAGACCTGACCAAGCAGACCGTTTTGGATCCCTTGGGCATGACGCACTCCAGCTATGCTCAGCCCTTACCCGATAGCTGGCAGGCTAAAACGGCTACGGGCTATCTTCCTGATGGCAGCAAAGTGGAAGGACAGTGGCATATCTATCCAGAGATGGCAGCGGCGGGACTTTGGACCACTGCCACAGATTTGGCACAGGCTTTTATTGAGCTACAGAAGGGTGTGGCAGGAGAAGAAACGCAGGTGTTAGAGCCAGCGATGGCTCAGCAGATGCTCAAGCCCTACTTTGAGGACTTCGTGGGACTGGGCATGTTCTTGGAAAACAATGGAGAGGAATGGTACTTTTCACATGGAGGCTGGGACGAGGGGTTCTCCAGTGAAGCGATAGCCCACAAAACGCGTGGTTATGGCGTTGTTGTGCTAACCAACTCCAACCATCCACCTTTCATTAGCGAACTTATCCGATCCGTTGCTGCTACCTATCAGTGGGATAATAAACAGGCGCCGATTTACAAGGCGGAAGAAATTACTGAAGATGAACTGACGCGCATAGAGGGTAAATATCAATACGATGAAGATCAACACATTGAGATCTTTCAGGAAGATGATCAAATGTTCTTTAAATATTTAAAGGACAAACTGCCGATACCGCTGACCAAGATTGGAGATAATGAATACATTCGACCTACTAGAACAAATATTATACAATTTCTGGAGGACCCAGAAACGGGTGTTCAGCATTTGGTCTTTCGAGAGGAAGGTTCTGAAAAATTGACATTCGATAATCCCCGTATGCAAGCAGGAGAGCAAGTGCCTTTCCAATACTTTGTGGATGAAGACTACGAAGGGGGGCTAAAGGCATACCAAGAATTGCAGAAGCAGCAGCCGGATAGTCGGTGGGTGCAAGAGGGGACTTTGAACAGCTTCGGGTATGAACTCATGGGAAATGATCAGATCGATTTAGCCATCTCGATCTTTCGCTTAAATGTGGCACTTTACCCAAACTCTTCCAACGTCTACGATAGTCTTGGCGAAGCCTATCTAAATAATGGTGACAAGGCCCTGGCTGCTAAAAACTACCAGAAATCTTTACAGTTGGATCCCACAAATACGACAGCACTTAAAGTGTTGAAGGAATTGGGTGTGATGTCTTCCAGCTAATCTGTGATCTTCCAGATTTCCTGTGAAGTACTGGCCCATTTTGTGAGCCGTCCAGGCAAGGAATCCTTCAAGCATTTAATGGACCCTTCCTCTGTAGGAGGATTGTCCGGGTTGACGACTTCATACACTGTCTGATCATTAGACCTGTTGAGAGCTTCGTGTCGCAACAGTTGCTGATGTACCTTACCGGTAGTGCTCAATACCATTTCTGGTAAGAGTAGGAGATCATTCTTGTACATTACTAAAGGGAGACTACAGAGCGTTGTTTCCGCCTGATAAGCCGTGAGAAATTCAATGGGATACGCTGAGGGTGCAGCTCCTTTCAATTGGCTTAACAATTCCCCCTTTTGTTCCTTGTCCGCCCATTTGATGCCAAACCCTAGTTTCATGCTACAATTAATATAAGACAAGGCCATTTCCCATTCACTCGGATGAAAGTGTTTCCAGTATCCATCCCTCCGCATCCAGGTAAGCTGACGCTTGGCATAGCGGCGTGAATTGCGTTTGATCTTGTCAATGCTTTGTGGTAGCGTAGTTTCCCCATCTATGAATGAGAATAGCTCTTTGTAGCCTACAGTTTGTAAGGCAGTGAGTGCTCTGTAAGGGTACAATCTTCTGGCTTCCGCGACCTGACCCGCTTCAATCATCAAGTCCACCCTTTGATTTATCCGATCATATTGTACTCTTCTCGGCCAGTGCATTTGAAGAAATATCGGTGTGAAGTTTCTTTGGGCTTTACCCTTAGTTTGAAAACTGGAAAAGGGTTGACCACTGGCTCGGCACACTGAGATAGCACGTATAAGTCGATGAGGATTCTGCCGGTCGACTTCCTCGAAATAAACGGGGTCAAGACGCTGAAGCTCTGTCTGTAAGGCTGCAATGCCTTCAGTTTCATATAAGGTGGACACCTTTTCCTTAATGCCTGCTGGAACGTCCGGGAATTCATCCAAGCCTTCGCAAAGGGACTTAATGTATAAGCCGGATCCACCGGTGGCAATGACAATATCGTATAGTTTAAACAAGCGTTCCAGGCGCGCCAGGGCTTCTCTAACAAAATCCCCGACGCTATAGGCTTGCTGAATGCTGATATGGCCCACAAAATGATGTGGTGCGGAAGCCAATTCTTCTTCGGTAGGTTTGGCCGTTCCGATGTCCATCTCTGCATAAAACTGCCGGCTATCCAAAGAAATAATCTCCGTCTGGAAATGCTGGGCCAAACGAATTGCGAATCCCGTCTTCCCGCTGGCGGTGGGCCCTCCTACGATGATTAAGTATTTTTGATTAGCCATCAACTTTTATTAGAGTAACCCAGCAAAGATGAGGAAAAGTTTCCAAAAGGAGGAAAAAATTGATTCGTAAGTATTTTGTTAAAACAATTTGATTACGTAATTTGCGGGTGAAAACGCTCCAAGATTTTTTAACCTTTTAAAGTCTTGAAGCATGTACCACACAAATTCAGGATTACGCCCTGGATGGGCATCCTATTTATCTCATTACACCCATTTCCCGGTCATCATTGCGCTCGATATGAGCCTGGCGGCTGCAGCTCCAGTGGCAGGCTATGATCAGTATCTGACCGTAACGGTACCGGTCTTATCTCCAGGCAACAGTGGCTTTGCAAATGGGGAAGAATTACAACTTTTCTGGGAAATGGAAAGGGCTCTTGTAAACAGCCTGGAGCGAGAGGCACAAGCCATCTACGCGGGAAGAACGAGTTCTCAGGGTAAGAAGCATTTGATTTTCTTTCTCTACAATGCAGATCCGATAGAAGCCTTGATAGAAGGAATTCAGGCTCTTTATCCTGCCTACTCAATCGACTTCAGGATGGAGCCAGATCCAGAATGGGATATCTATTTTGATTTGCTATTCCCGAACCTGGAAGAGACAAATAGTCTTTTGAATCAACGAATGCTGAAACGCCTGATTCGAAGTGGAATCGATCTCCAACAGGAACAGACGGTTCAGCATTGGATTTATTGCAAGACGGAGGAAGGGCGTCAGGCCCTCCGTCAGGTTGCCGAAACACAGGGCTTCGAGGCCCAAATGCTGCCTACCAGAATTGGAGAACATCATTTTGTCTACTTGCTGCGCCTATGTAAGAGACACAAAGTGGATCAAAATACGATAGATTCGGTTAGTGCAACCTTGAGAACCTGGGCCAGGGCACATCACGGGGATTATGATGGCTGGGAGGTTTCTGTGGAAAAATGCCAGGCATTGGACCGGGAATTGAAGGATTTGGAATAAAATAATTCCATTGTTTGAGCGGACACCTTATTTTCCCTCTCAGTTCCTACCCTTATTTGCAACATTATTCATCATTGCTTCGTCAGGGAGAGGAACAAAATTGATGACACACAACCCTTAGCATGACTCGAAAGACATTCTGGCTGGCTAGCGTTCTTTTTTTAGCAGCGGCATTATTTTTAGGCGTACAGTTAATACAGACCGCCTATACGTATAAAACGGAAAAGGAAACTTTCGCCAACGCCCAAAACTATGAAAATCGATTACTGGACTTTGATCAGTGGTTGCCGGATGGAGATAATGGGGAGCGTAAAGAGATGGAGAGAGTGGCAAAGAATAAGATGCTTGACCTCCAAATGACCGCAGATCGATATTCAGGCTTTATGATTTCGGCCATAGTATTGTATTTGGCTTTTTTATTTTTCTATGGTAGAAATAAAGAAGAACGGCCAACCGCACTGGGTGGCCTTCTTTTAGCGGCCTTGGTGTGCTTAAGTATTGGCCTGTTTACCCCCATCCTTGAAATAGCTGCCTTTGAACGGGACCTAAGTATTCCCGTTAAGGTCAAGACGGAGTTTTTATCACTAGACATAGATTATACGGCCAAGTTTGAAGGGGAAATGTACTTCTACTACCAGAGCAAGTCGATCGTTGAATTAATAGGTCTACTTCTACGGCAAGGCAACTGGATAGTCGGAATAAGCATACTGGTGTTTAGTTTATTATTCCCCTTGGGAAAAACCCTGTTTACCATACTTGCGCTCCTCAAACCTCGCCTAATCGATAAACCGCTATTCTCCTTTTTCATCTTCAAGACCTCCAAATGGTCGATGGCCGATGTCTTTGTAGCTGCTATCTTCCTATCCTTCTTGGCCTTCAATAATATGCAGACGGGTATTCAAACCGATAGTAATATCCTTTGGGGCTTGTATTATTTTCTGGCCTATTGCCTATTGGCAATTCTCTCCGCTGTACTACTTCAACGACAGCAGCAGCAACAAAGCTTGCGTGAGGTGGTGTGATGCGGCTGACTTTACAATTATACAATCAATGCAAGTGATTTGTCCGCTGGTGTTTATATCTTGCGCGTTCATATTGACGGCAAATCTACTGCCATTTGCTTGATTAAAAATAATTGCAATACATTCTATACCCAACCAAAAGAGGTTGGCGCTTTGTGTGCCAACCTCTTTTGTATTTAGCCTATGAAGAAGATCGAAACCGTACCCACCTGGGAAGACATTAAAGAATCACATTTGGCGATCCAGTCCATGATTCACCGTACACCCGTGCTCACTAATACAGCGATCAACGAATTAACGGGAGCTGAACTTTATTTCAAGTGCGAGAACTTTCAGAAAGTCGGCGCTTTCAAAATGCGGGGAGCTAGCAATGCAGCCAGGCGCTTGACCGAAGAAGACAAACAGCGAGGCTTGGCTACGCATTCCTCTGGTAATCATGCCCAGGCTGTAGCCCTGAGCGCCAAGATGTTGGGCGTGCCGGCTTACATCGTCATGCCGGATGTCTCACCCGCTATCAAGAAAGCCGCTACAGCTGGCTACGGCGCCGAGATCACGGAATGCGAAAACTCTTTGCAGGCCCGAGAAAGCACCTTACAAGCTGTAGTGGACAGGACAGGAGCCACCTTCATTCACCCTTTTGATAACTATGACGTGATTGCGGGACAAGCGACCTGTGCTAAGGAGCTTTTGGAAGACGTTGGAGAATTGGACATCGTCATGTCTCCAGTAGGAGGGGGAGGTTTAATGAGTGGCACGGCATTGACGGCCAAGTATATGTATCCCGAGATTACCGTATACGGAGGAGAGCCAGAAATAGTGGATGATGCCGCACGCTCCTTAGCTAGTGGACAGCTGCAGAAGAATGATCGAATTGATACCATCGCTGATGGACTCCGCACTAACTTAAGTGATAAGACCTTTGAGATCATCAAAGACAAAGTCGATAAAATCTTTACCGTTTCGGAAGAAGCCATTATCAAGGCGATGCGGTTGACGTGGGAGAGAATGAAAATCATTATCGAGCCTAGCTGTGCGGTGCCCCTGGCTGTCGTAATGTCTTACCCGGAATTTTTCAAGGGTAAAAAAGTGGGCTTAATATTGACAGGAGGGAATGTTGATCTTGGAAAACTGCCATTTTAGCTAAATATGAAGCAATCCCTGATTGGAGATGAAAACTCTTTTTTAGATTTGCTCATCTATTTCAAGAGAGAAACCTAGAAAGGATGTTATATAGCCTTGTACGCCCTTTGGCTGCTCTAGCCATTCGAGCCAATTACCAGCACATTTGCAT
>CAJXPD010000171.1 GCA_913057785.1 uncultured Lewinella sp. | reverse complement strand
GATCACTCCCATAACTACTGATTGCTTTGCGAGCGTGATCATCCGTCATGATAAAGAGGATATTGGGCCGAGCATCTTTAGGGCTTTCTGTTTCAGATGCATTTTGGCAAGCTGTGGTGATCAATAACAGCAACAGGAAAAACCAGCGGGTCGTTGACATGTTCTTTTGTTGGTTTCGTTTTAAATCAATCCTACTCCACAATATACGTAAAGGAATGGTTCGCTGGAATCACAAATAGAGATCGTATGGAAATGGGTGGAATTCAGGAAATGGAGGCATCCTTTTGGCGACGTTCCAACTCTTGTTGGATAATAGATCGGATCAAGCCACTAGACTTATAGGTGCGGAACTTTTGGTGCAAGTATATTTTTCCGACTGCAAAAGCTAAGATGAAGGAGAGGATCAGAAAAGTCATCAAACCAGAGAGCCAGGAGATGTCGACGGCATAGGCAAAGAATAGCAGAATGAACCATACAGATACACTAGCTAGGATAAGAAAGAGTTTGCGGTTGAACTGCAACACTTCATATTCTTGTAAACCCAACTTGTCTAAGAGATGATATAGTTCTTGATTAGAATAATACTGAGGCCCTGCTTCAATGATCATGAGCAAGTCATCGTTTGCTTCTTTTTCAATTTTCCGCAAACGTCGATCTAGGAAAAAGTGCCTCATTCCTGCAAAAATTAGCCTTTTTTTGGTGTGATTACGTTGATCTCACGATTTTGCGAACCGTACGCGAATTTAACCAAAAACGTTGGATTAAGCAATTTCTTGTGTTGAAAAGTAAGAACGTGTGAAAGAATTACAATAGGGGTTAATTTAGTCCTAAACAGCCTCCCTACTGACTTCTCCCGGTAAACCAAAATGGTATTACGCTCTCTTTTTTCTCCCCTGACTCGTTCTTATACAAATGGACAATTCGTAGCCGATTCGTCCCTTCCTCAAAATGTTGGGCGGGAATATAGGTTAGAAGGCCTTCTTCTCCGGCATTGGGATGCGTATGTCTAAAAAACTCTAAACTATCTAGTTTAATGTCATTCACGTACAACTCATAGTAATTCACGCGGCAATCCTTGAATTGATTACGACGACGCCGATTGTTTTCCCTACGAGATAAGGACTTATCTTCCTTATAGGCCTCACAATACTCGTTAATCAATACTTTCTCCCGTCTGCTCATGGGAATAAAAACCCGCATAACGCTCCCCGATATCACGTCTGAAGGAAGCAAGGGAGCGAACACAGCACGCCCAGGAGTCATTTGGTCTTCGTAATTGTCGACGTAAATCCGATGGTCTGTTTCTGCCATTTCAAAGAAAGCCTTTTGCCGCAGCAAGCCGACATTGGAATTCATAAAAACGGGTAACGAAATAAGCATGATCAAGAATATCCCTACTATGGCCCATATCCCCATTCGGTTTCGCTTAAAGTTTGTGAGCAAGATGTACAGAATGTAGTATCCGGGCTCATAAAATACATTGTACATGATGCGTCCAAAGATCTTAATGGACATCTTGAAATGAATGCGCTGAACCCATTTCTTATCCCGCAGGGATTTATTATTGAGCAACCCAGAAAACATAGTGGGAACCAGAAATAAAAGGATCAGGACGAGAAAGGCCGTAGAGATACTTACGGGTAAGAAATTAGCCAGGACTAAAGATAGGATCAGGCAAAAACTGATCAAGATACAAACGGCAATAATCATAATCACTATCCCGAAGGTAGTCCCAAATATCAGGCTACAGAAGTCATCCAATCGTCGATTAAAATCATTGACATCTGGAAATTCTTCAAACAATTGTTCCAGAAAGTGTTCACTATGATACTCCGTATCTCGATTTATCCCTCCAGGAAATACAGAAACTAAACCGATCATTCCTATCCACAAAGCCCGCAACACGAAATGTAGGATAAAGGAGACGATCAGAACGGAAGCGCAAATTGTTAGATACCAAAAGATGAAATAGCAGATGTTGAGTGCTCCTTCTGGCAACCATAAAAGGGCCATATCAATCAGCTCCCGAATAAGGTCGGGCAGTAGCAAGGAACCGTAGATTGCCGCTCCAGAAACCAGCATTTCAGCTTGCCAGCTTTCTGCTTCCAATATTTGTAGCCAGGTAGGTTTTTCCTTATTTTCCATGTACTTGGGTGCTTAAGTCGCACTTAAAATAATCAATAAATCCTGATCCCTGGCTGTGGACTTATCAAATTGAAGAAAGTAGAAGTATTACAAGTTAAAAGAGATGAGACAGAGTACCTATTAACCGTACACTGAAATGCAAAAGCCGCACTGGACAAGCGTCCAATGCGGCTTTTGCGTTTTCCTAAGATACCTACGTGAATGCCTACTCTAACTTAACTTAGCTAAGTCTCTAATTAGAATACTTCGCCGATTAAAATAAATAAGATTAGCTCTTCTCAAATCATTCAGAACCGAAGTCACGGTCTGCCTAGAGGTACCTGTTATATTTGCTATATCCTGCTGAGTCAGACTATGTTTGATCAACATCTCATAGCCCACGCGCTTACCTTGTCTTGAAGCACTTTCCTTCAGGAAATCGATGATACGACGACGAGCATCTTTAAAGATAAGAGATTCCAAACGGTTCTCTACTTGTCTTAGACGATCCCCTAAAAGATTTAGTACGCGCATGGAAAGGTCAGAATATCTTGGAAGCAACCTCGTCAAAGTTTTGATTGGCACTACAACCATTTGCACATCGGCAGTCATCGCTGAAGCGAAATCTCGGTACTGCTCCTCTCCAATAATTCCAAGCTCCCCAAACATGGAGAATGGATGCAATATTCTTTTGATCACCTCTCGGCCATCGTCAAAATGGGCACCAATCTTCACGCTTCCTCTCAAAAGGAAATAAACGCTGTCAGCTGGGGCATCCATCTTATAGATGATAGCGTGTTTGGCAATCTTCTTGAAGGAGGATTCCGCCGCGACCAATTTAAGAATATGAGGATCTAAACCCTGGAACAATGGGAAATAAGACAATAATTCTTCTATGGACTTCTGATGATACCTTAGTTGCATTGCCGTCGTTTTATTGGTTAGACATTTACATTCTTTGACGATACAAAAGTGCAACTTAGATAACGGGTAAAAAAGTACAGAAAACGAGCTTTGTCAAAAAACAACAACTAAAACAAAAAACACAAATACTTGTAAATCAAACACCTAACAAAAACAATGAAGTTTAATTGTCGAAAAATCAAGAATAAACAATACTTTTTACAAGATCAGTTCCATCTACAATATCTACTTGATAAGCTTCAGCTTTTCTTTGATAGGCATCTTGGTAAGCCAATTTAACGGAGGAAATGAAATCATCACTGCGAGCGCTTTCTACTAAATTGATACTACAGCCTCCAAATCCGCCTCCCATAATCCTACTTCCAATCACCGCGGGATGCTGTACCGCAAAATCCACTAAGAAATCCACCTCTTTACAACTCACCTCGTACAGATCTCTTAGCCCTGCGTGAGTTTCAAACAAGAGTGGACCAACTTCTTCGACTTTTCCCTCCCGAAGTGACTCACACACTTGTAATAGTCTTTCATTCTCGCTAGTGACGTAAAGACAGCGCTTGAATACTATTGGACCGAGTTCTTCTTTATGTTTCAGAACCATCGCCTTGGAAACATCTCTCAGGCTTTGCACTTGCGAATAGAATTGCTGAAGTACTTTCACGCCTTCAGCACACTCCTTAACTCTCTCCTCATAGGCTGATTCACTGAGATCATGGCTAATCTTGGAGTTGATTAAAACGATCTCATACTTCCCCAAATCACATGGAATGTATTCATACTCAAGGCTCCTACAATCCAGCAGCACCAACTGCTTTTCACGGCCCATTAGGCTAGCAAATTGATCCATTATTCCGCAAGGAACCCCAACGAACTGATGAGAGGAACGTTGAGCCAAGCGAGCGATTTCTGGCTTTTCAATTTCGACGTCAAAAGCCGTTTTCACTAAAGTCGCAAATCCAGTTTCCAACGCAGCAGAAGAACTCATCCCAGATCCGAGTGGAAGGTTCCCGCCAAAAACCACATCCAAGCCTTCTAAGCTCACTCCTTGTTGTCTATATTGATCTAAAATACCAAGCAGGTAGTTAACCCAAAGCTTACTACTCCGTTGAAATTCGCCATTGAGCGGAATAGTATCATACTCATCGATGTCTGCAGCATAAACCCGACAATGATCCAAGCCATTAGTAGCTCCGGCAAAAAAAATAAACTTATTGATGGCTGCTGGCAAGACATATCCCATATTATAGTCGGTATGTTCGCCGATGATATTGATACGTCCACTGGCACGTATCTCATACGTAGGTGCGCTATCAAATCGTTGCTCGAACAAAGATTTGATGCTTTCGAAATTGTGCATATTTAGATAGGTGTTAGCCCTCGTCCATGTTCATGTTGTGGAAGATACTTCCTACATCATCATCTTCCTCCATCTTCTCAATCAGCTTAATCACATCCTCCACCTGCTCGTCAGAAAGGTCTTTAGTGTGGCTTGGGATTCTTACCAATTCAGAACTAACCACTTCTAGATTCTTCTCCTCCAAAGCCTTCTGCATGTCTCCAAAGCTTTCGAACTCAGTATACAAAACGATCTGATCTTCGTCCTGCTTTAGCTCTTCCAAGCCAAAATCAATCAGCTCTAATTCCAGTTCCTCTAGATCTAATTCCCCCGCCTTAAGCTTAAACACTCCTTTCCGCGAAAACATGTAATCCACCGAACCAGAAGTCCCCAATGAACCTCCATATTTGGAAAAGATATGACGTACATTGGCTACTGTTCTATTATTGTTATCCGTAGTAGTTTCAACAATTACGGCTACACCATGGGGCGCATATCCTTCAAATAGTACTTCATCATAGTTCTCTGCATCCTTGGAGCTAGCCCGCTTAATCGCGTTCTCGATATTTGCCTTTGGCATATTGGCAGTCTTGCCATTTTGAATAGCCAACCGCAAGCGAGGATTATATTCGGGATCCGGTCCTCCTTCCTTGACAGCAATAGCGATCTCCCGCCCTACTTTAGTAAAGACTTTGGCCATGTTGGCCCAACGTTTCATTTTTCGCTCCTTGCGATATTCAAATGCACGTCCCATTCGTAAGAGATTTAAAATACTAGAAAGATCAAAAACTCAGAGAGAAGATGATTCTTGCTAATTCGTCAATAAGTTTTTTCTTCGCTAAGATCTGACTTACCGCCTATCGTTTTCTCAGGCTTAGATCGAGGCTTTTTAAAGTAAACATGACCAAGAGCGAATGCAGTAGAGGACTACTCCCCGATATAGCGGTGCAAAATTAATTTTTTCCAGGCTTCTCGCAAAGTTTTTCCCTTCCTCAAGGTAGCAGTATTGGGAATTTTATATAATAAAAACTGGCTCTTCAAGCAAGTTGAAGAGCCAGTAGGTTGGCGTTTAGTATTATTTATACCTTAAGCCTTTATTTGGCCGCAGGCATATTATGCTCTTGGTACCAAAACTATCTTTTTCGAAACTACTTTCTGTCCTTGTAAGATTTGTACGAAGAGTGTACCTGGAGTAGCCTTTCTTGATAGGTTGATCTGCTCATTGTAGATACCATCAAACTGATTGATTACTTGGTTATACACCACTTTGCCATTGACGTCGATAACTCTAACTCGCGTCGGAACTGGATCAGCTTTGAAACGCAAATCGAACTGGCCATAAGTAGGATTAGGGAAGGCATTGTAATCATTCAACTCAAGTGTATTGTCGATGATCAATTGTGGTTGCTCAGGCAACTCTTCCTCAACCTGTGGAAGTACCTCTACTACCTCTTCAACCACTTCTTCTTCCGCAATTGGCTCTTCAATCTCTTCATCGCAAGATTTGAATTGTGCAGTGATTTCTGTGAAGCTTCCGGCTCTCTCTACTTGCACTTTGAACCAATCTCCTGCTTCGTGCTTGTTGCGTTCACGCAACAATTCGCCATAGCTATTCACCGTTACTCCATCGAAAGTGGTAATCACGTCACCGGCTTTGATACCATACTTTTCAGCTGGGGTATCACCAATGATGTTAGAAACGTGAATTCCTTTTCCTTGAGGACCATTTCCGCCTAAAGAAACGCCAATAAACACCTCGCATGGATCACGCTCCCAGCTACTGCGGCTACGATACAAAGTAGATTCAGTAGTGGAAGTTAAACCATCTCTTACGTAAGTAACATCAACCGTTTGTCCAGGTTTGTACTTATTCAACTCATTGCGAAGGTCTGTGCGATTACTCACCTTCGCACCATTGATACCGGTCACTACGTCACCGGTTTGAATCCCAGCAGCTCTGGCTCCTCCTCCAGCAACAGTACTAGAGACTTTCACGCCTTGTACATTGCTGCTGCTTTCATCTAGGTAGATACCCAACATAGGACGATCGCTATCGCTCTTGAATTCCTTGAAGTCGAAATTATCGAACTTCATATGGCGCACCTCTTTGAGCTTATGCTGCAACTTCTCTTGCATTTCCTTGAGCTCAAACCCCTCAACCGTATTGTGGTCACCACTACGACGAATGTAGATCATGGCATTTTCGCCATTAATGATCTCAACATCCCCCATCTGATGAGCTGAACTATGCACTTCCACCTGCACATTGCCTGATTGTCCGTTGATTTCGTTCAGGTATTTCTGCAGAGCTTGCTGGTCATCGAATCTTTTCTTGACCACTTTCTTCGTTCCATCTTTTGCAGTAGTGCGTTGGGTTACCGTAACAGGAGAGATTTTTTCTTGCGCTTGTAAGCTAATGCTTACGATTAATAACATCAATGTGGCTAAACCTAGCCGTTGCCATGTAAAAATTTGCATATCGGGCAATTTTTAGGTGAAAAAAGCTTGTTTAGTCGAAAAGACACTACGATATGTCAGACGTTGCACCACCTCGTCAAAATTTATGTTTTAGGACCGGATGCCTTGCCTACGTAGCGCGTTATTCTTCAACTGTAGCAAAGACGGACTGATATGCAAAAAAGTTTCATTATGATCTTAGCACTAGGTTTTTGTCCTTATCCTAGTAATATCGATAAAGTAGAAGATTTTATTTGTATATGATGATGGACAAGTTTATTCTGAGTCGGACTCCTCCAACGGTTCATCTTCTGACACTTGCTCAATGGGCAATAAACCCAGAATTTGCTCGGCAAATTCAAAGGACGCCATTCGAACGCCTTCTATATCCTTTGATTGGCATCCCGCAGCGATCACGTGTGTTTGAGCTTCGGGGAAGGCTACAAAGCGTTTGTCTTCTTCGGGCGTAGAGATTTCTTCCATAAAGTTTCGCATGGCCTCTACTGATACCACCATATCCTGTTCTTCCTCGTTCTTGTAATAACATCCTATGAAGACGGGATGTGAGATCTTCTCAAAGACCTCCGTTTTCATCGTTTGATCAAGAAGAGCTTGAAGCGCGATGAGTCCTTCCAGTCGGTAGGTGGTGGTCCAAGCGGGATCGCAACTCTCGGGGACTGTAAAAGAGCGATATTCCCCTCCGGTAGTTGCACGGGCGAGTTGCAACCCCCAAGGCTTAGTAAGAAGTGTCGAGGCACTGCTGTAAATAGCAATGTTAGGAGAGTACATGATTTGCGCCTCTACGATATCTGGATTTTCTGCAGCTAAATAGGCACTCAAAGTACCGCCAGTAGAACAAGACATTAGGATCACCTTATCCCCCAATAACTGCCCTAATGCAATGGCTTCTTTTGCCGATTCTACCAAAGCTTTGGGAGTCAGGTTGAGGAAAGACTCTTCGGAGTTTCGGCCGTGATCGGCCAGGCGAGCTAGGAGCAAATTACAGCCATAGCGCTGGGCAAAGTCCTGATGTATCGGGGCCCCTTCCATAGCACTAGCCGAGAAGCCATGAAGATACACGATACTATACGGCGTTTTTCGCATAGAATCGGCCCAAATCACTTGAGCTCGATTTTCTGGGAATACGTCGGGCACCTTATCATCTTGGCTGGCTAGGTACCCTTGAATATCCGACAAAGGCATGTCGATGGCTTCAATCTTGCCGTCCACCTTTTCAAAATCCTTTTGTGGTCCAAGGAAGACTCCTCCTACAAAGACGAGCGGGATCAAATATCTCTTTTTCAGTTTAAGTTTCATACAATTTATCTTTTAAGGCATGGATAAGTGTAGAAGCGGAGGTGCAGGTTTCTTCTGGTAATCCGAGCATTTTTGCTGCTAGGCGGAAGATCTTTTCTGGGTTCTTGTTCTGCTCACGCCAAGCCTTTAGCGCGGAAGCCCCGTCGGACTTAGATAATTTTCCGCCTTGCTCATCCAGCAGTAAATCATGGTGCCAGAACAAGGCTTCCTGAAAGCTCTCCAAGTGCAATTGTTGAGCCAACCAGAGCTGAGCCGCCGTCGACCACAATAAATCCTTCCCCCTCACCACAAAGTTAATATTCCAATGAATATCATCTATCAGGGAAGCCAACTGATAAGCAGGAAACTGATCCTTTTTTCGAATCACAAAATCTCCCATTCCGGCACTGAGATCTAAATTCAAGGTAGAATTTGGGCGCCATTCCTTCATTTGCACGCCTGCTTGGGATGGTAATTGGACGCGCCAGGCAGCCTGCTCCGTATCCAGAGAATGAGATGCTCCCCTACAATGCCCATCATATAAGAAGCCATTAATTGAGGTTGCTCGTACCCGTCTGCGAGAGCAAGTACAAGCATAGACTTTACCGGCATGACGAAGTTGAGTTAGATATCGACAGTACAAGTCCATTCGATGTCTTTGTGAATACTTGGTCTCAAATTCATCTGGCCCGGTAGGGCCTAAGTCATAGTCTAGTCCTAACCATTCAATTGTTCTAAAGATATCTTCCACGTAGGCAGGTCGGTATCGTTGTCGATCCAGATCATCAATTCGCAGTAGTACATGGCCACCTGTTGCCCTCGCTAATCCCCAGGTCAACACAAAAGATAGGCCATTTCCCATATGCAAATATCCACTGGGAGTTGGGGCTAAACGTGTCACAAGATCAGAAGGAAGTATGTGGGTCATCTGACGATCGCACTAGGTGCTTTCTTGCAAAATTAAACGGGTGCCAATATAGTTAACTTTTGGAATGGATTCCTTTTCGATCAGTTTGAAGAGTAGACCAATAGCCGTAGCGCCTACTCGCGTTCCTGAATGTTGTACATAGCTAACCTGAGGATTAAAAAACCTTGGCATCTCACCGTGGCTAATGCTGATAATGGCAATATCTTCAGGAATCTTAACCTGAAATTTTTGCAAGGCCATCATGGCCCCCACCAAGAGCGTATCGCTCATGGTAAAGATCGCATCTGGCCAATCCGGTTTTTCCAGCACCTTTTCTACTTCCTTAGCGGCATGATTGTAGTCGTAAGCATGGATGAGTAGGCGCTCCTCTACTTTTAGATCAAATTCCTGAAGTGATTTTAAGAAACCTCCCTTGCGCAGTTTCGAGATAGAGAGCTTTGGATCACCAAATAGGCCGCAAATTCGCTTCCTACCTTTATTGGCCAGGTGAGAAACGGCTTCCCAGGCCACTGCTTCATCGTGAATAATGACGGTAGGTAGATCAAATTCATCATTTACTCGATCGAATAGGATAACGGGGACACCCTGATCTACCAATTCAGTAAAGTGATCTAAGGTACTGGATTCTGAGGTTAGAGAAACCAAAAGACCCTCCACGCCCAGCCGTTGACAAATTCGAACGTTCTCTTGTTCACGCTCTAGTTGATTATTGGAATGCAGCACAATCAGATTATAGCCTTCCTGCCGGACTTTTTCTTCTATAGCACTAATGACCGGCGGAAAGAAGAACATGTTCATATCCGGGAGAATAAGGCCTATCAAATGGCTCTTCCGATTGCGAAACGAGATAGCTTGTAAATTAGGTACATATCCTAGGTCATCTGCTATTCGCTTAACCTTTGCCCTAGTTTCCTGACTTATATCTGGATGATCTTTTAGTGCTCTTGAAACAGTAGAAGGGTTAATTTCCAATAACTTAGCTATGTCCTTTATCGTGATTCTTCCCATCAGTTTTACCTAGTTGTGGTAGAGTTAGAGGCTACTGCGCTGATCTTAATTCAATCTATTTTTAGCAATTATTCTATTCCTCTGTCTTTTAAAGATATAAAATATTTTTCCACCGCAACCGTTTGCGCATTCGGTTGCAATAAATTGCGCTCGAATTCAGATTACCTTTATTTGGTAAATCTCAGGCTCTATGTTATTTTGTGAGAACAATGTTCTTTTGAAGTGACTTTCTGTTTAGATTTATGAAGTATTTTTTAGAAAAACCAACATTTATTCTTTTTTGAAGATGTAAGAAACAAACAGAATATCTACGAAGAATTGTTAAAGCCTATACATCATTTCAAATAATGTATGAAACTTAAAACGACTGGGGTGGCAAACTAAGTGCCACCTTCTTTTTTTCCAAAAAGCAAAGCACACCAAAAAAAATTGGGTTAACAATTGCAGAAACAATTTTAACCCAATATATATGAAACTTAAAGCGACTATACATATTTAGTGTTGGCGCTAAATATAAAAAAGCATTTGATTTTTTCTGCTCTTTTACCTTCCTAATTGGTCTGAATTTCGCCCTTCAGAGCCATTTACTCCTACTTTTCTCACAAATTTTCCTCTTGCTAGTCCCGATCACTGCGCATCCTTAGCGGATCCTGTTTGTACAACCACTCTTCAATAATACCTCCTTCACTACACAACATTAATTTTACGTCAACGCTCCTTTGGCGAAGTGCTTTTGTAGTAAGCTTTCAAGGTATCGTTGATCAACTTCATCAAAGGACCCAATCACGGTGCTATCAACATCAAAAACAGCTAATAACTCACCGGTAGCATTCAGTACTGGAACTACAATCTCTGACTGCGAATTTGGGTCGCAAGCAATATGATCTGTTCCTTGTGCCAAGGCATGAACCTCTGCTACGATTTGGGTCTCCTTAGTCCGCGCAGCCTTTCCGCAAACTCCTTTAGAAAAATCAATGTGTAAACAACCTAAAGTACCTTGATAGGGTCCTACCATAAGTCGATCATTCTTCACCAGATAAAACCCCACCCAGTAGTAGTACGGCAGGTAGGTTTTCAACAGGCAGTTGATCGTGGCCATTTTAAGGATTTGATCCGTTTCCCCCATTAAGTTGGCATCAATGGCCTGAATAGCTTGCTCATAGGCTTCTATCTTCTCATCCTGCCCCAAGTTTTTTGAAGGATTAATGAAATATGGCATTTCCGCACTTGCACTCATAGATATAATAGTTTTAGACAGACATAAATGAAATGAAACACGTCAAAAAGGTCAAAAGATCTATGGCCACAAAAATAGAAAGGGCTAGCCTCAAGAGAAAAGGCTAGCCCATTATTTAGGAAATTTAATCAGTTTTCACCTAACTGCTGCGCTATACCAGCGCCTTCGTTTCCTGCTGAACCATATGAAGTGGGGAATCATCTCTCACCTCTAGCGCAGATGCGCCCATGAGGTATTCATCTACCTTCCGAGCAGCCTCTCTACCTTCCGCTATCGCCCAGACCACCAATGATTGTCCTCTGCGCATATCTCCCGCTGTGAACACTTTGTCTATTGAGGTCATATAGTCCGTATCTTGCACATTCCCGCGATCTGTGAGATCAATACCCAGCTTTTTCAACATACCTTCATGTTGCGGATGTAGAAAACCAGCAGCAATCAATAGCAAATCACATGGAATTTCTTCCTCCGATCCAGCTACCTCTTGGAAGCTATATCTACCAGTAGCTTCATCTTTGGCCCACTCCACTTTTACGATCTGAATGGCCTTCAAATTGCCCTTTTTATCTCCGATAAAGGCCTTGGTATTGATAGCCCATTGGCGTTCACACCCTTCCTCATGAGAGGTCGAGGTACGCAATACCATAGGCCAGTTTGGCCAGGTAACCATATCTCGCTCCTGCGGTGGCATTGGCATGATCTCCAGCTGTGTCACAGATTTAGCCTTATGCCGATTGGAAGTACCTACACAGTCTGCTCCAGTATCACCCCCACCAATGACTACTACTCGTTTCCCAGTAGCCATGATGGCTGATTTTTCGGGGATACTATCGCCGGCTACACGTTTATTATTTTGATCCAGGAACTCCATAGCAAAATAAACACCTTTCAAATTTCTACCCGGTATCTTGAGATCTCTTGGAACCGTAGATCCTCCACACAGGACCATAGCATCACTCTCTTCCAGAAGCTTTTTTGCGTCCACGTTCTTCCCAACTTCAGCGTTCACTTTGAATTTAATGCCTTCCGCTTCCATCAAGGCCACTCTCCGCTCTACAATACCTTTATCCAGTTTAAAATCAGGGATACCGTAGCGCAATAGTCCACCTGGTCGAGTATTACGTTCATAAACCGTAACGTAATGACCCGCCTTATTCAACTGAGCTGCTGCAGCCAGTCCGGCTGGGCCAGAGCCAACTACGGTAATCTTCTTGCCGGTGCGTACCTGTGGCGGCTGAGGGCGAATATACCCTTTAGCAAAGGCCATTTCGGCAATGGACTTCTCAATATGTTCGATCGCTACCGGTGGTTGGTTGATGCCAAGTACACAAGCGGCCTCGCAAGGCGCAGGGCAAATTCTCCCCGTAAATTCGGGGAAATTGTTAGTGCTGCTGAGAATATCAAAGGCTGTTGCCCAATCTTCCTGGTAAACTGCATCGTTGAACTCAGGAATGATATTTCCTAGAGGACAACCGTTGTGACAAAATGGAATACCACAATCCATACAGCGAGAAGCTTGAGCTACTGTTTTTTCAGCAGGGAAGTTCTCGTATAACTCCTTGTAATCTTGTACTCTTTCTTTTGGGTTTCGCGTAGCTGGAAGCTCGCGAGTATATTTCATAAATCCTTTTGGATCTGCCATTTTTTACCTTTTAGCTGTTCAAAACAAAAAAGAAAATCACCTACTTAGGCGGTCGCCGCTGCCAGTTTCACCTCAACCTTGGGCTTGGTCTTTTTCTTAGCCAATACTGCCTTGTAATCCTTTGGCATGACTTTGACGAAGTGCCCTTTCTGTTGATCCCAATCATTCAAAATTTCTAAGGCTACTGAGCTACTCGTATAGCTAAAGTGATTTCGAACCATCTTACGAAGGATCTCAAGATCTTCGTCACTAAGCGGATCTAGGTCAATCATTTCGGCATTCACTCTTTCCTCAAATTTTCCTTCAGGATTGTAGATGTAAGCCATACCGCCACTCATCCCAGCCGCAAAATTCTTACCTGTTTCACCTAGGACGACAACCAGTCCTCCGGTCATGTATTCACATCCATGATCGCCAATTCCCTCTACCACAGTATTCACGCCAGAGTTTCTTACGCAGAATCTTTCACCTCCTGTGCCTCGGATGTAAGCTTCACCAGAGGTGGCCCCATAAAAGGCGACATTACCGATGATGATATTTTCTTCTGGAGTGAACTTTGCATCTCGATCTGGTACGACGATTAGTCGGCCACCAGAAAGTCCTTTTCCGAAATAGTCATTAGCCTCGCCTTCCAAGGTAAATTCGATTCCTTTAGCACCGAATGCACCGAAACTTTGTCCTGCGGAACCTCTAAAGCGGTATTGGATACAAGCATCTGGTAAGCCCTCCCCTTTCCAACGTTTAGAAATCTCGTTGGAAAGCATAGCACCAACCGCTCTATCTGTATTCTTAATTGGAAAAGTTGAACTAACGGGATTAGCCGCTTCCAAAGCCAAACCTGCGTGATCTATTAATTTGCGATCCAGAACATCATCTATGCTGTGATCCTGCGGGATCTTTTTGAATTGTCCCACCGTTTCATCAGCTGGTTCTTTGTACAAAATCGGACTAAGGTCTAGTGTTTTATATTTCCAGTGTTCGATCTGTTGCTTAGCTTTAAGCATTTCCACTTTCCCCACCATTTCATCGACGGTTCTGAAACCCAGCTCAGCCATGATCTCTCTGAGATCTTGTGCCAAGAATCGGAAGAAGTTGATTACATGCTCGGGGTCTCCGGTAAAACGCTTTCTCAACTCCTTATCCTGCGTTGCAATTCCTACTGGACAAGTATTTAGATGACACTTTCTCATCATGATACATCCTTCAACAACCAGAGCCGCAGTAGCAACCCCCCATTCTTCAGCCCCTAATAAGGTGGCGATGGCTAGGTCTCTACCTGTCCTGATTTGACCATCCGTTTGCACACGGACTCTATCCCTCAATTTATTTTTGACTAGTGTTTGGTGCGTTTCGGCCAGCCCTAGCTCCCATGGCAAACCTGCATGTCGAATGGAGGTAATAGGCGAAGCACCTGTTCCACCATCGTGGCCAGAGATCAAAATAGCATCTGCATGGGCCTTAGCTACTCCAGAGGCGATAATTCCTACTCCGGCCTTAGATACTAGTTTCACATTGATACGTGCTTCTCGATTGGCATTCTTTAAATCAAAGATCAGCTGGGCCAAATCTTCGATGGAGTAGATATCGTGATGCGGCGGTGGAGAGATCAAGCCCACACCAGGCGTAGAATGTCGTACCCTACCAATCCAATCATCTACCTTATGGCCAGGCAATTGACCGCCCTCTCCAGGCTTAGCCCCCTGGGCCATCTTAATTTGTAATTCGTTGGCATTCGTAAGGTAGTAGCTGGTCACTCCAAATCGCCCGGATGCCACCTGTTTAGTAGCCGACCTTTCCCAATCCCCATTTTCTTTTGGAGCAAAACGGATTTCGTCCTCTCCTCCTTCCCCACTATTACTACGACCTCCAATCTTGTTCATGGCAATCGCTAAGGTAGAGTGGGCCTCATGTGAAATGGAGCCAAAAGACATCGCCCCAGTAGCAAAACGTTTGAAGATGTTCTCTACCGGTTCCACTTCCTCTATTGGAATAGACTCTCCTTTACGGAAGGTCAATAATCCTCTTAAGGTAAGCGCTTGGGCTGTTTGATCATTAATCAGCTTAGCGTATTTCTTATAAGCGGTATAATCATTCTTGCGCGTGGAATATTGCAGCAAGTGAATGGTTTGTGGATTGAAAAGGTGAGCTTCACCGCGACGCTTCCATTGGAAGACACCTCCTACATCGAGCTGCGCATCTGGAATGGTTTTCTCAGGGAAAGCCATGGAATGCCGTGTCAGCACCTCCTCCGCGATACCGTCAAAACCGATTCCCTCAATTCTAGAAACAGTGCCCTTAAAGCACGTCTCTACGACCTCTGTAGACAAGCCTAAAGCTTCGAAAATCTGCGCTCCTTGGTAGGATTGTAGAGTCGAAATACCGATTTTCGACATGATCTTCAACAAGCCTTTACCCACGGCCTTATCATATATCTGGAAAGCTTTAGGTAAGGTAATGGATTCGTCAAAGTAAGCTTCTTTATGCAAGCTAGCCAAGGTCGCATAAGCCATATAGGCATTTATCGCACTGGCCCCATATCCGATTAAGGTAGCGTAGTGATGCGTTTCTCGAACATCTCCCGCCTCGATCACCAGAGAAGTCAAGCTTCGCAATCCAGTGTTGATCAGGTGATGATGGATAGCTCCCACTGCCAAAAGGGAAGGGATTGGAGCTCTAAAAGCGTCCGCATTTCGATCAGAGAGGATCAAAATATTAGTCCCATTCCGAGCCAGATCCTCCGCAACCGCACAGATATGGTCGATCGCAGCCTTCAAACGACCTTTCTGACCATCCGCTTTAAAAACAATATCAATGACTCCAGAACGAAAATGCGGATGATGTAATCGTTTGATTTTACTCAATGCTGCGTTGTCCAAAACAGGACTGGGTAAATGAACGAAACGTGCACGTTCCGCATCCGACTCCAATATATTTTTGGCTCCTCCCAACATCGCAAAAAGAGACATCACTGACCTTTCGCGAATAGGGTCGATAGGTGGGTTAGTAACTTGCGCAAAGAGCTGTTTAAAGTAATTGGCCAGGTGCTGAGACCGTTGTGATAACACCGCCAGAGGGGTGTCCGTTCCCATTGAACCGATTGGATCCTTACCTACTGCCACCATTGGGCCAAGTAGAACCCGTAGATCTTCCTTGGTGAAGCCATGTAACTGCTGATTCTTAAAGAGTGTCTTCGCATCTAAGGCAACGACCGGCTTGGATTGCTCCTCAAGATCTTCCAGGGTGATTCGATTCTCATCTAGCCAATCTTTGTAAGGCAAGCGCTTGCAAATTACCTCTTTTAATTCTTCATCTCCGATAATCCGATGCTCGTCCAGGTCCGCGATCAAGATCTTACCCGGCTGCAAGCGACCCTTCATTACAATCTTAGATTGGTCTATGTTCAGAACCCCTGCTTCAGAAGCCAGGATTAAGGTATTATCCTCCGTAAGGCAGTATCTCGATGGACGCAATCCATTTCTGTCAAGCGTAGCGCCCACCAAGATGCCATCGGTAAAACAGACGGAAGCGGGTCCGTCCCAGGGTTCCATAATTGTCTTGTGATATTCGTAAAAAGCCTTTTTGTAGGCTTCCATTTGATCATCGTGCTGCCAGGCCTCAGGAATCATCATCATTAGGGCATGCGGCAGTGAGTATCCATTTAATACCAAAAACTCAAGTACATTATCAAAATTACCAGAGTCGGATAGATTTTCTCCACAGATCGGCTTAAGCTTTTCTAGCTCTTCTGCTGAAAAGAGTGTTGATTCAATCAACTGTTCTTTTGATTTCCACCAATTCAAATTCCCCATCACCGTATTGATTTCGCCATTGTGGGCAATGTATCTAAAAGGCTGAGCCAGCTTCCATTTTGGTACTGTATTGGTGGAAAAGCGAGAATGTACCAAGGCTATCGCTGACTTAAACAGGGAATCATGTAGATCAGGAAAATAAGGACGAACCTGATAAGTAGTCAGCTGCCCCTTGTATACGATCGTCTTATAAGAAAAGGATGTGATATAGAAATGATCCTTGGACTGTGGATAGGTCTTATGGATGTTGTGCGTGGCAAATTTTCGAAGGATATACAGTCGGCGCTCCAATACCTTTGGATCGAGCTGATCTTTTGGTTTAACAAAAACTTGCTCCATGCGTGGCTCAACGGATACCGCCGTCTCTCCCAATTCCTCATTGTCTGTGGGTACTTTGCGGTACCCCAAGACTTCAAATCCTAGTTCATCTATATAATCATTGAATAAGAAGCGGCACTGTGTGCGAAGCGTTCGGTCATTGGGGAAAAACACCATGCCGACCCCATAAGATCCGAATTCTGGTAGTTCAAAGCCTATTTCAGAACCTTTCTTTTGAAAGAATTCGTGTGGAATCTGCAGTAGAATCCCCGCTCCATCACCGGTATTCGGTTCACAGCCACAGGCACCGCGATGCTCCATGTTGGATAGCATATGTAAGGCATCCTCAATCAATTGATGGGATTTTATACCATCCAAGTTAGCGATCAGACCGATCCCACAAGCATCTTTTTCCAAGGAGGGGGTGTAGAGTCCCTTAGTGTTGGTTGTTGGCTGCTGCATATTCTTTACGGTTGTTGTTGTTTGATCCAAGAGTACTTGGGTGCAGAAGGCTGCACCTCTGGAGCTCTATCAGAAGTAATAGATAATTAGGTCTGAAATGGGTAGGTCGGGTTTAACCCTAAAAGTTTCCGTTAGGAGTATTGTGGTGGAGTGGGTTTAACACAGGTTGTTGTTGACACTATATGTATTCCATTCAAGTTAGTGGGATAACAAAAATACTAAAATCCGTCCACAAATAATTATGATTTTTCAAAAAAAACCAAGGATTTTCTCTTTTTCGATAAAGGAGTTTAGCATTTATTCTTTATCCTTTAATTTTTTTCAAATTTCTAATAGGAATACTCAAAATCAAAAAATGGACGATAATTTGTCTTTCGAACTCTAACAGGAGAATTTATTTGTCTATTTCGCTATTTCCCAAATAAAAGCACGAATTCAAAAAAACATAATGATTCTTTTTGGTCATACTCCATCAATGCCAAAAGAAATAAGGTGAGGTTTTTGAAGCGCAATTTTTTATCTAAATGAAGGTTCTGCCAATCTTATTCATCTTCAGGGTAGATCAACCCGATTTCACGCCGAATACTATCTAAACTCAACATTAGAGCCGCACTGAAGGCATGCGACATGCTATCACTTTCAATTTTGCCGGCGGCAATGCATTCCATCACTTCTTTTGCCTCGTAATGGTACCCGAGCCCTTTCTTTTCGATCGGATACGAGCGCAGCTCCGACTTAGCCCCAAATATACTCAGGTGGGTCTGCTGGTACCAATCAGCATGCAGATGAATCGTTCCGGCATCCCCGTAAATGTATGCCTCCCGCTTGGTATCGGCCAAGAAGCTAGCATGTAGCTGTGCTAATTGACCACCTGGATACCGAAGCAGGATATGCGTATCCTCATCGACTCCGGTACTTCCAATCTTGGCCATGGCTTTTATCTCTGAAGCTTTGCCAAACAACAGCAGCGCCAAAAACACGGGATAAATCCCGATATCCAAGAGAGCACCACCGCCGAGCGCCTTGTTGAAGATTCGGTCTTCAGGGGGTAATTCAGATCTGAATCCAAAATCTGCCTTTACGCCCACTAACTCCCCTATTTCTCCTTTGCGGATCAGTTCTAAGAGAAAGCGGGTGCTCGGAAGAAAACGGGTCCATAAGGCTTCCATCAAAAAGGTGTTTCTGCGGCGAGCTGTGTCAATGAGCAGTTCCACTTGCCGAAAATTCATGGCCAATGGCTTTTCACAAAGTACTGGAATACCAGCTTCTAAGCATCGGATCGTATTGTCAAAATGACCAACATGCGGAGTGGCTATGTAGATGGCATCAAGATCTTTACAATCCAGGATATCCAGGTAGTTCCCGTAGTAGAAAGGGGCTTCGAAATCTTTGGCAAAGGCCTGGGCTCGACTACTTTCTCTGGAAGCCACGGCATGCAATCGGGCGCCAGGAATCAGTGCTAAATCCGCTGCAAATTGCCGAGCAATTTTCCCTGGGCCAATGACCCCCCAATTGAAAGTAGAATTCATACTGATTATTAATTAATGCAAGTAGCGATTCCCTCTGCAGCGCCCAAATGCGTCAGATATTAGATTCAAAACCAAGCTGTTGGCTATGTTTTTTGCAAAATCTTCCTTCTTGGCGCTCATTCATCGCCACTTGGGTTAATTAAGCTCTAGCTCCTGCAGTAAAGTCCCTCCTACGCCTTTCATTTGAAAACTTAACTTTGGTGTCGCGGCACTCCAATCGATTAGGATCACTCCAAAACTTCGCTCAAACACCACTTCTCCGACTCTATGTTCGTTCGGTTCTCCAGAGAATTCAGAGTAGCTATGTGTCAATCCACTTGAGGTAAACTCATATAGTCCCCCTTCAATTCCTGGCCAATCTATTTTGGAGAATTCAGAAATATGTCGATCACCGCTTAAAAGAATCGCATTATTAGGATTCGTTTCAGCCAATAAGTCCAGAAGCTTCTTCCTTGCCTCGGGGAAATTAGCCCATTTTTCAAAACCTTGTTCCTCAGGTATCATCTGTATTCCAGAGGCAATGAAATGAATGTCCGCCTCACTTGTAGACAACTGCTCTCTCAACCAGTTCCACTGGGCTTCTCCAAGAATATCTCCGGTCAAATTAGGCTTGTAGCGCTGATAGCCATCATTCTTTTCTAGTTCGTCACGAAAATATCGAGCATCGAGCAAAATCACCTTGACTTGCTTGTCGTCAGTACCGAAAACGTAAGACTGATAAGCTCCTTCTTGGCTTCGCTCCGGCGCATCCTTGGGAACATCCAAAAAGTCAAACATCAATTGCTGACTTTCTGCCCGTTTCGGAAAGCGCTTGTCTCCATCATTCACCCCATAATCATGATCATCCCAAATTCCAATGACGGGTGTATCTTTTCGGAAATCTCCGTAAAGAGTACTGTACTTTTGCATAACGTACTTTTCCTCTAGACGTTGCATATCTTCCGTGTCGCCATAAATATTATCTCCTAGCCAAATCCAAAGATCAGGTTGTTCAGCAGCAATGCTTTCCCAAATAACTTGATCCAGGTCTTGCCGATTACACGACCCGATTGCAATCTTGCTTAGGGTTTCATTTAATGGGAGCTGCTGCCCGATGTATAGTTCCTTCTCCTCCTGAGGAGGAACATTAGGACTATCACTATTGGATCTTTGACATGCGATAGCAGTGACTGATAAGGTGCAGCAAATGATAAGAAATCTTCTCATGTGAGTAAGCTTGGTAGTTGATTTGACTAAGGTTAGCGGTGCCCGATGATCCACCTCAATACGATACTACTGAGGATTGAGGGATTATAAATTACCCGGGGTTCCGCTTATCTATGATAACTATAGCCCTGTGAGATTACCTATGGACAGACCTGTTAGGAAGGCAGTATTTTGGTGTAGGATTATCAAAATATACGTGCATATCAAGGAGTCTTGATATGCACGTTTCTAGAAGAAGCCTCGAATTAGGCTTCGGTCTTCGTTCTCTTTCTTCTTGTCTTGAAGAGTTCCACCACTTCTTTTTCTTTCAAGAAACCATATTCCACGAAAGTCGAGGATACAAACTTCTTGATGTCTTGGTAGTCCTTACCACGCTTGTCAACGAAAATCTTCAGCAGTTTGCGAACATACTTCATGGAAAGATCCTTCAGGTCTTGGTTGAACTGCTGGTTCACAAAGATTCCCATGTATACTGGGAACAATTTGGCTGCTTCAAAGAAATCGCCGTATCCTCGTGGCTCCAAGTTACTGATCAAGCGAGAGAAGTAACCAAAAATCACTTGTCGTACACACTCATTTACCAAAGAACGACCTTCGTGCTGGTTGTAGAACACCTTCACGGCTTGCTGCACTTCCTCATTGATGTAACCATCACGGTGAATTTTGTCGGTGAGTGTGAAATACTCACTTAGACTATCATCCATCGTCTTATCAGCCACACTCGACAACTGTAGCTCAGCCGTTCCATGTAAGTCCACATCATCTCTTTTCAGCAATTCCAGGATAAATTCGAGGAATTCAGCAGCAAATTCTGGTGTATTCCCACGGACATCATTGAAATATTTGGAAATAAATGCCTCATGATCACCGAGAGGGAAGAAAGCCGAAAAAAGTCCCATGATCTGTGCGTGCTCACTGGAACCATGTAGACTCTCATTGGCAACAAACTCTTTTAGAGGTTCTACCAAAGAAGCATTATTTCCATTTCTATTGATTCGATAGATCAAAAAGTTCTTCAGTGGAGAAAATAGTACCTTCAATCCACCTGGAGTGGTAGGAAATTCAGCAGATTGGAAATTATCATTTTTGAACTGTCGACTATATCTGGTCAAACCAACAGCACGGTTCCGAGGCTGTCGGTATTTGTCTAGAACTTGTCCCTGAAGGTAATAGCGAATTCTTTTATTGGTGTAAGCATTAATCAAGTTGGTAATCCAGATATCACTGCTCATAGCAAACCCCATCTGGATGGATTGACCAATTCGCTTCTTAAGAATATCAAAGTTGGCAGAATTGCAAATCGCCATTAGGACACTCTTAAAGTGATCTTGTGGCCGTACGTACTTGTAATTTTTATTTACCTCTCCCCTCAACACCGAAAAGCCCAGTATTTTGGGTAGATATAGTCCTTCAAAAGATTCATCTAGCAAGGCACGCTCAAAAGCCACGAGTTGCAATGGATCATTTTCCGCCACCTCATCATAGATCGCAGCGATTTTGGGTTCAAACATCTCCTTCAAGCGCAAGTAAAACTCCTCCTCTTCCTCTTCCAAATATTGCTGAAGTTCATCTGAAGCTTGCACTTCTTCTGCCAACGTATTCAATCGGTCTTGGTACTGCTGATCCAATTCGTACATATATAGCTTTTTTGTTTCTTCAACTTTTTGCGCTTCTATTCAGGACTGGTTATAAACCTCAGTTTTCATCCTGTTTTTCGAACCATAGGGGCTAACATTAAGCTTGTTGAAGAAGGGTATTTTAAAGGCAAACCTGATAGTGCAATTCAAAGCACTACCAGGTTCACGTTAATTTATTTAGAATAAAGTATAGCCTTGTTCTATGCAGCAAATATAAAAATACTTGGGCAGCTATCTAAAGCAATACTCAACTTTTTTGGACATATTAACTTTTTCTTTTGGGCGTAAAGTAGGGAAAGGTCGCTCATCAAACAACAAAAGCCTATCCAGTGACTGGATAGGCCTTTGATCTTATGAAGAAAGAATTCTTTATTCCTCTTCGCTTGCGGCTTCTGTAGCTGCTTCAGCATCAACAGCAGGAGCTTCTTCCTCAACCACAGGAGGTGCAGGTGCGACCCCAGAAACTTTAGCCAACCAAGCGGCCTTTTCTGCGGCAGCCTCCTCAAAACGAGCAGTAATCTTAGCCTCCTTAGCGTCTACCCACTCTTTGTACTTAGCATCAGCCTCTTCTTGAGTCATAGCACCTTTTTTCACCCCGCGCATGAGGTGTTTGCGGTAGTATACTCCTTTGAAACGAAGAATAGCACGAGCTGTGTCCGTAGGTTGAGCACCTTTCTGTAACCAATCAAACGCTTTCTCGCGATCGATTTCAATGGTTGCTGGTTTCGTCATAGGATTATAAGTCCCCAACTTCTCGATGAATTTACCATCACGAGGGGCACGAGAATCAGCAACTACAATTTGATAAAATGGCCTTTGTTTTCGGCCTTTACGCTGCAATCTAATCTTTACAGGCATTCCATTAAATTATGGTGATTAGAATAACCTACGTACTTCCATCAAGGAACGGTAGGTTTTAACGGGCGCAAAGGTAACATTATTTTTGATTTTCCGCAATGCGCAGGCAAAATACCCCGTCCCAGTTTGGGGCAAACGGGGATTAGTACACTGAAGCCAGCTTTGCGCTAGGCAAAAGATTTTCCAAAACATCTCCCAATTTCTACGATATTTGGAGGAGAAAACTCGTTATTCTCAGAAACCGAACTTCCCTATGAAACAACTATACACCCTTAGCCTTGGGTTACTATGCCTTTCTTTTCTCTCTGCACAAGAAGATCTCAACGGTATCATCAATAGCTACGCAGCAGTCCAAGGTCTGGACGCCTGCAACAATATCCTTACCGTAGACTCTCCCGATGGCTTCGCCGAGAATACCGATGTCATCATCTATCAAGCTCAGGGTGCTTCCATTGACTTGGGAAATTCTTCAAGTTTTGGCAATGTGACAAACCTGGGGCAAGCCGGGCGTTATGAGAAAAACCGAATTTTAAGCATTAACGGAAATGAAATCACACTCGCTTTTCAACTTAGTCAAGACTACGACCTAGCAGGAAAGGTTCAGCTTATCACCTACCCTAGTTTTGATAAGGCGATCGTGACAGACACTTTACGAGGAGCGCCGTGGGATGGAAGTAAGGGGGGAATTATTGCAGTGCAGATCAAAGATTCCTTACAACTGCAAGCACCGATTTCGGCCAATGGTATTGGCTTTCGAGGCGGAGTTTCAGATATCACGGTATCAAACAACTGTAGTTTCGCGACTAATGCCAACAATTATGCCTACGCCATTGACAATTGGCGTGGGGCAGCCAAAGGTGAAGGCTTAGCCATCATCACAGCCGGTTCAGAAAGCGGGCGTGGTCCGCAGGCCAACGGAGGTGGTGGCGGCAATGATCACAATGCTGGAGGTGGCGGGGGCTCCAATTTGACCAAGGCGGGGCAAGGAGGTACGAACGAAGAGCCCTCCTTCTTTGGCTGTGATGGCAATTTTCCTGGCTTTGGAGGAAGAGAAATAAACAGCGACTCCACCCGACTATTCTTTGGCGGCGGCGGCGGGGCAGGTCATGAAAATAATGATGTGGGTACCGATGGTGGTAATGGTGGCGGAATTATCATTCTAGAGGTTAATCATTTGGTCGATAATGGATTTTTGCTAGAAGCTAATGGAGAAAGTCCGGCATTGGGTGGCGGAGATGGAGCTGGAGGAGGCGGT
>CAJXPD010000170.1 GCA_913057785.1 uncultured Lewinella sp. | reverse complement strand
ACACTTAGCCACAGGTGGTTGATTGCAGGCGCCCACATTATCAACTACATTAAAACTACAGTCGATGGTGCTGATACCTCCAGAAAGGTCATTAGCGGTAAGGGTCACTGTCTGTATACCGAGGTCATCACAGGTGAAATTCAACTCTGGGCTCGTCTCTATGGAACCACAATTATCGGTGGAGTTACCATCTCCTATATTTGCAGGCAAGGTCCCATTGCCCATGAGGTCGAGTTCAACATCTTGTATAACCCCCGGACATTTGGCAACAGGATCTTCATTGTCATTCACCGTCACATTAAAGGAGCAGTTAGCCGTTCTGTTAAAATTATCCGTAGCCGTCACATCGACTTGTGCAGTACCTACATTAAAGGTTGTGCCGGGATTTTGACTATAGGTGATCTCTACATTAGTATCGCAATTGTCGGTAGCGGAGGCCGCAAAGCTAACTACAGCACTACACTGACCAGGATCATTATTTACACTAATATCACTCGGACAAGTTGGAACAGGGTCTTCGGTATCATTAACGGTAACGGTAAAACTACAATTGATGGCATCATTTCCAGCCGCATCGCTACCGGAGTAGGTTACAGTAGTGGAACCTACGGGGAAGAAATCTCCTGGATTGTGGCTTGCGTTTCGGCTGGTACTTGGGCAGTTATCGCTCAGCGTCGGAGGTGTCCAATTGACAATGGCACCACAGTCCCCTACATCATTGCTAACCGAGATATTACCTGGGCAATTGCTAAAGATTGGTGCTTCATTATCATTCACCTTGATAGTGAAGTTGCAAACAGCTGTGTTACCGCTGGCATCCGTAGCCGTTACAGTGATGGGGGTGCTGCCTATAGGAAATAGGCTACCGCTAGATGGGATTGCAAATGCCGTTGCTCCTGGGCAGTTATCAGTGGCTGAAGCGGAGAAAGATACTACCGCTCCACATTGTCCAGGGTCATTATTGACCATAATATCTTCTGGGCAGATCGCCACCGGATCTTCACTATCACTTACGGTAACAAGAAAGGAACAGTTGCCAGTATTGCCAAGGTCATCTGTAGCGGTTACGTCGACTTGGGTCGTTCCCACGTTAAATACTGTACCTGGGTTCTGGCTATAGGTAATATCCACAGTCCCACCGCAATTGTCGGTGGCTGTAGCGTTAAAGCTAACGATTGCGCTACAAAAACCAGCATCATTATTAACATTGATATCAGCAGGACAGCTTGCCACAGGGTCTACACCATCTTCAACGGTGATAGTGATGGAGGCACAAGCACCACTCGTACCAGAACAAGTGCCCTCTGCCCGAACATAATAGGTAGTGGTTGTAGTAGGCGACACATTGAAATTAGCACCAGTAGCAACTTCTGTGCCTCCACAGCTGCCAGTGTACCAAACCCAGCTTTGATCATCATTCAGACTGCCAACAACCGAAAGGGTTTGTAGGGAGTTTGGACACAAAGGCCCGGAGGAGCCAGAGATGCTCGTGGCTACACCAGGGGTGCAACAAGCCAGATTGCAGTTAAGTGGCAAGGTAGCAGAGGTGCTATTGCTGGTGATCCAATTTGTGGAATTATTGATTTGATTACCAGTAGCTAAAGTTACCTCGTTGCAATCCAGATAGGCATTTTGTACTTCCGGTGTAAAAGAAATGGAGGTCACGCCATCTGTAAACACTGCTGGCTTAGCAGAGGTATTTGTGTTCGTAGCGTCGGCATCCCAAGCACCATTCATTTGGATACCTGTGATTAGATTAGTCTCTGGACCTTGGTAAGCAAAGATTTGATCTCCCGAAGTGGATGGTTGTAGTGCGGCACCTGTAACAGTCCCCGCAAGCCGTCCACTAGCATCTTTAATTTCGTGAGGTGAATTGAAAATATTGAATTCGTCTCCACAACTGTAAGGACGACAGAATTCTATGGTTATAGTTCCCTCGCCGCCTCTAAATCCACCTGCGGCCAACCAGCCTCTATCAGTAAATTTAATACTGGTTCCTGCACCGACGTCTTTGAGAAGTACAAAGGCAAAATCATCCTCATCAGCGCTATAAGCTATGAAGGCGAGATCTCCTAATGTGAGCCCCGTTTGATCCATGAACACGATGGTGACTTCATCCTCTGTATCGGGGCAACTCGCTGCGGAATTATCGATGGTCCATTTAAGCGTATACAACTGCCCCGCAGTACCAGAAAAAGTGGCGGCAGGATCATTTACATCGGAGATGTTGCCTTGTCCGTCCCCCACATCGACAAAAGTCCAGGTACCATCTCCAAAGCCACCATTGGCTTGTAGGGTGGTGGTGGTATTGCCCTCAATTTTTTCAACATCATTCGGCCCTGCATCGGCTTGCACAGAAGTAACAGAGATGGTTGCTGTTTGACAAGATTCTGTTACCACGCAGCCGCCTCGGCCACTGACATAGTAGGTGGTTGTAGCAGTCGGCGTAACATTGAATGAAGAGCTAGTAGTAGTTCCCACTAGTGTACCGCCACAGCTGCCCGTGTAAATGGCCCATTCGTTTGCACCGTTCAGCGTTCCATTTATGGTTAAAGCTACGGTCTGACCTGGGCAGGCCGATGATGGAGCTGAGACACTAGTCAGGACGGGCTCTACGCAAGAGCCGCAAGTGAAGCTGCAAAAATCTAATGTTAGTATTCCTCCTTGAGTCGTCCAATTACTTGCGGTGTTCACCGCAGCAGCTAAATTAGCTGGCGAATTGGTGGTAATGGAGCAATCGTACTTGGCGTTATCAACCTCAGGAGAGATAGAAATGGAATTGACACCATCTGTAAAAGCGGATGGCTGAGCCGAAGTTTCTGAATCAATTGCATTGGCATCCCAAGCGCCATTCATCTGAATGGCTGCGATCCAGTTTGAAGCGCCTCCAGTTGTGGGTGCCGCACCTTGATAGGCAAAGATCTGATCCCCACTTACTGCCAGAGTAAGACTACTACCCGATACGATTGGAGCAGCCTCATTACCGCCATCATCCTGAATGGCTACTCCGCTAGTAGCTGAGAACTCATCGCCACAGGAATAAGGACGACAGAATTCGTAGGTGATGGTATTTTCTCCCGCTCGAAATCCATTCTGGGTACCGAGCCATCCATTATCTGTAAAGGTAATTTGCGTTCCAGCATTGATATCTTTGAGTAAAACAAATCTAAATTCGTCTGGATTATCCGAGTTGTAGCCCGTAAAGGCAATATCTCCCAGCCCTAAAGTTGTCTGGCTTAAGAAGGTGATTACTACATCGTCAGTGCTAGATGGACAACCTGCATTGGTTACTGTCCACCGAAGTACATATTGTTGCCCAGCGGTTCCAGAAAAGGTAGTGGAGGCTATAGTAGAGGTAGTGTTTGAAACTACTCCATTGAAATAGCCATTGCCATCGCCAGCTCCGATAATGCTCCAAGTTCCTGCTCCATTACCGGAAATATTAGCCGTTGTAGTACCACTTATTTTTTGATCACTGCCAGCGTTGGACGCCAATCCATTTACCGTAATGGTGATCGCCGTACAAGGTAGCGTTGCTACACATCCACCAGTACCGTCGACATAGTAGATCGTAGTAGCTGCTATTGAATTGATGGTGAAGGTAGCACCATTGGTGGCAGTTGTAGAACTTACCAACGTACCTCCACAGCTTCCCGTGTATAGGTTCCATGTCGTGGCATCGGCAGGTGTACCATTAACGGTAATGACCACATTATCTCCGGTGCAGAAGGTGTTGCTGCCGATGGTCGAGTTAGTGGTCAGACTGGTGATATTGGGGTCGGTACAGGCTGATGTACAAGAAAAATTGCAAAAGGCAGAAAGATTAAAACGCTGGGTGCTACTGCTGTTGAAACTCCAGTTTCCAGCTGTATATATGCTCGACCGTAAATCAGCGGGCAAACCCGAGGTCAGACTGCATCCATACTTACCGTTGTCCTGATGAGTGACTGCAAAGTCATTGCCTGGATTAAGGGCAAATACAGGAGGTTGGGCAGATTCTACCGAGCCAATGGCATCGGCATCGTAGGTGGCGCCTGCAAAATGCAGACCCGTAATAAAGGCTGTTTGGTTGGCTCCGGTAGGTGCAGTGGAGCCATTGTAAGCAAAGATCTGATCCCCGGAGCTGGACAGCTGCAAGGCACCGCTCACTACAGCCACAGATCCAACGGTGGAAGTCCAACCGCCAGTGGCAGTACTGAGCAGGATCTCCGTGCCGCAACTTTGTGCGCCACTGATAGTCAGCCTAATTGTGCCTTCCCCTGGCCTAAACCCACCAGCAGCAAACCAGCCATTATCCGTGAAGCTAATGACGGTGGTGCCGGAAATGTCGGTCAGCAGCACAAAGGAAAATTCATCGGGGTTATCTGCATTATAGCCCGTGATGGCTATGTCTCCAATCCCAAGAGTAGTAGCATGGCTACTAGAAAATCCCCAAGTCAAAAGACTCAGAACGAACATAATGCGGTAAACAAAGGGTTTCATATAGTTTGTTTTACTTATTGGCAAAAAAATGATAGCCCCTAGTGGGAGGTCACTAGAGTCCAGAGGGGAAATGTTTTTCCAACCCTCATGATCAAAGGAGACATAGACCTTTAATCAATGCGGTTAGTTTAGGTAGGAATAGGAGGAATTACCTAACTGAGTTTGTAAGACGAAAGATTTGGAGACTTAATGAATACTAAATGCATTACTGAGTGGAGAAAGACATATTGTATGTAATAACACACTCCAAAAGTACCTTTTGGGCAGGATATATCCAAGTATTTGTTATTAATTTATTGCCTAGGTGTCCTTACAGCTAGGGCAAAAGAGGCTACATGCTCAGCGACAATGCCGATGACATGCATTTCACTAGCAGGAAACAATAACTAAAATGTTGGTCAAGATAGATTTATGGTCCTGATCAACTTTGTTGTTTTCAAGAATTCCCTTCTTTTATTTTGTTACGACCAACTTCTTCTGCGCTATCATAGTTCGATCATTTTCAAAGGTGATCAGGTAAATTCCTGCTGCTAAATCGACTAAATCCCAGCTTACATATCCTGGCCCATTAGGACCTATCGAAGTTGCATAAATGATCTGCCCGAAGGTATTGTGCAATGTAAGTTGACCATGCATTCCGGTGAGGTCCGGGATTTCAACGGTAACCCGGTTGCTTGTGGGGTTTGGAAATACCTGTAACGCTAAGGGATTTCCTAAGTTTGTTGTATTAGTGATTGCTCCACAAGGGGTATTCCCACAGGGACCAAGGTATCCTCCTGCATTCAGAATTTCCTTTACCTCATCTGGAATACGACATTCCGTCTGGGCCGAAGTCAAGTCCCCATTCATAATATGACAAACAAAGACACTATCCAGCAGCGGACCGCAGCGCCAAGCTTCGATGATATCTTCTATCGGTAAGGCTTCCGTACAATCTGGGACATCATTTTTATTATTGTCAACCTTGTCATTGCCACCTGGGCATTCATCACACTCATCAGCAACACCATCACAATCCTCATCTTCTCCTAGCAGCGTAACAATAGCTTGGCAACTATCTTTTTGACCTGCTGCTCCTTCGATGAAAAGTAGAATGGTATTATCTCCAAGCGATTCACAAGCTAGCGAATTCACATCTAGGGATAAGGCGAAATCAGCACAATTATCAAAAGATCCACCATCAAGATCTGCTGGTGTGAAACTTTCACCTAAATTGATGCTCACATCTTTGCAAACAGCCATAGGTCCATCTTCCACCGTGATGTTTATGGCCATACAAGAAGGATTAGTGACACATCCTCCAAGTCCCCCAATGTAAAAGGATCCGGATTTTGTGGCCGTCCATTCAATACTATTGGAGTTGGAAGTAGTCAACTGCTCTCCATTGCAACTTCCACTGTATAAACTCCAGAGACTGGCATCGTTCAGATTTCCGTCGATGCTAAAGGTGATCTTATCTCCTGGGCAGAAGAGATTGCCCGCACTGTTTGTACTAATTCCCCCGATATTAGCAGCGGTGCAAACACCTTGGCAGAAAAAAGGGCAAGGCGAACCCAGGTCAAAGCGATTGGAGCTAGCGTTTTCAAATCCCCAGTTGGATAAGTTGTAGATATTGGCTCTTAAATCAACTGTCGCCCCAGCATTAATTAAGCAGTTGTACTTCCCATGATCAAAATGAGGATCTACGACAAAGTCAGTACCAGGGTTGTTCGCAAAGATGGACGGCTGGGTTGATTCTACTGGCCCTGTAGCCTCTGACTGCCAAGCTCCAGCGAATTGTATGGCGGTGACAAAGGCGCTTTGATCGGCTAGTGTAGGCTCCGTATTTCCATTGTAGACGAATATTTGATCACCGGCGCTAGAGAGGCTAAAGTCCCCAGCTTCGGAAACCGTTGGACTGCCAGCTTCGGAAAGCACCTCAACCTTCCAACTATTCTCTTCCTTATACACTCTGAATTCTGTAGAACAGGCATAAAATGCATCAAAAGAAAGCGTCAAACTACCTTCTCCTGCTCTAAATCCTCCAGTAGATAACCATCCACGATCTGTAAAGGAAAGAACTTGTCCAGTCTCGACACTAGTAAGTAGGACAAAAGAGAATTCACTAGCAAAATCGGAATTGTCCGTATCAACAGTAGTATTGTATCCGGTTATGACCAGCTCGCCGATAGGAAGGGATTGGGCACTCAAGTTTCGGTACAAGAGTAGGCTTAATGCTAATAATAGAAAACGTTTTGAGCGGGGGAGGTACATGAAAATCGGATTTAAAGTTTTGGGATAAGCCAAGTTTGGCTGTTTAAATACTTTGTGTGGAATGTTATCTCTACAAATCAATAATCAGGAGATACAACAGGAGCAACTGAGGAAAAGCAGTGAGGCCAAAGGTAGAAACTTGCCTGCATAATGGCAAGCTCATTCTGTTTGCTTAAGTGCTGCTATATGGACGATTTTCTTACTTTTGCGTACGACAAAGGACCTTTGACCCGTTATGGTCCTTGATGCCTAAAAATCCTTTGGGTCCAGCATCCTCTAATCTGGATCTTAAAGCGTAATTATAAACACCAAATCTAAATCAATAGAACCATGAAAACTGATTTTTGCGTTTTTTTGGACGCGGGACACGGGGGCTTGGATAAGAATGGGAAATATGTCACCGCACCAAGCAAGCAATTCAAGCACGAAAAGGGAGAGTTTCACGGAGATGGCTGGTTTTATGAGGGGGTATTCAATCGCACTTTGACCAATAGAGTGGCGGCAAAGTTGAGCAACTTAGGAATTAGTAATGTAATAGTAAGTCATGAATACCTGGATATCTCCCTACACTATCGTGTCAATGTGGCAAATTGGTACCATAAGAATTTCAAGAAGGGCGTCTACATCTCTAATCATGCCAATGCTTCCAGCTCTGGTAATGCTAGAGGCTTTGAGGTGTATACAACCAGAGGAAAGACAAAATCAGATAAGGTAGCGACCTTACTATATGATAATGTGCAGGACCTACTGGGAGACCGTATAAAGTATCGACCTTCACGTTCAGATGGGGACCCGGATAGAGAAGCCAACTTCTTTGTACTAAAGAACACCGCCATGCCTGCGATATTGATTGAACATTTATTCTTCGATAATTTTGATGACGCTAGTTTGTTGATGAATGACGAGATCGTGGAACGATTTGCGGAAGCACAAGTTAGGACCGTTATTGAAGCGGCTGATGCTATTTAAGCCAGAAGGTATCTAAGCTTGAACAACATAAAAGATCTTTTTTCACGCTTTAGAATTTGATTGACCGGCTATATGACGAATAAGGAAATTGCTCGCACCTTTCAGTTTTTAGGTAACATCATGGAATTGCATGATGAGAATAAGTTCAAGATCCGCTCTTACCAAAATGCATATATCAGTTTAAGAAAATTGGATCAACCCTTGGCCGAAATGTCTGATGAGGAAATCGGTAAGATTAAGGGAGTAGGGAAGGCGATTGTGGGTAAGATTAGGGAACTTCTGGATGGAGGGCAAATGGCCACCCTTGAACGATACAAAGCAGAAACGCCAGAAGGAATCCAGGAGATGTTGGGGATTAAGGGTTTTGGCCCGAAGAAGATCAAGGCCGTCTGGAAGGAGTTGGGCGTGCAAAGCGTCGGTGAACTGCTTTATGCGGTGAATGAGAATCGCTTGATCGAACTCAATGGATTTGGACAAAAAACGCAAGAAGATCTCAGGCAAAAACTAGAGTACTTTCAGCGATCGCAAGGCAAATCCCATTATGCCAAGCTAGAAGGGCCAGCTCAGGCCGTATTGGAGCAGCTACAAGCCAAGTTTGTAGATGTACCGATGAACTTGGTAGGCGCCATTCGAAGAAAAGCCAATGAAGTGGAAACTATAGAGCTTCTGATGGCCAAGGACGATTTAACAGCTGAAGGCTTGGGAGCGGCCTTAGAGGAAGTGCAGACGGTTGAAAACGGATTTACAGGAACAACAGCGGATGGACATTCTGTGAGAATATACGTCTGTGCTCCGGGCGAATTCGGATCAAAGTTGTTTCGATATTCGGCAAGCTCTGAATTTCTGAATGCTTTTGTCGAATCAAATTCCGGGCTCGATTTTTCGGGACTTGCCACAGAAGACGCCGTGTTTGCCAAGGCCAATCTTCCGTTCGTTGAACCAGAGCTAAGAGAGCAGAGCTGGGCTTTGGAACTGGCGAAAGCTCAGCAATTACCTACACTGATTGAATTATCCGATCTAAAAGGCGTTTTACATAATCATAGTACCTATAGTGATGGCCTACACTCTCTGCGGGATATGGCTACCTACACGAAGGAACAAGGATATGAGTATCTGGGCATGTCGGATCATAGCAAGTCCGCTTTTTATGCAAATGGCTTGCAAGTGGAACGTGTCTATCAACAGATGGAGGAGATCGATCAGTTGAATCAGGAACTGGCACCCTTCCGGGTTTTCAAGAGTATCGAAAGTGATATCTTGAACGATGGCTCACTCGACTATGAGGAAGACGTACTGAAAGCATTTGATTTTATTATTGCATCGGTGCACACGAACCTGCGCATGGATGAGGCCAAGGCAACTCAAAGGCTGATCACCGCGATAGAAAATCCGTATACTCGAATATTGGGGCATCCGACGGGGCGATTATTATTGAGCCGGGAGGGGTATCCGATTGATCACAAGAAGGTGATCGATGCTTGTGCAGAGAATGGAGTAGCCATAGAGCTAAATGCAAATCCTTACCGACTTGATCTTGACTGGACTTGGATTCCTTATGCGCTGGAAAAGGGCGTCTTGATTTCCGTCAACCCGGATGCACACAGCAAAGAGGGTATTCACGACATGCACTTTGGGGTCCTGTCTGCCCGTAAGGGAGGGCTAACTGCGGAGACTTGCCTCAATGCAAAACCCTTGGTGGCCTTCGAAAAATGGCTTGTAAACGGCCGTTAACAGCTCATTAACAAATATTGAACCCTCATTAACAGGCAAGTAAAAAAAGCTTTTTACTTTTGTGATTGTGAGTAAGAAACATGTAAACACGTTTCCACAAATATTAATTTTCAAACTAAAATTCCTTTACAATGTTGAAGCAACTTAAAGTTGGTATCCTAGCTGTAGCGTTGATAGGTTTCTTGGCTAGCTGCCAAAATGCGAATCAAGGTGTTCGTGAAGCTGCTCGCGAGAATGTGACTAATGCCGTTCAACCTGCTACTTCCACTGCACAAAACCCAGCGGCTACTCCTGCTGCCCCTGCTGGTCCTACTACAGTAATGGCTTTTACTGAAACTACTTTTGACTTCGGAACAGTAAACGAAGGTGAAAAAGTAGCACATACGTATAAATTCAAAAACACAGGTAACGAGCCTTTGATCCTTAGCGATGCTAAAGGTAGCTGTGGATGTACTGTTCCTGACTGGCCAAGAGAGCCAATCGCTCCTGGTGCAGAAGCAGAAGTTACGGTAGAGTTTAACTCAAAAGGTAAAAAAGGTAAGCGTAATCAGAAGGTTACGATCACTGCTAATACTAACCCTCCTCAAACTTTCATCTACTTGACTGGTGAAGTTTTGAGTACTGAGGCTGCTCCAAACATCCAAGTTACTCAGTAATTTTGATGTGTTGAAGCTAACACAACGATCATTCTAGAATGATCAGAGGCCCTTCTAGTCATAGCGCTGGAAGGGCCTTTTGTTTGGTGTGCTTCTTTCGTAACTTTACACCGTCTCAATTGTTGTAGCAGTATTATGAAGAATTACTTGTCGCTGATCACCTTCAGCCATACTATTTTTGCCTTGCCGTTTGCCCTGCTGGGCTTTTTTCTTGCCTCCTTACAACTGGGAGAAGGGCTCAGTCCACGTTTGTTTGCGCTGGTGATAGCGGCTATGATTTTTGCCAGGAGTGCGGCCATGGCTTTTAATCGATACTTAGACCGAGATATTGATGGCAAAAACCCTCGGACGACCCAGCGGGAGATTCCGGCAGGAATCATTAAAGCACAGTCCGCGCTATTGTTTGTGATTGCCAATTGTCTGCTGTTTATCGGTGTTACCTGGCTGATAAACCCGCTCTGTTTTTATCTTTCACCGGTTGCTTTACTCGTGATTTTGGGCTATAGCTATACTAAGCGATTTACCTTTCTCTGCCATTTTGTGCTGGGTTTAGGCTTATCACTAGCGCCGATTGGAGCTTATCTAGCAGCTGGAGGTGGATTTGATACGATACCGATTATTTATTCCTTTGCGGTACTTTGTTGGGTCTCTGGTTTTGATATCATTTATGCCTTGCAGGATGAGGAGTTTGATCGTTCTTTATCTCTACATTCTGTTCCCGTTAGTTTGGGGAAGACCAGGGCTTTACAACTTTCCATATTTTTGCATGTAATCTGTGCTGGACTCATCCTTTTGGCAGCATTTTTGCTACAAGAGACATATCCAGCTTTCTTTTGGCTCCATTGGTTGGCAGCAGGGCTATTCATTAGCCTACTGATTTACCAACATACCATCGTAAAGCCAAATGACTTAAGCAAGGTCAACCGGGCGTTTTTTACTGCAAATGGAATGGCTAGCCTAATATTTGGTGCTTTGGTCATCTTGGATATTTACTGGTAATTAAGTATCTTATGTATTGGCAGTTCCCAGTTTGGGAAAGGAGTCTTATAAAGGATACCCAAAATCATCGAGTCATCCACTTTTCTAGCCATTATATTTCGATTCGAAGGGCAATCATCAACTAAGCTAATTGGGAGGATTGGGCTATTGGTTTAGCTCAGCTATAAGAATTGCAAGAGAACCGACCTTCTCAGGTCTAGCTCGTAACTTTTTGACGATAGCTGCGTAAAGCTAATGTGAGCCGCTTATTTTATCCCCCCTCATGTTTTGAAAAGCCCTCATTTATTTATAGATTCCTCGCCTTAGAAATATAGCACACAAGCACTGGTTTAATAACTTACTTGACTGCAAACCTATGAGAAAAACGACATTATCAATCATGGTTCTTTTTCTTGCTTGTCACTGGTCTTTGAATGCCCAAAATGCCAAACTGAAAAAAGCGAGATACTACATGGAGTCCCTGTATTACCAGGGAGCTATTGACATCTATCAGCAAATCCTAGAGAAAGGAGATAACGCTGAAGCAATGACCAACCTGGCCATTGCCTACAAAAAGACTAATCAATATGAAGCTGCCTTACCTTGGTTTGAGAAGGCAGTGGACCTAGAGGATACCCGACCAGAAGTCTTTTACTATTATGGTCAAGCCCTACAGCATAGTGGATCATGTGCTGAGGCAAAGATGATGTACCAACGATATTTGAAGCTGAGGCCCTATGACCTTCGTCGGAAATACCTAGAGAGTCCTTGCATGGAAAAGGATAAAATCTTAGCCAAGGGAGAACTTTCTCAATATCAGGTCAAAAATCTCCCTTTTAATGGTGCTTTTGATGATCTTGGCCCAGCCTTTTACCAAAATGGTTTGGTTTTTGGTTCAATCAAAGCTCCAGAAGGGCGACGAAAGGTCGCCTTTTTTGATTTGTATTATGCAGATGGGCATCCCAATGATCCCTTTGCTTTCGAAGAATCAGATCAGTTTTCTTCCAATCTGAATACCAATCTACATGAGGCCATTGTGACTTTTAGTCAAGATGAGCAGCAGGTATATGTGACGAGAAATCGACAGGAAGAGCAAGATCCGAGACGCAATCCGGTGATTCGCTTGGAAATATTATCGGCGAAAAAACTCATTGGAGATAGTTGGAGTGAGCCAGAGCCATTGCCATTCAATGATCCTTCTTATTCCGTAGCGCATCCATGTCTATCGCCTTCGGGGGATCGTCTTTTCTTTAGCTCGGATATGCCAGGAGGATTCGGAGGAAAAGACATCTACCTTTCCTTTTGGGACGGCGATGCTTGGGGAAATCCAATTAATCTAGGCCCAGGAATCAACACAGAAGGTGATGAAATAACACCGTTTTTTGATGAAAATGGCAATTTGTATTTTGCTTCAGATGGCCATTTTGGTCTCGGAGGACAGGATGTATATAAAGTGCAGGATAAAGGGGACGGCCAATGGTCGGAAGTCGTCAATTTGGGACCACCGCTCAACACCCCAGCTGATGATTTTGGTTTTATCATCCACCAGGATAATCAACACGGCTACTTTACTTCCAATCGTTCGGGAGGTATGGGGGCTGACGATATCTATGGATTTACCTGGGAAGAGCCGGAGGCCAGTCAGACGTATCGCTTCAAAGTGGTTAATGGAAAATCAATGGGAAGTGTTGGCTTAGTAACCGCAAAAGTGCACGAAGACGGTCGATTTTTGACTACTGATACAGAGGGCTATTTTACCATGGAAGTGAATAAAGGAGATTGCTTTAGTCTCTCCTTTGTATCTGATGGATATGAGCCAAAACATTGGGAAGATTGCGTATCCCTTGTCCAAGACAATCCCAATGTGATTACAATTGGCATGCAGGAATTGGAAAAGAAACAACCAGAACCTCCGAAGGATGTATTCTATTTTGATTTAGAGGTGGTAGATAACCTTACCGGAAGCGGCATAGCTGGGGCCAAGGTAGTTTTGAGTGATGGGCAATGCGGCCTAGCGTACACCGGTACTACGGATGAGAGAGGTTGGCTAAGAATCGAAGCACCGGAGATCTGTTGTAGTCGGGTAAGCATCGATGCGGAGAACTATTTTTTGCATAAATCCGAAAAGGAATTCTGTGATGTGCGCAAAGGAGAAGTAAGAAATATCTTACTGCAGCCTTACATTCGCGTACAAGAGGAGGAAGTCACCTCACGCAGTACTGCAAGTAATCCGCAGGACACCATCAAGAAATTGAATACCTCGTTTCAAGTGAGCCAGGGCAGCGGCGATGAAGAAGGGGAGGAGATCTCTTATCTACTGAATATCTACTATAATGTCGGGCGCACCAGTGTTAAGAAGGAGTCTGTGCCAGAGCTCTTCAAGCTTTTAGATCTGTTACAGGACAATCCGGATCTAATCGTCGAAATTGGCTCTCACACAGATGCAAGAGGGGGAGCCAGTTTCAATCAGAACCTATCCCAACGCCGTGCGAACAACATTGTCAATTTCTTGGTAGGAGAAGGAGTATCGAAACGGAGATTGATTGCCAGAGGATATGGAGAAGAGAAACCCGTGAATGATTGCGTAGATGGGAAGGAGTGTGAGGAGGAGGAATATCAACTGAATCGTAGAACCGAATTTCGGGTAATTGGGCGTTTAGATTAAACACTTATTAACTTTAGTCCTACATATATAAAACGAATAACAAGATAGTTTCATCCTCAATTTGTGGGCTTGATTTTGTAGGCGGTTTTTGATTATATTGTATCATTAAACAAAACCAACCCTATTAATTATGGATAACCCACAAATTATCGATGACAACTTCGGGGGCTCTACGCTCAATTCCGAAATCAAATCCTATCTGGCGGAAACGGCCAAATGGGGCTATTTCCTAGCCATCGTCGGCTTTATTGGCATTGGTTTTATGGTTCTTGCTGGTCTCTTTATGGGCTCCTTTATGAGCACCTTAGGTATGGGAGCTGCTGGTCTTATAAGCCCCGCCGTTTTCACGGTCATGTATCTGATTATTGCCGCGCTCTATTTCTTTCCTGTTTTATACCTATTTAGGTTTTCTACTAAAATGAAAGTTGCGCTGCGCTCTGACAACGAAGCAGAATTGACCACTTCTTTCCAGAACCTCAAATCCTTATATAAATTTATGGGGATCTTGACGGCAATTATTCTGGGCCTTTATGCCTTGATCTTTGTCTTTGGAATGATTTCAGGCGCAATGCTATAGGCATTGATTGGACTGAAGGTTAATTAAGTCAATTTTAGACATAAGAGGTAAGAAGCTGGGCTGCTTTGCCTCAAGATGCCATAATCCTGGGCTTAGAGATGAATCTAGTAATCCGTCTTCTTGCTTCTGACTTCTAAATGTCTAATTTGGTTAATTAAGTTACGAGAAAGACAAGACCCGCTTGGAGAATCATTGTTCCATCCATTAGTCCTGTATAAAAGTAATCATGTCGGCTCGTTGAGCTCTTGAGAATAAGCCAGGCCGTTAGCAGGCAACTCAGGCCGTAGGCCAACCATTGATTGAGGCTAATGCCCAGGGTATAATAATTCAGCCAAGCAAAAAATAAAGCCATTGTCAGGGAAACCAGGGCAATGGCTTTGCTTTTTTTGATGCCTAGACGAAAGGGGAGTGTCTTGACTTTGTTGAATCGGTCAATTTCTAGATCTCTAATGTCAAAAGGTACAGTGATAGCAAAAACAAAGAAAACCCGTTCCAAGATCATCAGGATTGTACAAAGCTGTAGTTCCAGTCTGTAGTAGATCGCCGGCATTGCTACCGTCAGCCAGGTCCATACCAATGCTATCAAAAAGATCTTGATGAAATGAAAATCTCGCAGTCTCTTTTTTCCACCAAATAAGGGGATCACGTAAGCGAGTGATAACAACGAAGGAGCAAAAAGACTCAATTGAAAGGAAAGCTCAAGTTGAAAAAAGAAATAAGCTCCTACCAGCGCAGAAACACCGGCATAAAAGCGAATGTGACTCTTGAAGGTCGCAATTACCCAATATCTACCTTTCTCTTGAAAAGGCTCCGCTTTTTGCAAGCCCACTATTCTGTGAACGGCATACAGAAAGAGAGTCCCGCAAAATAGAAAAGGGAAGTAGGGAGAATAGTGAAGTCGACCAAAAAGAAAAAGTTGTGTTTGCAGCGCCATGGCTAAAGCTGCAACGGCAATCCATAGGTTACTGTAAAGTATAAGATCAATGAACTTGATCAGCCATTTCTGCATAGGCAGTTGCTCGGAACTAGAAATACTTAAAGTTATGTCCGTTTTCTATGCGAAGCAAGGTCTCGTAAATTAGCTTTATCACATTTTCCACATCTTCTTTGTGCGCCATTTCTACGGTGGTATGCATGTACCTTAATGGTAAAGAGATCAAGGCGGAGGGAACACCTCCGTTGCTATAGGCAAAAGCATCTGTATCCGTACCTGTGCGTCTTGAAGAAGCCTCGCGCTGGAACGGAATTTCTTTATCGGAGGCTGTGTCAATGATGAGATCTAATAGTTTGTTGTGGACGGCAGGTGCATAAGTAACAGAAGGTCCTTTGCCCGACTGCACATCACCTATCTTTTTAGGCTTGACTAGGGGAGTATGGGTGTCATGCGTAACATCTGTTACAATCGCTACATCTGGTTTGATAGTGTGGGCTACCATCTCCGCACCTCTCAATCCCACTTCTTCCTGCACGGCATTGACAATATATAAGCTGTAGGGGAGTTCAACCTTATTTTCCCTGAGCATACGAGCCACCTCTGCAATGCAAAAACCTCCGAGTCTGTTATCCAATGCCCGCCCAACGTAGTAGCGGTTATTCAATACGCTGAATTCATCTTCGAATGTAATCACACAACCGACGTGGATACCCATCTCTAACACTTCATCTTTATCCTTAGCTCCCACATCAATAAAAATGTTATCTAGTTTCGGCGTTAAATTGGCATCACTACCTCGCCGAGTATGGATAGCAGGCCAGCCGAAGACGCCTTTGACAATTCCTTTTTTGGTGTGGATGTTTACTTTTTTGGAAGGGGCAATGAGGTGATCAGAACCGCCATTGCGGATGACATTGATGAAGCCATTCTCATTGATATAGTGAACGTACCACGAAATTTCATCTGCGTGCCCTTCAATCACTACCTTATAGTCCTGACCTGGGTTTATAATGCCATAGGCCGAACCATAATTGTCTGAATGCCATTCATCTATGAAAGGAGAAAGATATTCTAGCCATAGCTTCTGCCCACTCGCTTCAAAACCAGTTGGGGATGCGTTGTTGATATACTTCTTGAGGAAAGCCTCCGCGCTTGCAGTAATTATTGACATGTTAGTAGTAAATTCAATTTAACCTAAAAAACGCTTAATGAAAGGCGAATTTTAATGTTGCTCACTCCAGGCCTTAGGATCCTTTCGCCATGACTCGAGCGTGGACTGTTGGTCTGACGTGATATAGGATTGTGCCGTTGCTTGCTGAATTAGCGCCTCGTAGTTACTCAATGTTGCCATACGGCAATTGGCCGAATCGAAAGCCTGACTAGCTTTATCAAAACTGTAAGTAAATATAGCTAAAACTCCAACGACCTCAGCTCCAGCCTCCCGCAAACATTCTACCGCTTGCAGGCAACTTCCACCAGTGCTGATCAGGTCCTCAATAACTAGGGCCTTTTGTCCTTTTTCGAGCTTCCCTTCAATTTGGTTTTGTCTACCATGCGCCTTTGCTTTAGATCTGACGTACACAAAAGGTACGTTGAGTCGATCGGCTAATAGCGCTCCATGGGGGATGCCAGCAGTAGCAACTCCAGCTACTACATCAAAAGGGGGCATTGTTTTAGCAAGCTCCACGAACTGATCAATGATGAATGATCTAATTTCAGGATGAGAGAGTACGATCCGATTGTCACAATAGATGGGGGATCTAAGTCCTGAAGCCCAGGTGAAGGGTTTTTGAGGACTCAGTTTAATTGCATTAATTTGCAGGAGCTTTTCGGAAACAGCTTCGGCAATACTCATTGCTAGGCTTAATTTATCGATTACGAATGCCATTTTCTCAGCGGTGTGTCAGACTTTGAATGGGTATTTCCCTACTAGAAATTGGCCAATTGACGCCTTATCAAGCTTAATTCTTGAGCCATCAACACCTAAAATGCTTGCAAATGTACAAAATCTATATCAATGAAACCCCTTTGGTCCTATTTGATGCGACAAAGGCGTCCAAACTCCCTGACGCTGGGCCGAATGAGCTGATTGTGCGGTACACGGGAAAGGCAAAATTCTTGTTGAATTATGCCGATATGTTGGAGAAGTCGCAACGGTATGAGCGAGTGCTAATCCATACGACGGACTATGATAAATTAGTGGCTGATTTTCAAAGTAATTATAAGATTTTGGAAGCCGCGGGAGGCTTGGTTTACAATGAAGAAGGGAAAGTGCTCATGATCTTTAGAAGAGATTTTTGGGACCTCCCCAAAGGAAAAATTGATCCTGGGGAATCCAAGGAAGAAGCTGCCGTTCGGGAGGTGGAAGAAGAAACAGGCTTGAAGGACATACAACTAGGCGAATTGATCACGGAAACCTACCATACGTATCGCACCAAAAAAGGGAATAGAATCCTTAAGAGAACCTATTGGTTTAGCATGAATGCACCTGATCAGAAGCTAGTTCCGCAAGCCGAAGAAGATATTGAAGAAGCAATTTGGCAAGACCTACATACTTTTTTACCCACTTCTCCCGTTATATACAAAAGTATACTGGAAGTCCTTGAAAATAGGGACTAATTCCAATCCAAAGTTTACTCTCCATATTGCCTGATTTCCCAAGTAAAATTTTACCTGGAATGTAACTGCCAAAGTAAAATTGTGGGCTTTCCCTAAGCTGAAGTAGAAACCGAAAATACTTAAGAAAGGCCTGCAAATTATTGAATTTTTTACTATATATTTGAGGATCAATCCTAAACGTATCCAAAATTTAATTACTATGCATCGCAAGATCGCTGTGATGTGCCTCGTGCTGTTTTTCGGAATAACAAGTGGACTGTCCGCACAAAATGCAGCAAAGAGTACAGCAAAAACCGATAAAAAAGTTTCCGCACTTCTTTCCAAGACTTCGACTCCCGAGCAAGAACAAGATTGGACGATTTTTCACGATGAAGAAAATGATATCTACTACATCGACTTTGAAACCATTAAGGTCAATATCAGTGATGTAGTAATTCGTGATGAACAGAATAAGGTCGTCTATGAGGAGGATGTTTTCGACTTACCCGTAAATACCATTTATGAATTGGATATGAAAGCCTATAAGGCGGGTAAGTATCGGATTGAACTTCGAACCTTTACGGATATCATTGCTAAGAATATTGAATTGAAGTAGTTTCGGGAATATTTTGCCTCGAACGGACTTTAGCCTATATTGGCTGGATATACCTTGCTTATGCATCTTCATCCAATCGATATAGGTATAATCTTATTGTACCTAGCCCTTACAATTGCCCTTGGCTTTTGGGTTTCTAAAAGAGCTTCTTCCAGCCTTTCTTCCTATTTCTTAGGAGACAATAGTATTAAATGGTATTATCTGGGCCTATCTAATGCCTCTGGCATGTTTGATATTTCAGGTACCATGTGGACCGTCACGATTCTTTTTGTGTACGGACTCAAGAGTGCCTGGATCCCTTGGTTGTGGCCAGTCTGGAACCAAGTTTTCGTCATGGTATTCTTGGCCATTTGGCTACGGCGCTCCAATGTGATGACTGGAGCAGAGTGGATCACCACCCGCTTTGGGGACAAGGTGGGCGGTCGGCTGTCACATATCATCATTACCGTCTTTGCTATTATTAGTGTCTTCGGCTTTATTGCCTACTTTTTCGTAGGGATCGGGAAATTTGCCACTATCTTTTTTCCTTGGGATTTATCTACAACTATCGCTGGGTTTCAACTGAGCTCGGAGCAAGGCTACGCTTTCCTGATTATTGCCATTACTACCCTCTATGTCATCAAAGGAGGCATGTATAGCGTTGTAATCACCGAGGTGATTCAGTTTGTGATCATGACCATCTCTTGTTTTGTTATTGGGTACATCGCTTTTACACAGGTCAGTGGAGAACAGATTGCAGAAGCTGTCCCACCGGGTTGGAACCAGCTGTTTTTTGGATGGGAACTCAATTTGGACTGGTCCAACCATTTGGCCAGTGTCAATACCAAGATTGAGCAAGATGGCTTTGAACTGATTGGCTATTTGGTTATGATGATGATCTTTAAAGGCATTTTCGCAAGTTTGGCCGGTCCAGTACCTAGCTACGATATGCAACGCGTATTGTCTACTCGAACGCCGGCTGAAGCAGCCAAAATGAGTGGTTTAACTATGTTGGTCCTTTATGCTCCTCGTTACTTGATGGTAGCCGGATTTGCGGTGTTGGCCTTGGTCTATCTTACGCCGGAATTTCAAGCTATGGGCGCTGACATCGATTTTGAAACGGTACTTCCCTTAGCGATCGATCGCTTTGTGCCGGTCGGTTTCCAAGGGCTCTTGCTAGCTGGACTATTGGCAGCCTTTATGGGGACCTTTGCTGCCTTTATTAATGCAGCTCCAGCCTACATTGTAAATGATTTATACAAAAAATATGTCCGTCCAGATGCACCTCAAAAGGTGTATGTCCGATTTAGCTACTTGTCTTCACTTGTGCTGGTAATCATTGGTATAATTGCAGGATTCTTTGCCGATTCCATTAATGGTCTAACATTATGGATTACTTCTGCTCTGTATGGAGGCTATGCGGCTGCTAATGTACTCAAATGGATTTGGTGGAGATTTAATGGATATGGATACTTCTTTGGCATGCTAGGTGGCTTGTTAGCTTCTACCTTTGTACCGCAACTCATGCCATCAGTGATTGATATTTACCTTTTTCCGATCATATTAGGCATTTCTTTCCTCGGCTGTATCCTTGGCACTTTGCTCACTCCACCGGATGAAGAGGAAGTCTTGAAAAACTTCTACCGTAATACGAAGCCTTGGGGCTTTTGGAAACCGGTTATTGAGAAGATCCAGGCAGATGACCCGGACTTTGTGCCTAATCAGGACTTTCGTAGAGATTGCTTTAATGTGGCCGTAGGAATAGTTTGGCAAATGTGCCTAGTAGTAATGCCGGTATACTTGTTGATTCGGGAAACGGGAGCTTTACTATTGTGTTTGGGAATTTTTGCCATTACGAGTTACCTATTGAAAATCAATTGGTACGATAAATTAGAAGCCTAGCCTATGCTACCCATAACTGGTACCTTTCTAGACGAAATCAGTCATGATATTCCCCATCAGAACTGGGGAAGGAGGGAATGGGATGCGGATTTTGCCTGGATGAAGAAAATGGGTATAGATACCGTCATTCTGATTCGTTGTGGACATAAGCGATGGATCACTTATCCATCTAAAGTTTTAGCTGAAAGAGAAGGAGCGTACACTCCGCCAATCGATCTAGTGGCCTTGTTTTTGGAACTAGCTGAAAAGCATGGGATACAGTTTTTCTTCGGTTTGTATGATTCTGGTAAATATTGGTGGGAACAAGGGGATTTTGAAAAAGAGGTAGATATCAACCTACGCGTGATCGATGAAGTGTGGGCCAACTACGGCCATTACCCAGCCTTCAAGGGCTGGTATTTATGTCAGGAAGTAAGCAGAAAAACAGGAGCCATCATTGACCTCTATGCTCAACTCGGGAAGCACTGTAAAAGCTTGTCCGGAAATCTACCCACCTTGATTTCTCCGTATATCGATGGCAACAAGGCCATTCTTTCCAGTCAATCCTCTTTGACAAAAGCGGAGGTTATCAGTATTGAGCAACATGAAAAAGACTGGAAGGAAATCTTTTCTGGTATCCAGTCAGCTGTCGATATCGTAGCCTTTCAAGATGGGCATGTGGACTATCACGAGTTAGCGCATTACTTTGCCATCAATAAACAGCTAGCTGATTCCTTTAATATGCAATGCTGGACAAATGCAGAATCCTTTGATCGAGATATGCCCATTAAGTTTCTTCCCATTAAGTTCGAGAAATTGCTATTGAAACTGAAAGCAGCAAAAGAAGCTGGGCTAGACAAGGCCATTACTTTTGAGTTTTCTCACTTCATGAGTCCACAATCGGCCTATCCCCAAGCTCACCATCTCTTCAACCGCTATATGGAACAATTAGAACAGACCCATGAATAAAGAAGTGTTTGCAAACCATGCACTAAGGTACCAGCAGGCTTTGCTAGATAATGTGATTCCATTTTGGATGCAGCATAGTCGCGCTAAGAAAGGTGGTTTCAATACCTGTTTGCTGTCGGATGGGCGTGTTTATGATCAAGACAAGTTCATTTGGCTGCAAGCAAGGCAGTGTTGGACCTTCGCTATGTTATATAATCAGCTGGAACAAAGGAGTGAATGGTTGGAAATGGCCTTACATGGTGCCCAGTTTCTGGAAAAGTACGGTAGGGATAGCAATGGAGACTGGTATTTTTCTTTGGCTCCGAATGGTCAACCGCTGATTCAAGCCTACAATATCTTCTCTGATTGTTTCGCCTGTATGGCTTTTGCACAGCTATACCAGGCAACAAAGGAGGACACTCATAGAGAAATCGCCCTACAGACCTTCCAGAAGATATTAGAGCGGCAGGGGAACCCAAAGGGGAAATACAATAAAACGATCGGAAGTACTAGACCGCTTAAGAATTTCGCCTTACCGATGATATTGTGCAATCTTTCTTTGGAATTGGAAGCCTTACTAGAGCCGGCTCAGGTAACCGAAACGATTGATCGATGCATTGAAGAAGTCATGCAGAATTTCTATGATGACGAAAGCGGACTCACATTGGAAAATGTGTTGAGTGATGGCCAGCTCTCTGACACCTTCGATGGAAGGTTGTTAAACCCAGGGCATGCCATAGAAGCCATGTGGTTTATTATGGATTTGGGGCAGAAGTGCCAAGATCAAGCTTTAATTGAAGCAGCGGCAAATCGTGCATTGAAGATGCTGGAGTTTGGCTGGGATGAGGAGTTTGGCGGCATCTTTTACTTCATGGATCGAAAAGGGTTTCCTGTACAACAATTGGAGTGGGATCAGAAACTATGGTGGGTACACCTGGAAACATTAGTAGCCTTGCTAAAAGCCTTTGAACTAACACAAGAAGAAATCTACTGGACCTGGTTCGAAAAAGTGGATCAATATAGCTGGGCTCATTTTCCCGATGCAGCGCATGGAGAATGGTTTGGTTATCTGAATCGAAGAGGTGAGATTTTGTTATCTTTAAAAGGAGGGAAATGGAAGGGATGTTTTCACGTCCCTAGAGGATTATGGCAATGTTGGCAGGTTTTGGAACGCCTCCAGGCGTGACTTTTCTGCAAATTAACTTCTAAACAAAGACCACTTTTATAAACCAGGTCAAATTGGTAACTGATACCCCAGTGAACCAATTGGACCAAAAACTAAAAACCATGGAATTCTTGTATTTCATTATTGTCGGAGGTATAGCTGGCTGGTTGGCCGGTCAGATTATGAAAGGAGGAGGATTTGGCTTGATCACGAATATCATCTTAGGTATCATTGGTGGTGTAGTGGGTGGTTGGTTGCTAGGGGTAGCTGGTGTATCTGTAGGTGGAGGATTAGTGGGATCAATTATTACATCAGCTATCGGTGCAATGGCCGTCATTTTTATAGCTGGCCTCTTTAAGAAGTAATTGACGAGAAGAGATTTCTCGTAAAAAGATAGCACCCCATCTGGATGAATTTGCTCCAGATGGGGTTTTTCTATGCAATAATGTTAAGGTTTGAGTCAACGTTCCGAGAGGCTAACTTGTTGACTAGAAGCAAAACATAAAGATGTTTGATGTATAGGTGCCATACTTTAGAGCAATCTGGTCTTAGCTAGTAAATTAGACCCAAGTCTAGAATCTGCTATCACAAACGTTGTGATTTTTAGCAAGTGTTGATTACCTTTTCAGCAGTAATTGTAGTGTCGGTGAGGATAAAACGACATTTAGGGCTTCAGAAATAACTTCACTTTGTTCTAGTGTTATGTTTTATGATTATTTATAGTTGATTGAATACAAGTTACTTGTGTTGCGTAATTGCCTTTGTTTTGTGATGAAATTGGACCTCTAATTAAGTAATTTGACCGGCAAGCTCGCACCAAACATCTTCCAAGAGAAACACACTAGTTATGAAATTTAACTTAATGAGACCTTTTTTACTACTCATTGCACTATTAAGCCTCAATGCCTGCGCTAATTACAAGTTGCATTATCAAGGAGAGGAAGCCAATTGGGAAAAAACAGCCGTTTTACCCGATCTACCCCTTGCCCACACCATGTACCTTGTCGGTGACGCCGGGGCCTTGCCTTTGGAAGATCAAGGAGTCAATCCTGTATTGACCTATCTGAAGAAGCATCTACAGTCCGAGTCAAAGAATTCCTCCTTGGTTTACTTGGGAGACAATATTTACCCCGATGGATTACCGCGAAAAAAAGACCCGGGGAGAGCGGAAGCTGAGCGTCGCTTGACTGCCCAATTGGATGTGGCTAAGACTTTTCCAGGGCGGCCATTTTTCGTCGCCGGGAATCATGATTGGTATGCTGATGGTCTGAAAGGGGTGAAGCGACAGGAAAAGTTCATCGAGGAATATTTGGATCGAAAGAATGTGCTGCTGCCCAAGCCTGGTTGCAGTGGGCCTGAAGAAATAGAATTGGGGGATGATCTGGTATTGCTCCTAATCGACTCACAATGGTACCTCACCAATTGGGAAAACGAAACGGAGATCAATGACGATTGCCCGGTGAAAAGTCGGGAATTTTTCGCCAACTATTATAAGTTCGCGCTTAGAGGAAATCGCAGAAAGAATGTGGTGGTTGCCATGCACCATCCGATTTATTCGAATGGTTCACATGGTGGGCAATTCACCTTGAAAGA
>CAJXPD010000169.1 GCA_913057785.1 uncultured Lewinella sp. | reverse complement strand
GGAAGGCAAGCCGTTTCTCTCCGTCAACCGTCATACTCATTTCCTTAAAGGCGGCTTGATAGACCTCCCAGATTGGCTTTGACCATAGTACATTGTATAATTTCAATACCGTATGCGGCCTTGAGTTCAGTGAATCAAAGTCCGCCAGGGCGGCTTTCAGAATGGCTGCTGTAGTAAATTGAGAGATCGCAATGTGGTCGGGATGGCCGTAGGCACCTTCCGGGCCAAAAGATAAGACTACCTGTGGCTTAAGATCGCGTATGTGCAGGGCAATTTCCTCGATGATCTGCTCCGCCGGAGCTTGGTCTAGATCCCCATCGATATATCCTAAGAAACGGACGTGTTTTACCCCGAGGACTTTGCAGGCCTTGAGCAATTCTTCGGCACGCGTTTTACCTACAATATCCAAGCCAGGAGATTGTGCGGCGGTACCGAATCTACCTCGTTCTCCTTTTGTAGCCATCAACACGCTAACCTCTGCTCCTTCAGCAGCATACTTGGCTAGGGTCCCCCCTAAACCTAAAGACTCATCATCTGGATGGGCGACGATCGCCATCAATTTTCTTTTTTCCATTGGGTGATATTGTTTTTCCAAATGTAGGTATTGTCAAAGAGCAAGTGAATAAGCAATGATTCAATGGCGGTCTTTATTGAGTGAATGGCCGTTGATCCTGCTTGATCCCAATTTCATCTAAAATTCAGGAGCCAGGCAAGCGAGGAGCAAAAAGAATTTTTAATTTTCATTATGGAAATCACCTTCTTCAAACGCTGGAAAGACCAGCAGGTCATTTTATTCCTAGCCATTATGAAGCTAGGTATTCATTTTCTCACCAATACCCGCTATGGCCTTCACCGGGATGAATATCTCTATTTTGATGAAGGCAAACACCTGGCTTGGGGGTTCTTTGAAGTTCCACCGCTCACGCCTTTCATTGGTGCTATTGCTAATGCTTTAGGGGGGAGTCAGTTCATGATTCGTTTGTTTCCTGCGCTGGCAGGCATGCTTGTTATTGTCTTGGCCTGTAGACTGGTTTTGCAGCTAGGAGGGGGGCGAGCTGCCCTTTGGATTACAGGCATTTCTTTGGCCTTCTCGCCGGCATTATTGGGAAGTAATACCTTGTTCCAGCCCGTGTCTTTCAATCAATTGTTTTGGTTCCTAATTGCCTATCAAACCATACAGATTATCCGAGATCCTAAAACTAAGTCTTGGTATATCTTGGGACTACTGATGGGGTTTGCGTTTTTGACAAAGTATTCTGTAGCCTTTTATTTGCTAGTTCTTCTGTTGGTATTGCTAGCTAGTCCTCATCGAAAGGTCATGTGGACTCCGCATTTTCCCTTAGCGGTACTGATTGCTCTTTTGATTGTCTTACCCAACCTCTGGTGGCAATGGAAGCACGGCTTACCTGTACTCGCCCATATGCGTGAATTACGTGAAACACAGCTACTGCACGTGAGTTGGCCACACTTTCTACAAAGTCAGTTCCGCTTTCATTTCGGCTTTTCTGTGGTTTGGATTTGTGGAGTGATCGGACTTCTGAGGGGAAAGTACTATAGTGAATACAAGTATCTAGCTTGGGCATTACTGGGCACCATACTGCTTATCGGCACCTTGAGCGGTAAGGCATACTATACGGCCGGTGCATTTTTGATCTTGTTTCCTTTTGGAGGACTGTTTCTAGAAAAATGGATTGTGCAGCCGAGATGGCGATGGAGTTTAATGGTAGGACTATTTCTGGTATCGCTCCCCATACTACCTTTTTCCCTCCCGATGCTACCTTTGAGTACCCTTAAGTCTTATACTTCTTTTCTAAACCGAGACCTTGGTGTGTACTACAAACAGCGTTGGGAGGATGGAGAATACTATCCCATTCCACAGGATATCGCCGATATGCATGGTTGGGAGGAAATGGTAGAGAAAGTAGCAAAGGTATACCATGAACTGCCTGCGGATCAGCGCGAATCCTGCATGATCTATGGCGGCTCCTACGGTCACGCCGGTGCTATTAATTATTTCCGTAAGAAATACGATCTTCCGATTGCCCAAAGTCTTAATAGTTCGTATGCTTTTTGGGCCGATCCTAACACACAATTTGACAAACAGATCATGGTGGATGATGTCTTTAGCCTGGAATCATCCTGGTTTGGTCAAATGGAATTAGTAGATAGCATTGCCAACCCGAATGCGCGAGATCCTGGATATATCTACTGGCGCCAGGCCCCCAAGATTGATGTCGAAAAGGCCTGGCGAGAATTAGTGCTGGATCGTAGAGGTGAACAACTAAATACGGACTAGTATTCTTAGACTACCGGTTTCCGATCTACATCGCTAGAAGGGTAGACCTTTGCTTGTTGAAGTTTTTCAATCAGCTTATGGGTGCCATACTTTCGAGCAAATATGAGCTCGCTTTTATGGACCTCCATGATCAGCAGTAAGCCATGCTCTTGATTGCCGATTCTGAAGGGACGCCTTTTCGGTTGATACTTGTCGAAGATTAAGTAATGGGAATTGCCATCCTCATTAGGGATTTCGGCAGTTTCGCCCGGCTCCAGGGAAGAGAGGAATGCGTGTTGCGAAATAATGGTCAGTAAACCTCCCAGCTTACGTTCCATCTCCAAGAAAGCGGAATCTTCAACTTGATTCGCTTTTGGTTTGTGGTTTGTAAAGGCGACCAGTTCGTAGGTGCCCATTTCATTGGGAATTGGGCCGCTGCCATCCGGATGGATCAATTCCATCGTCGCAAATGCTGTTCCTCCTTTTGCTTTGGGAAAGCAGTAAACATCTACTGCTCCTCCGAGTACAAAGGGAATAATGGCATGATCGAACTTGTCATGCATAGGGCCAAGTTGCTTTTCCAAACCCACTTTTTTCAGGTCGTAGTACTGGTCCTGATCTCCTTCAGCAAAGGAGAAATCAGCAACTTGATCCAGCAAATAATCCTTCCTTTCTAATAATTTCTTCCACCAGTTCATCAGACGTGTTTTAGTGATTCACTTACAATTTTCGAACAACAAATCGAACGAGCAAGGAGTTTCCAGGATTATCAATACTATTCCTGAAGCAGATCTGCTCTAGATTTTGGAACAAAAATCGTCAATGAAGATTAATGATTTGTTAACTGTTTCTGATAGGTTGCTGCATCAATACTATACAAGACGCAGTTCCTAATCCGATCAAAGTTTAACAGCTTAGGATGCTCAAACTCGTAGTCAAACTGTAGACCGATTTTCTTCATCACATGAATCGATGGTACATTGATGGCAGCTGCAGTAGCACAGATGTACTCCAAGCCTAGTTCCAGAAAGGCATGCTGTAAACAGCGTTTAGCGCCTTCTGTAGCATAGCCCTGGTTCCAGTGTTGCCTGGCCAGTCGCCAACCGATATCGACACATGGGGTGAAGGGAGCTTCGAAGCTTTGGTAGGCTAGGCCTATGAACCCGATCACTTCATTGGTAGTCAGTTTTTCTACAGCAAAGTAGCAATAACCTCTTTCGGCAAACTGCTTTTGCATTCGATCGATAAACTGCTGTGTACGTTCTCTATTTTGCGTAGCGGGAAAGTATTGCATTACTTCCTCGTCAGCGTTGATATCCGCAAGGATATCTAGGTCCGTACTTTGCCAATTTCTAAAGCCCAATCTGTCACTCGTGAATAAATAAGGTTGTAGCATCGTAATCGCTTAAAACAATTAGGTTTGGTGGTATGAGAATAAGTTCTGTGTGTGAAGGATTTATAGGGATGGAATTATGCTACGGCCTTTTCAACCACTAACATAACGCTGTTTTGGTATCTGGTTACACTTCCACCGGATTTTTCTATCAAAGAACTGATCTGTTGAAAGAATTCCTGCTTAACCAAAGGAGGTAAACTCCCTTGCAACGAAAAGGTGCTGAGTAGCCCGATATACTCCGCTCTATTGTAGGTTATTTCCCAGGGGTATTCATATCGTTGGACCTCTCCAAATAACTTACTATCAGCTAGTAATCGCTGGAATTTGTCTGCCTGAGAAGTTAATGGCTGATGACTCGATTTACGTGGAAAAAAGGACTGATAAATGGGGCTAGTTTGTTGCCAGAAGGGCGTGTTTTGAGAGGTGTCCAGGTGCCAAATCAAAACAAATTTACCTTTTGAACTAAGATGATGATGGACCTTTTGAATCCCAAGGTCTGCCTGAATCCAGTGAAAGGACTGGCAGGCTACAGCCAAATCAAACTTCTGATCCTCATCCACCCATTCTTCAAAATCGGCCGTAATTACTTGCACCTTTGGATACGGCCTGGCGTTGACTTTCGCCAGTGCTGCTAGTTGCGCTCCTTTTTCGATCGCCACGATAGGATGCTGCCATTTGGCCAAATCTAGCGTAAGCTGGCCGGTGCCACAGCCGATTTCCAAAATTGATGATTCTGATGTCAAATCAGCTACTAGACGTAGCCGATCTAGAATGTGAACAGGACATTTGGGCCTATACTTGTGATAGGCCTGAGCATTCTTGTCAAATACAGAAGTGAAAGTCTGCTTATCCAGCATGTATAAATCTAGTGGGTGATTAAGCTAGCTTGTGTGTTGCAAACCTAGGATAGCCCTAATAGGTTCCCATTAGGTGAAGATTTTTTTAATTTATTGTAGAAGGACTTATACTCCAGCTAGTTCTGTAGAGCAGCACCATTAGCTGCGGCTTTCCGCTTCTCCGCTAAATAATGCTCCTTGAACAAGCCACGGGAAATGATCAATTTCATGATTTCATTGGTACCGCCATAGATGCGGGTCACTCGGGCCGCGGCGTAAGCGCGCGCTACATCGTATTCCCAGATATAACCGTAGCCTCCGTGCAGTTGAAGGCATTCATCTACTACCTTATCCAACATATCCGTCGCTTTGAACTTGGCAATGGAAGCTTGTTCCGTGGTGAGCTTATGTTCCATTTGCAGCTCCACACAACGATCTAAGAAGCTCTGATAAACTTGCACTTCTGCGGCGCAATCGGCCAATTTGAATTGTGTATTTTGAAAATCTGCAATGGCTTTCTTGAAAGCTCTTCTTTCGGTCACATATTGCAGCGTTTTTTCAACTACGCCGATAGCTGTTCCTAGTGCCTCTACCGCGATACCTAATCGTTCTCTAGGCAGCTCATTCATCATCAATCGGAAGCCCATGCCTTCATCACCTAAGAGATTTTCTTTGGGCACTTTCACATCTTCGAAGAATAGCTCGCAGGTATCTTGGCACTTAATGCCGATTTTTTCAAAGGGTTGCCCAGTGGTGAAGCCTTCTCTATCCTTTTCGATCATGATCAAGCTAATACCCTCTGAATCAGTCCCTTTATTGGTACGGCAAGCACACAGGACAAAGTCCGCAACATAACCATTGGTAATGAAAGTCTTGGAGCCATTGATCAAGTAATGATCCCCCATGTCAGTAGCTACGGTCTTCAAGGATTTCAAATCAGATCCAGCACTGGGCTCTGACATGCCAATACAGCCGATCCATTCACCAGAAACCATTTTAGGTAGGAAACGTTGCTTTTGCTCTTCGGTTCCGTAGTTTAGAATGTAAGGAGCCACAATATCAGAATGTACAGCTACCCCAAAGTCAATCCCCAATCTTCTTACCTCCTCCAATACCATAGAACTGAATGAAAAGTCAAACCCACTTCCACCGTATTCCTCAGGTATATCCATGCACAGGAAGCCTTGCTCTCCAAACTTTTGCCAGAAGGACTTGGGCATACAGCCTTCCTTCTCCCATTTTTCGTAATGGGGTAGTGCTTCTTTCTTAATGAAGTCCTCTAAGGCTTGTCGCACCATTTGATGCTCGTCGGAACTATATAGATCTCTTGATATGGTAATATTTGATAGCATGGGCTATTGGTTTTATTTGCCGGTTGAAATCGAAGATCCTCCCGGCCATTGATTAGCTTCCCTCTTATTGAGCCGCGAAATTAAGAAAGTCTGCGAAAAGCAGTCGCGGAATTAATGTAGTAAATCGTCAATTAAGTGTAATTCCTGCGGAAGAATGTCGGTCCAGGCCAGGTCCTGAATGGCTGGTTTTTCGTATCTATGATTGCCAACCCAATCATGGGCCAGAATGTTCTGCCAACCGACATGAACTTTAGTCCACAATAGCGGGCCATTATAAATCGGGTTATTCACCTCCTTATATAAGTATTGGAAACTATCTCCCTTTTGGTAGATATTACGGTCAATTGAATTTCTCAACTTTCGCCAAAGCTTTACGTCACCAAACTCCTTAGCAGCCATCATGCCCGTCATGGTGGCCAATGGTGAAGGTCCTGCCTCTGGATCTTCCTTCACGAAAGCATAAGGACCAATACTTTTGGTGAAATGCTCCTTCCAAACCGGATACAAGGATTCATTGTAGGTGGGTTCAAAGGCGCGTAAGAAGGCCATGGTCCAGGCATTGGTATAGCCGGAAAGCATGGGATTGCAAAAGCGAAGATCGGACTGGTACATCTTCAGATAAAAGCCAAATTCTTCATCCGTCATTTTCTCTTTGATGAAGTCGATGGTCCATCGCGCTTCCACATCGCCGTAGGTTGTGCCATACAACTGGTCATAAATCTTCAAACTAAGTAGGCTAATGGAGTTGCACTGCGCAAAGTATCTGCCGGGCTCACAATCTGCGCCCTCATGCTTGCCCTCCGCATGATGTTTGCGCATCTCCGTAACGATCTTTTCCGTTAACCAGGAGAATTCGGTGCTATAACGCTCATCTCCACTGATCAATTGATACAGTCCATACATTAGATTGAGATGTCCTTTATACATGATGTTCCCTTCGGAAATAGGATCATCACTTAGTCCATATTCCGTCCAATCGCCCCAGACCTTTTTCGACTTCATCTTGTCAATCATATGCTGCAGACTGAGGATGGCACGCGGAGCATGTTCTGGGCTAATCATAGCGATCGAGGGCATGGCATAGGCCCCAAAGGCAATTCCGTACCGCCAAAGCAATTGTTCGTCTGTATTCCAACCTTTGAACTCATCACCCGTGAAACTTAAATGCTCATAAGTTTCGAATACGTAATTGAACTGACCGATTTCATCTTTTTGCAGCACTCGTTCGCCAATAGGAGCGAAGTAGGCATCGGCGGGAGCATGGCCATGAGGTAATACAAAGTATGCACCAACGGCTAATAATAAGGTGAGGATTCCTACAGCGATGCCGATCTTTTTTCTCATGGCCAGATAGTTTTGTGTTCTTATAAAAATAAGGCCAATTATTGCATCGCCAAAGTTAGAGCTCGATAAATGGTGGGATGTCGAATATGGAAGGGAGAAAGATGCTTCTCCCTTCCTTGCCAAATCTTTTTTATTTTCTCTTTAAGGTGGCTTTTCCATCGATCACGGAAGTGCTGGTAGCACCTTGTTGGGTAGTTTCCTGCGTGATTTGAAACTCCAATTCAAGATCATCGCCTTCCAAACGCTCAATCTTAAGCGTAGTAACTTCACCGTTTTCATCCGTAGTGGTCAATGTACTCCCACTTACTTCATAGGTTCCAGAGCCAATGAAATTAGAAATCGTTACGGGAGTTGAAATGGTTTGTCCACCAATTTCGTAATCTAGACTAATTGTGTAACCACCTGTAGAAGAGTAAGTTCCGTCTGCTTTGAATTCTACGGAAGCCGTTACATCTGTCGCGTCTCCCATAAAATCAGTGGTAAAAGAGGCTCCTCCGGAAGTGGTAGTTGTTTGCCCTTCGTAGCTGTAAGCGGAGACTTCCCAATTGCCCACGATATCATCAGGGCTGGTAGAGGGATTATCTTCATTTTCACAGGCAAAAAAGCCCAATAGCGTAACCATCAACAAAAGCGCTTTTGTCGTTTTCATAACAGCAAATTTTAATTAAATAGGATGATTGAATTAGTTCATTCTTACATATGGGTAAAGATGAGCACGAAGAATGCTTTTAGACTTTTGCTGAGGTTTAGCAAATTCACGAGGGTAAAACGATAGGCTAGGGCAAGTATTGTGATTGGGTCCTGAGAAAAGTGTTAAAGTTAGGTCGGCTAGGTGCGAATAAAGCCATCGAAATTAACTCCCTATTAGACGTAGTCTTCCCTCCAATCCCATTTCTTTTTTAGGCGCTCTAGCTCTTTCAATTCTAACACTTCCGTTTCTGACAAATCCTCCAAGGGAGGGAGGTCAGATTTTCTACGTCGGTATAGTTTCAGCATCTCTTTTTCAATCTCCTCTTCCTCCCAATCATCCGAAAATTGTCCATTCTTCCCAGGTAAGCCGAAGGCAGAGAGATACAGTATCGATAATATCATCACAAAAATGGGAATGGGGAGACTGACCCAGAAGCTAATAGCGGGAATGTAGTAGGCGAGCATCAACAGGACAATACTCACGAAAGCAAAAACAATGGTGCAGATATAAAATGCCTTTTTGGCTTCTACTTTCTTTTCAGCTTTTTCGCGTAGTTCTTTGTACATGGTCCATTTGATAGGTTGGTGTATAGCTTAGGGCAAAGATAACTAGGAAGCCTATAAAACCGTAAAATCAATAGACAGAAAGCCTCATCGGCGAGACCAAGGCTTTATTTTTTTGCTACCGCCAAAGTGAGGCCTAGTAGAGATAGGACACTAAATTTTGTCCACTTAGTAACCTTCCAGAATCTCGGATTTCTCACATACTTGGATAACCTACCAGACAATAGCGAGATTGAACTAAATATGAGCATGGCTTGCAACATAAAAATCAGACCGAGGATGATCATTTGAAGGGCAATATGAAAACCATCAGCTGTGACAAATTGAGGGAAAAATGCAATAAAGAATAAGGAGACCTTTGGGTTTAGGATATTCATTAAAAATCCCTTTCTGATTAGCGGTTTGACATTTTCTTCATTTTGCTGTAGGGCCTCTAAGTTTATGTCCGTACCCGTAGTCTTTTCTTTCGTAGCCTGATAGGCCAAATAAAAAAGATAGGCTGCACCAAGATATTTTATAATGGAAAAAGCGACAGCGGATTTCTGAATTACAATGGAAAGACCAGATGCTGCGGCAATGGTATGTACAATTAAGCCGAGGCTTAATCCTAAGGAGATGGCCAATCCATTTCGCTTGCCTTTGGTCAAGCTTTCTGAGAGGACAAAGATATTGTCTGGGCCAGGCATCAGTGTTAGAATAACCGACGCTACGAGAAAGGAAGTAATCAACTGTATATCCATATCGACGAATTTACAATTGAATTCCGATTCACAGAAATCCCGACCTTGAAATGATGCCACAACCATAGTAGAAGGGAATATTACCCAGATTCGGTCTGGGATATGAAAACATCTGATGATGTCTCCCTCCAAGTTCCACGTCTTCTTGAAAATTTTTCCTCTTGGTTATACACCGTTTAACAGATCTGCGTGTCTTCCACTATAGGTCTACCCATCGATATTACTAATTGGGCGGCCCATATTTTCACAATTGGAAATGAATAGCAGATGAAGTTCACGTTTAGTTTAGATCGTATTCTGGGGTTTGCAGCGCTATTAATTAGTCTACTGACCCTATTTATCTTCTTCTATCAGACCAATCTCCTAAAAGAACAAAGCAGGCTTTCGGTTAGACCCCGTTTGACCTTCAATAAAAACATCAGTAGGACTGTCTTGGAGTCAGACTCTACTACTTCCACCCTCATAGAGGTGCGCCTAAGCATCATGAACAACGGCCTGGGCCCCGCCATCATCGAATCCAACAAAGTAGTTCATCAAAACAAGCAATACGATTTGATCAACTTCTTCGATACTGCCCTACCCAAACTAAAAACCTATGGGCATTTCTCCCTGGTATCCGACCTCAGCGTTGGCGGCGCCATCCCCGCCTCCGAATCTATGGACCTGTTCATTTACCAATATGACCTTAAGAATGAGGATAAGATTAATGCATACCTGGGCGTAAAGAAACCCTATCAACTTCCCTTCGATATTTACGTTGAATATTCTTCCATGTATGAGGAAAAGTGGATCGTTAGTTCTAACAGGAAAGGGCATCCGAAGCAGGTGAGATAGGGGGCGTGTGAGAGTGTCGAATAGGCGTTTTGCTGTTATAAACGACTTGTTTATCAGGCTTTTGTATCTAGTGTTTTGGTAGATACTGATTGAAGGGGATGGGAATGAAAAAAGGCCAGCCATGTGGCTAGCCTTTTGGGTGCGGAGGAGGAGGGATTCGAACCCCCGGTGGGCTCACACCCACGCTGGTTTTCAAGACCAGTGCATTCAACCGCTCTGCCACTCCTCCGTGTAAGGACAAATACGATTGCTCAAAAGCGATCGCAAAGGTAAAAGACGTAATCGAAAATTGAAAGCCTTTTTAGGGATTTTTTTCATATATATTTCCAAAGACTAAAATTGATCGTATAAGGCGGTAATTGTCAGGGATTTGACTTTTGAGGGCGAAGTTGGATTTATTCAGTAGATTCAGCGTAGCTTTCGAAAAAAGCGCTTAAATCCGACATTTATGAGATGGCTTTGGCAGATGGTACTTCTCTTCGCAGGACTGGGTATGCTGTTCCCCACAGTATATTCGGAAATGAAGCAGCAGCAGATGGAGGAGGTGTGTGATAATGCAATAGATGATGATGGGGATGGTTTGATTGATTTGAATGACCCTGATTGCGAATGCCCGGTTGTGGAACCGGTATCCTTGATTCCGAATCCGTCTTTTGAGGATAAGACCTGCTGTCCTAGTGATCGAAGCCAGTTGAATTGTGCGGAGACTTGGATACAAGCCTCGGAGCCTACAACGGATTACATCCATACATGTGGCTGGTTGGGCTGGGATGGACTGCCGGTACCCATGCCCCTTCCGGATGGGCAAGCTGTGGTGGGCTTTAGGGATGGAAGAGCGAGGATGGGAGACCCGGACCCGGAGTGGAAGGAATATGTAGGGGCTTGCCTGTTGTCGCCGATGCGAGTGGGAGTGAACTATCGGTTTGAGTTTTGGGTGGGCTTCACCAATGGACTGAATTCTCCAACCATTAATATTCATTTTTTTGGTACGGGCGATTGCGAGAACTTACCCTTTGGGGTAGGGGATAGTGATTTTGGCTGCCCGACAAATGGTCCGGGATGGACGATAATGGGCTCCAGGAGTGTGTCGGGTACCAATAGATGGATCAAGACGAGTATCGATGTGACGCCAACCCAGGATATTCATGCCATTGCCATCGGCCCAGGCTGTCCAAATCGGCCACGGGAGAATAACTTATACTACTTCTTGGATAATCTGGTGCTTGACGAGCTCTCCACTTTTGAATTTACGATTAAGGATAATGGTGAAAATCCTTGTACTGATCAATTTGCTCTGCAAGTTCCCTCATTCGATTCTCTAAACTATCAATGGTATCGCGATGGAGTGGCGCTAGTGGGAGAGAATGAGCCTCGTCTGGAGCCCAATCAAGTGGAGGGTTCCTACCAGGTAAGAGTGACGAGTGATGTGGATTGTAAAGTGACTTCGGTTTATCCTTACGTTAAGCCTCGATTCCAGACGGAAGTTGATATGGTCATTTGCGAAGGGGAGCAATTGAGTTTTGGAGATCAAAGCTTAGATGAATCGGGGACCTACCAACGGACGATCAAAAGCTCAGACAATTGCGATAGCACGATTGTTCTACAATTAGAAGTAGCCACCAATAAAGTCGATACGGTAGTAGCACGAATCTTTGAAACGGAAAGTTATGCTGTTGGTCCCTTTAGTTACAATACCGAAGGAGAGCATCTTTCTCCTCTAGCCACCCGCTTTGGATGTGATAGCTTGGTGTTGTTAGATCTAAGTTTCTTTGACGTATATGCTCCGAATGTGTTTTCTCCAAACGACGATGGTATCAATGACCGCTTCATGATCCTAGGAGGGGAGGATCTTAAGCAGGTGGTAAGCCTCCAGGTCTATGATCGCTGGGGGAATTTGCTCTATGAAGGCAAGGACCTAGATCCCGATGATTATTTTGCTGGTTGGGACGGATGGAGTAGAGGTAAGGAGATGCGAGACGGCGTATTTGTCTACACAGCCCTTCTACTTTTAGAGGATGGCAAAGAACGTCGACTTTCTGGATCGGTGACCTTGTTGCGGTAAGTTGTTGAGCTGGACTGGGAAAATTAAAGGGTTAGGCAGCAGGATTGCTTCCAATTTGTATTTTTGGTCTGAGAACACTTTTACCCAACTTCATTCCGCTGAATGCGCTTATTCTGCCTCTATATCAATTTACTGTTGTATTTACCCTTATTCGGCCAACCGCTTTCTTTCCAACATCTCACCGTACAAGATGGCCTAGCGCAATCGGATATTAAGGCTCTTTTATGTGATAGCCGAGGTTTTGTTTGGGCTGGCACGCAAGGCGGTGGTCTCTCGCGTTACGATGGCGCTAGCTTCATGAACTTCTCCACTCGCCAAGGCCTCCCGGACAATCGGGTCAATGCCTTATGGGAAGATGGAAAAGGAAGACTATGGATCGGTACCGAAAAAGGACTAGCCTTTTATGAAGGTACTGATGTTAAGGTATGGGGGGAGCGCAAATTGAATGTGAAAGCCTTGCATCAAGATACTTCTGGGCAGCTATGGATCGGTACCGCTTCAGGACTCTATCGCCTCACAGAACAATCTGTAACAAGACTGCCAAGGCCCTCCCGGCAGATCAACACGATTTTCACGGATAAAAGCGGGCATACCTGGCTTGGTACGCGCGAAGGTCTTTGGGAACTAGTAGATGGTGCCGCACGGCAGATGGAAGGCTTTTCGATGGAGGTGTTAGCCATAGGTGAGGACCAGGAAGGACTTCTTTATCTCGCTACTGAGGAGGAAGGTCTGGTCATTTGGAACGGGTTCAATTTCACACCATTCATTGGGAATCGCTGGATACCGAACCAGCAGGTACGATCTATCTTTCATGATGACTCAGGTGATTTATGGCTGGGATCAACAAAGGGGCTCTCCCTATGGGATGCAACCGGAGTTAGTATGCAGCGAGTAGCCTTGGACAAGGGACAGGCTGTACATGCAATAGATAAGGATATTTGGGGGAACATTTGGCTGGGGACCAGTAGAGGTCTTAGCCTTCATGGTGGGCGTTTGTTTGAGTTTTATCCTAGTAGTACAAGTAATGGCCAACAAGCCGTTTCCTATCTAGGTGCTCTGCCCAATAGAAAGGTGGGTTATGCAGTTGGCAGTAGAGGCCTCTACGAGCTAGCAGATAGTAGCTTGCTAGGGAATCAATGGAAGGGCATTTCGGATATTACAATTCGAGATATTGCCTGGGACTCGGACAGTACAGCTTGGGTCGCCAGTTGGCAAAATGGCTTGTTGCGCTGGGAAGGGGACTCTTTGCAGAACTTCGGGCGTGAATCCGGTCTGGATGTACGGGGCTTCAAGGAATTGCAATTAGATAGTGCGGGCACCGTCTGGGCATTAGGAAATGACGGAGGCCTCTGGCAAATTCAGTTTCAACAAGATACGACTGTATCAATTGAAGCAATCAGATGGGGAAGAAGGGAAGGTATCTCAAGTATTAGGTTGAGTACACTACATCTTGATGAACAAGAACGTTTCTGGATTGGAACGGAGGATGCGGGTTTGCTTTGTTGGAGAAAAGGGGCGCTCTTGTACCAATTTGATAGAAGATTAGGGATGCCAGGAGGCGAGCTGACTTCGGTGGTGGAGGACACTAGTGGCTTTCTCTGGGTAGGTAGTAAGAGAGAGGGCCTAGCTCGACTTGATATCTATGCAGATTCCATAGGAATAGAACGGTTTACTTACGAAGATGGACTTTTTTCCAGTACGGTTAATTCTATCCTATGTACACGTGGCCAGGATCTTTGGTTGGGAAGTCAGGGAGGGGTAGACCATATTCAGTTGGATGCCGATCGAATGCTTAAAAGTGTCCAGCATTACGGGCCGGCAGAGGGTTTTCAAGGAGTGGAAACGCTTCCAAAGCTAGTGCAGGAGGATCCTGATGGCAATTTGTATTGGGGCACGGTAGCTGGCATAGTGAAATACAATGCCAACCTGGTCAGCAATACCACGGTCCCGCCAGGAATTGTGATGACCGGTATCAAGCTTTTTACAGAAGACTTGCAGACGACAACCTTTGGTGCTGCCATTGGAACATGGAATAGCTGGGATACAAGGCTGTCCTTTCCCTATAACCAAAATAACTTCACTTTCTCATATCTAGGTATTGCGCAAAATCAAGCCAGCAAAATTAGGTATCAGTATCAATTGGTAGGGTGGGATCCTGAATGGTCTTCTCAAACGGACAATAAGGAAATTGCTTATGCCAATCTTACACCTGGGAACTACACTTTTCAAGTAAGAAGCATCCAAATGGATACAGGGATTACTTCAGATCCGATTGAACTTGCCTTTGAGATCAAAGCCCCCTGGTGGGAATGGAGAGCTGTCCGATGGGGAGGGATACTGTTGCTCATCTTATTGCTGCTTGGAGTCTTTTGGAGAACACTACGACGAGTCAGAATAAAGGCAAGGGAAGCAGAAGAACGTTTGCGGCTTGATAAACAGATCCTAGAATTGGAACAAAAGGCCTTGCAGTTACAAATGAATCCCCATTTCATCTTCAATGCTTTGAATTCTATCCAACTGTTAATCGGGAAACAAGATCCAAAAACGGCTCGGCGATATCTGGCCAAATTCTCCAAGTTGATGCGATCAACCCTGGAAAATGCGAGGCAACCTAAGATTTTACTGGAAGAGGAAGTAGAAAGTTTAGAGACCTACTTAGCTATTGAGCAATTCAGTCGAGGTGATTCCTTTGACTATGAAATTCAGGTGGTTCCGGAAGAAGAGGCAGCGGAAGTTTCGATTCCGTCCATGATGATCCAACCTTTTGTAGAAAATGCAATTTTACATGGTGTAGGACCAATGAAAGCTAGAGGATATATCAGTGTTCATTTCGAAATCCAGGAACAGGAAGTGATATGTGAGGTCAAGGACAATGGTGTGGGTCTTTCAGGAGAAGGTTCAAATAGTAGTGGCCATAAATCCTTGGCCCTTCAAGTAACCCGCGAGAGATTGGCACTGCTGGAGGAGAAAGGAAGATCTTTTGATGAGGTATTCGAAATTGGATCAAATCCTGGAGAAGAGGCCGGAACTTATGTGAAAATACATTTACCTTTGTTGTAATATGCCAACAGCCATTATCATAGAAGACAACCCTGTAGCGAAGGAAAACCTACTGCTGCATCTCAGCGACTATTGTCCGGAGGTGGAAATGATAGGACATGCTCCTTCTGTGATTCAAGGCGCCAAATTGTTGCGACAGCATTCCCCTGATCTCCTTTTTTTGGACATTGAATTAGAGGACGGCACCGGTTTCGATTTATTAGAAATTCTTGGAGGGAAAGTGGAGGCAAAGATCATCTTCACTACGGCTCTAGATCATTTTGCCGTGAAAGCCTTTCGATTTGCTGCGGTAGACTATCTGCTTAAACCAGTAGATCCAGAAGAATTGGAAGAGGCCGTGCAGCGGGCGAAAGCACAATTGTTTAATCAGCAACAATTCGATCTGTTGAGTGAGCAAATGAAAACGAGTGCTGCTCCAGATCGCATTGCTCTGCATACGCAAGAGAAGATTCATATCGTCGACATCAACCAAATTGTACGTTGTGAATCCATGAGCAATTATTGCCGATTTTATTTCGAGAGTGGCGAAAAACTATTGGTCACCAAAACATTGAAGTCTTTCGAACAGACTTTGAAGGATCACGCCTTTCTCCGGGTCCACCAATCTCATTTGGTGCATCTGCCTTATGTAAAAGCATTCGTAAAACAAGATGGAGGTTACTTATTGATGAAGGATGGAAGTAAAATTCCTGTCTCTGTACGTAAACGCTCTCTTGTGGTATCTACCTTAGGAATGTAATCCTATGATAGCCTTTTAATTACCGGTTCACTTCTGTGCTTTAATCCCAGTTCATCATATACTTTCAGATAATCTAGTAAGAAAGGAATTAAGCCTGTTGGCTCCCATTCTTTTGCATGCATCAAAGCAAAGATCTCTCCCTTCCCTAGATCCTCTCCCTCCAAGTTTTCAGCATCCACTACGTCTAGTTTACGGCCTACTATTGGGTGTCCGAAGAGTAGCGGGCTTCGATGCATAAAATGGATATGTCGACAAATTCCTGCAAAATTGAATTCCTCAGCACCCTTAAAAACATCGGACATAGACCCTCCAAGAACGATCATACTGGAACTTTTTTCTCGCCAACTTGGCTGATACGGAGAAGTAAGTACCAATAGATAGTAGGTGTCATCCTCCATTTGATTCAGGGAGGTGACGATTTTGGCTAAATGACCATACCCCTGTAGATCTTTGATCAAAGATCGTACTCGAAAAAACTCCACAGCTTTCTTAAAGCGTTTGGGGTCTTCTTCCAATACTAGAATATCAATCTTCATTTATGAGTCCATTTTTGATCTATCCAATTACTAAGGGATTGGTGTTAATTCCAATATTACATTGAAATGTATATAAAACCTACTATTCCAAGTGAGGTTATTTTGCTGTAACCACTGATCTGTTATTTCTGTAACATGCTTGTTGTCTCGTATTTGACGAGTTGTAAGGTAATCTGTATAGCCTTCATCTAGAATCTTTACCTGGCTAATGTCGTACCCAGCCTGTTTGATCATCGTCACGGCATATTGTATGCCACTTTTACTCAAAAGGTATTTCCCCGCTTCCTGAAGATTCAGCAAGTTGTTTTCTTGCATGATGAAGTATATATCTCTCATAATCTCGGCATTTTGAACCAAGCTGAGCTTCAACTTTTGGATACTACCTTCCTGGATTTGAAGGTACTTAATTTGGCGCAGCGTTACGTAAGTAGAGGTTGGAATTCCCTTTCCCTCCACCAAGGGAACAGGGACATCCTTGATCCATTTGGGTGCATCGTAGCGAAATCCCTCATCCAAAACAAAGGTGTTGGTTCCGGGCTCCCAATAGCGTTTGTAATGACCAGCGGTGCCACCTTGTGGTGGATTAACATGGGTGAGCATAAGGTTGGGTGCCAATTCAAAATCGGACAAATGGACGTCAGAAGGCTGATACCGGATATCAATAGATTCCCAAAGGCCTTGCACCCTATGAAAAACTTTCTCCCCTGGTTTTCCCGGACCGAGCAGCTCTCTGATGAAGGCCTTCTTATCACTAGCAGCTATGAAGTTACTTGCCAATTGATCCAAGCGATTAGGATAGACTTGGATGTACTCATCGACCACCTTTAGGTCTTCAACGTGGGTTCGGAATGGTAGGTAATCGAAGGAGCCATCGCCGTAGAGTATAGCATAGGAACGAGTCATCCTAGGATGATCCTGGAAAAGGATTCGTAAAGAGCGACTTATATCTAGATCACTGAAGTGTTGATAGAACAGTTGTTCTTCCCATGCCAGCATGGTCTCCCATTCGGGGCTTTGACGATAGGAACGCCAGATATTAAACAGGTCAATTGTACCATTGAATTTCGGGATGAGTCGGTGGTTGTTTCGAAGGAGCTGAGAGAGGAGGAGCTCAATGTCATCTAAGGGCAACAAGATGATTTTATTGATTAGCTCCTCCGAAGCTCCAGCATTCTTCAGTTGTTGTATCATTTGTGCCAGCTCGTCCAGTCCAAGCCCCGCTTTTGCTGTTCTCAATGCCTGATGGCCTTCATGGGTGGAGTTTAGCTCCGTGCGCATTGAGCTAGCCAGTTGTTTCAGTTCTGCCCCCGTCAAGCTGCCTAGTGGAAAACCCAGTTGATCTTCAATCTGCTCCAGATCGATTCCTATGTCCTTAAGTTTTTCGACCGAAGCGACTGCCTTAGCCGCATCTTCCAGAGCTAGCAGGCCTACTGTACCGGCTATGACTGCATTGATCGTGTTGAAGAAAAGGAGGTGCTCATAGAGCTTTTGTCCTTCTTCTTGCCCTAATTCAGTCAATAGATAGTTTTGGAAGGCTGGACTTGAGATAGTGATAGAGCTGATGTCGGAGGAGAGAACGTAGCCTGCAATTAGTAATCGAAGCCGACTGCCGAGTTTTAAGGCAAGCGCAAGTTCTCCAACGCCCATAGCGAGTCCGGCTATTTCCAATGTGTTCATGACTTGATCCACCCGATCATTAATGTGGGTTTGCTCAATTAGGTAGGCCGCAATGATCGCTGGAACTTGTTTGAATACCTTTCCTAAACAACCACCCGACCCACAGACATCTATTACGGTGATTCTATCCAATACCGCTATATCCATCAGAGCAAAGGGATCTACCGCTTCCCATACTTCTAGTTCCTTTTCGGTACACAAGGGACGAGGGTAGTTGCCGAATTCAAGGTTCGTATGAGACTCGTCTATAGCAATGCACTTTTTGATCTGAAAATCCAGCATTCCTTGGTCCGAAAGTTCAACTTGGTATTCGAAGGAATTTAGAACGTATTGATCCGGAAGATCCCAAATCAAGGTGTGATCCGTACTACTTTGATTGATAGATGGGCGTTTCTTGACAAGTTCATGGAGACTACGGACAAACTTGAACCGACTGGCTTCACCTACCCAATGATTGTCAATTTTCTTGAAGAGAGTGCGCAGCAATCCAGGACTTGCTTTTAATCCATTTAGCAACTGATCAATATAGAGTGGTTCATCAGGAACCTTATCCAACAAGGACAGCACCAATTCCTCGTGATCACCCAGCAGCCAGTAGCCTAGCATAGGACCGGAAGACAAAACTTCCAGGGCTTCAATTCGATCCCTAACCGATAGTGTTTCAAAGTAGATCGATCGTTTAAAATGACAGAGCGCTAAGAAGACTTGGTACCAATCCGCAGTTGCCACAGCCTCCCGGAGTCTATGATGGGCCGTAGAAATCTGGGTTTCATGATGGTTTAGTGCCTCTTCGAAGGTCAAGTATTCCTCCCAGGCACCACTCCAGTTGTATTCATCGGGTGGTAAACTTTGAGAAGCATAGTCATCATAAATGGATCCTAGGCTTTGGATAAATTGGGCGATTGAAAAAGCGTATGCTAATCGTTCAGGAAAATCCTTTAATTGCTCGCAACGATCCCGAAGGAAGCCTTTAGCCACCGGATCCCACAGTTGTTCAAGGTAGCCAGCTAGCAGTGGGCCGCAGGCCTCACAGCTTTGTTGTAGACTGGGAGAGCTCAAGAATTCCAGTTGCGATAAGATCGAATGTGCAAAGTGTCGAGAGGCTTTAGATTCAGTAGGGAAGTGAAAAGGGAACTGACGGTTTTTCCATGCCTCCTGTTGATAGCTTTTTCGGCAAAGCGCAGAGGATTCTAGATAGCTACCTTTGGCGCTTGTGTTGATGGTATAAATTCGTTCGTATTGTTCCTTCCATTGATAGGCTTTGAAGCCGGATCCGTAAATCAGGAGCTTGTTCTCACCTGCTCCAAAATCAAAGTGGTTTACCCTTTCTTGCAAAGCCGTTTTGTAAGCTCTGTAATCTTGATAGGCTTCCGGTCCTACTGCTCCTTTTTGCTGAGACAAGTATTCTAAGATAGATCCTTGTCCGGTGGCCACTAACTGGCCTGGCTTAGCATCAATGTACCCTTTGAAATCATTGATGAAAAAGGCATAAACCTCTACCAATTCCGAATGGCCTTGTATCGCCTCTTCGCCGACTTGGTTAAATGCTTTTAATTGTTCATTGAGATAGGTGAGACTGTGTTCATCAAAAAGACCTTTGCCAGATCCGGGCAAGAGGTAATAATTGAACCAATCATAACTAGCAGAGACGGCCTGGAAATCTATGGATTTTCCCGGCTCATATATGAATAGATATACCCGTTGATCCGGCTGTCGATTGCGAATACAATTGGCATTGTACGCCTGAAGTTCTTGAAACTGTTGTTCCAAATGGGAGAAATTCTCAAGATCTATTCCCTTAGTAATTCCTGGAATCAGCAGGGCTAGGATGAATAGGCTAGAAAGACTTATCTGCTTCATGTTTTAGGTTATTGATTAGGGAGCGTAAGAGCCGATGGATAAGTGCTTCTTTGAACAAGTTGTTGAAGATCTTCATAAAACAAATGCTTCACCTGATCTACTACTACAGCAATCTCCGTTCCTTGTTGGATAGCCTCGCTGATGATCCCTAGAGAACTGCTATTAATTTCTGCCAATAGCTGCTGAAATACAGCGATATCATCCGTACCCTGAATTTGCTTTTGAAGCTGATCAACCGTATGGCATAGCAGATAGTCCATTTCTTTGTCGTAAAAGGTATCAGTAAGCTGACCGAATGCTGAACTGCCTATGGAATCAGCTGATTCGACGAGAATCCATTCTGTTTCCTCCTTCAATTCCAATAAGTTACCTTCAAACGCGGGAAGACTATTAAGGGCAATTTCGTTCTCATTCGATATGAATTCAGTTAAGGTACTTCGGGCCTGTTCATAGGCGATCTTGACTTGATCCCAAAGGCAGTCTTGCAGCAAATCAGCTAAGATCTCCACAGTTACATTTAACCAGGTTCGGAGAAAAAGAAGTAAGGCTTCTTTATAGGCTTGTAAGGCCGCTTTCAACTCATCTAAGGCTAGGTCCAATGCTGCTTTTGCAGCTTGGATTGCCTGAGCATTTCCAGTCGCTAAGGCAGCATGGTAAGCTTCTTGTGCAGCATTTGCCTGTTGCTTGGTCAGTATTAACTGATCCACGATATGTTCGGGCAGATAGGTCTCAACTTCCTGTATGAATTCGTCAATGGTCTGCAGTACTATTTCCGTGTCTACTAGGGCTTGGTCTAATGCATCAAGCCCATCGAGGATATCATTGAGCAGATCAAGTTCGTTAGGATCTAACACCTTCAAGCCGCCACCTGTCAAAACTAGTTTTCCATTGATCAATTTACAATGAGCATCGATTTCGACTTGCTGAAATTTAAAATTGACTTGGGCATACTTGAGGTAGGCCAGATGACTGTAACCCTGGCCAGAAAATGGTCCATTCCCCATTACCTCAGTGACCACAATTGGGAATTGATTCGCCCAAATCCTATCACCAGCTTCCAAATGAATAAAGCTAGTTACGGTATTCAACTGGGTTGCCTGATCTGTTTGGCCACAAGTATAGATCACCGTGTCCTTCGACTCCTCTGCCTGGCAGCGGGTATGAAGCATTACTGGACCCAAGTTAGCGTAGTCAGAAAAACATTCTCCGGCTGCAGCACGGACCCTTAAATAATAAGAAGCTTCGGACCGCAGTCCGGAGAAGTTCACAAATGTATCTGTCACGCTATGGGTATAATATGTTGAGTTGTTTTCTGAGAAGCTACTGTCAGTGGCCAGTTGAATTTCATAGCCTTGACTCTGTGCAACTTGAGACCATACTGCATTGAATGTTTGACTATCCTGAGGATGAGATTGTACTATGGGAGTTGCCAATTGACAGTTAGCCATTGCTTGCTCACCATAGTAAAAGCTATAGACTTGACTTTTACCATTCGCCTGGAAATGATGTTTTTCCGTGAGGTCTTGCACTTCGACTTGAACGAGATAAGTGGAACCTTCTTCTAGAGGTGGAGCATCCCAATCATATAGGTGTCGAGTTGAGTTACTAATCTTTAATTCATAAATAGGAAGGGAGTAATGGAGGATCTGTGCCGCATTCATCCCTTCCTGTTTTTTATAGAGTCTGAGTGTATATTCCACTGGAAAGCTTCCCATATGTTGCGGGATCCATTGAAAGTGAATGGGAAGCTGGGAGATAATTGCTCCATTAGTTGGAGCTAGAATTTGCGGGGGTGGATGTAATTCCAATTGAATCACTGCACAGGCCTGATTAGATATAGGGGCTTCATTAGGTCGCTGAGCATCCAAAACCTCCACGCAAAAATTGTAGATACCCTCCGGAAGCCGTCCTCCGTTTTGGTGAAGTGTATTTAGGTCGATTCCTTCCACTTGTAGCTGGTTCCAATCCAAATAGCTACTAAGTTCAATACCATTGAGTTCTACAGCCACACCGTAATCGAGCAGTATAGGAGGTTGTTGAGGATTGATCATAGTTGAGATCTTGACACCTTGCCCAATCCAGCTCATTCGGATATGTACGGGGTATTGTTGTTCTGTGGCATCCTTAAGCAGAAGTTGTAGACTAAGGGGTGAATTGATGGCTCCTCCCCATTCCTCTAGGTAAGGAGAAAAAGGTGGATGCATTCGCACAAATGCATCCACTGGATAAGGTTGAGCGGACAACCTTATGATAAGAACGAACATTGAGAGCGCGATTAATAACTTACTTTCCATCAAGAGCTTTGTTGATACTATTCAGGGGTTTATCGGATGAAAAAGAAAAAGGTAACCGCTCTACTGAAAAAAAATCAAAAAAAATTTCTGGTTAGCTTTAACTCTCTGCCATACCAGATGTGCTCAGCCTGCGAATCTAGAGTAGAATCCATTGTCCTAGTCGTCTTGCAGAGGCAGGAAAAGAAACCGACTAAGGTGACTTTCTACACGAATTCTTCAGCTAAAGGAAAAAATATTGGAAAGGCTTTGTCTAAAGTGGGAGTTGTTCAACTACGCTATTTTATGCAGACTAAAAACCACCGTCAATATCCGACTATGAAATATTCCTTTATCCCCATTATGCTCTTCTTCGCTACATTGTCCTTTGGGCAAGGTTTCCAAGTAACCGGTAAAGTAATTGCCAAAGAAGGGCGAGCTCCCTTAACGGGTGCCTATATCCTTTTATTAGATCAAAACAATAAAGAAGTAAAGTCCGCTATCACTGACGATCGGGGCTACTTCCTGATGGAAAAAGTCAAGAATGGGAGGTATCGAATGAATGTATCCTTTTTAGGGTATGAGACGATTGATCGAAACATTGAAGTCAATGGCGCAGATTTTAGTTATGGAGTCGTTTTTCTGAAGACTTCAGCAGTGGAGTTAGTAGAAGTTGAGGTGAAGGAAAAGATTCCCATTGCTACCCAGAATGAGGATACCGTGCAATTTAATGCGAGTGCTTTTAAGACCTTGCCGGATGCTAGTGCGGAAGATTTGATTGAGAAAATGCCATCTGTGGTAGTAGAGGATGGGAAGGTCCAAGCCCAAGGAGAAGATGTGAAGGAGGTTCTGGTGGATGGTCGGACTTTCTTTGGGAATGATCCTACGGCTGCTCTGCGAAATTTGCCAGCAGAAGTGATCGAGAGGGTGCAGATCTTTGATCAACAAAGTGACCAGGCTCAGTTTAGTGGTTTTGATGATGGCAATACAACGAAGACCATTAATATCATTACACGCCCTGGAATGAATGTGGGCCAGTTTGGTAAAATCTCTGGCGGGTATGGCACGGACGATCGATACATCGTTGAGGGGAACGTGAATATTTTCAATGGCAATCAACGTATCTCCATCATTGGGTTAACCAACAACATCAATAAACAGAACTTCTCTTCCGAGGATCTATTAGGCGTATTGAGTGGAGGAAGCCGAGGAGGTAGGGGTGGACGCGGCCGACGTGGTGGTGGCGGAGGCGGACGTGGCGGACGCGGTGGCGGAGGCTCTTCGGCTAGTGATTTTCTGGTACAGCAGTCCGGAGGAATTGCCCAAACACATGCTTTTGGTCTCAACTACAGTGATAAATGGGGTAAGAATGTGGAGCTGAGCGGGAGTTACTTCTTTAATTCCTCTACCAATGAGGCGCTCGAAGATCTGGAAAGAACTTTTGTAGATGTATCGGATGTGAGCGAGATCTATTCAGAGGGGACAGAGAGCCTGACAGATAATATCAACCATCGTATGAATATGCGACTGGATATTAAAATTGACTCGCTGAACTCCATCATTATGCGACCTAGATTAAGCGTCCAGCAAAATGACGGCTCTTCAGCCACTTTAGGTTTTAGCACATTGGATGATCTTTTTCTAAACCAAAGTGACAATTTATTTACTTCTGATCTGACGGGGGTGAACTTCAACAATAACTTCCTATTTAGACATCGCTTTAAAAATTCACGTAGGACCTATTCGATCAATGTTTCCACTGGCTACAACCAAAAGCGCGGGGAGAGTTTAT
>CAJXPD010000168.1 GCA_913057785.1 uncultured Lewinella sp. | reverse complement strand
TGTGTCAACTACCTTTTTGGCGAAAAGTCCATTCTCCCGTACAAAGCCATTTATGTCATCATGCACTTCATTGGTGCCGTGACCTCTCTGAATACCATCTGGGGCCTGGGAGATACGGTTTTAGCCTTTATCACCATTCCAAATGTCTTGGCCCTCTTACTCCTATCGGGAGTAGTGAAGAAACTAACGGACGAATACTTTGCAAAGATCAAGGAAGATGCCTAAGTACGGAAAGTAAGTAGAAAATTCCCGACTGTTAGAACAGAGGTACGATGGTGGGACCGCGATCGGTTCCACCATCCCCCTGAAACTATGCTAGGATTTCTAAAAAAACACTCATATAAGCGGTTATACTGGACCCTGGAAAATCGGAGATTATCCCAATTCCTGGTTAGTAGATCGGACTAAGAACATGATTTTTCGACGCTTCCCGTGTTAGTAGACAATCAAAATGAAATTCAAGGCTTCACTTACTATATCCTTCAGCTTGGCTTTTACATCTCATTGTTGACTGTCCACGGGCTGTCTTGAATAAGGAGACCATTTGGTGTTCTGGGATGACGATGACTAAGAACGATAAAACTGGATTACTTTATTTACATGCAGAAGCCTTTATCATATTTTGCATAGGCAAGTTGCAGGAATTTCTAATGTCTGGCTCCCACTATTGTTGCAAAAGGGTGCATTATTGTCTCAATTGCTAGAATCAGTCACGCCTATCCCTCACCACGTTAATTTTTCCTTAGTTTTGGGTGGCATCTTGGCACCTTTTGCCGTGCTATTTACTCACTAATAGATGGATCTAAGCATAAGATATGAACACCCTTCTTCGCCTACCTTTTCTTCTTTTAATGTTGACTGCAATGACTAATTGTGACAGCCCACCTCCAGCAGGTTCCAATCCTGATGCGGGTGTCCCGCTGGAATTAGCCCGGGCCCGAGCCCAGGAATTGCAAGACGTTCACTACAAATTGTTCTTCAACATACCTGCCCAGCTCGATGCTTCGATCTCTGCTAGCATGGAGGTAAAGTTTACACTGGCAGAAGTGGTTAACGATTTAATTTTAGATTTTAGGGCAGATAGTAGTCAGGTCATCGGGGTGCAGCAGGGTGGCCAACCGCTTGACTTCCGCTTCGAACAGGAGCACCTGATCATAGCTAAAGACAAACTTACCGCAGGTGAAAACAGTTTCCAGATCAAATTCATTGCCGGCGATCAATCTTTGAATCGGAGTGAGGAATACCTCTATACGCTGTTTGTTCCTGATCGAGCAGCAACCGCTTTTCCCTGCTTTGACCAGCCTGATATCAAGGCCAAGTATAGTCTAAGCCTGGAACTACCGGCAGATTGGGTTGCCGTAGCCAATGGCTCATTGATGGAGAAGAAGGAACGTACCGACCGGGTAGTTTATCAATTTCGCGAAAGCGCCCCCATCAGCACTTATCTATTTGCTTTTGGCGCGGGAAAATTACGCCAAGAAACCCGAAGCCTTAATGGCCGGGAGATGACCATGTACTTCCGGGAAACCGATGACGAGAAGGTCGCAGCCAATGTGGAGGCCGTATTTGACTTGCATGCTACCGCCTTAAGCTGGTTAGAAGAATATACCGGCATCCCCTACCCATTTGAGAAGTTTGATTTTGCGCTGTTTCCAACTTTCCAGTATGGAGGTATGGAGCACGTAGGCTCTATCTTCTATCGAGAGTCCAGTCTATTTCTCGACAAAACCGCTACGGAAAATCAGAAATTGAGCAGAGCCAGTTTGATCGCCCATGAAACGGCACATATGTGGTTTGGGGATTTGGTAACAATGGAGTGGTTTAATGATGTATGGCTTAAAGAAGTGTTTGCCAACTTCATGGCTGCCAAGATTGTGAATCCCAGTTTTCCAGAGATCAATCACGAGTTGCGCTTCCTTCTGGCTCATCAACCGACAGCCTATGGCGAAGATCGCTCGGAGGGAACGCACCCCATACAGCAAAAGTTGGAGAACTTGAAAGATGCTGGAGCGCTTTATGGCCGGATCATTTACCAAAAGGCTCCCGTGGTCATGCTTCAGCTGGAAACCTTGATCGGAGAAGAGAAATTCAGGGAAGGTCTACAAGAATACCTGAAGGAATTCTCTTTTGCCAATGCGACCTGGGATGATTTGATTGGAATCTTAGATCAAAAAACGGAGGTGGATCTAGCTACCTGGAGTCAAGTTTGGGTCAAGGAAGCGGGTATGCCTGAGTTTTCTTCCCGCATAGAGGGTCAAACCCTAATCATCGATCAAAAACCTCAAGCCGAAAGTGGCCGCTTTTGGACGGAACAAACAGACTTGGTCCTGTTCAATGAAGGAGGCCCTCGCAAAATTCCAATCCAGATCGAAGGGCAAGCACAGACAAAAATCCAGCTGGAGGAGGAAATCCCAAGTGAGACCCCTTACCTACTGAATGGGTCAGCCATGAGTTATGGCTACTTCCCCTTGACGACAGCAATTCAAACTTATTTGCTGGAGAATGGAAAAGCCTTAGCAGATCCCCTATTGAGAGGAGCGGCCAGAATGGCTCTTTATGAAGCTTCCTTGCGGGGAGAGCTAAGTTCCCAGGAGCTCTTCAGTAGTTTAGTGCAAGCACTACCAACAGAACAAGAACCACTCAATCGCCAGAACCTACTTCGAAATCTACAAACGCTGTATTGGCGCTTTTTAAGTCCAGCAGAGCGCCTCGACAAAGCGGCGGCATTGGAAGGTCTGCTTTGGCAACAGATCCAGGAAAGCCCAGATATCTCGGCAAAATCTGCCTACTTTCAAGCCTTCGCAAATATAGCACAAACAGCAACGGCTGCGGATCAACTTTATTCCGTCTGGTCCGGAGAAAGCCCTATCGAGGGTCTCCCATTATCCGAAAGTCAATTGACCAACCTAGCGTGCGAACTCGCTTTGAGGCTTCCCGAGCGCTCCGAGGAGATCTTGGATCAACAGTATGCAGCCATCAAAAACCCAGATCGACAAAAAAGATTAGCTTTCATTCGGCCAGCCTTGTCGGCTGAAGTGGGGGTTCGAGATCAATTCTTTGAAAGCCTGAAGGAAGCCAAAAATCGACATTATGAGCCTTGGGTAGGCAGTGCCTTGGGGTATCTGCATCATCCCCTACGTGCTAAGGAAGCCGAAAAATACATTCTGCCTAGTTTGGCTCTGATGGAAGAAATACAAATAACGGGCGACATCTTTTTCCCGCGCCGATGGGTTACCGCCACTTTAAGTGGACATCAAAGTGCTAGCGCAGCCCAGATCGTCCGAGACTTCCTTGCTGAACGTCCTGACTATCCCTACCGGTTGAAGAACAAGATATTAATGGGGGCAGACTTACTCTTTAGGGCGGAAAAATTGCTCGATTAGTCGCGTAGCTTTTGTATAACTTGGCGAACTTCTGAGGCAGTTTGCAAGCCTTGCAATCGATCCATCAAATAAGGCCAAGTAATCGCCTCGAAAGCGGGAAGGTATTCTTTCCCGCTTTTTCTTTGGCGATAAATAAAGGTGCTATATACTTGACGGCGATAGGGTGCATTTTTCCAAACACTTCCATCCTTATGTATTAAGTCCTTATAGTCCTTTATACTAGCTTTCTTGATAAATAGTAATTCCTTATCCCCATTGGCGTCGATATCTTCGAAAAAGACGGTAATCACTTGCTCCGGCTCACCTCCTCCAGTAAAGAGAATCTTATCTATCAAGGCTATTTGATAAGTATTCTTTCGTTGAGGCAAAAAGACCTTGGCCTGCATCATCCCACTTGCACTGTATTTGGCAGGAATAAAACAGAGGATCTTCTTTCCTTTTTCAGTGTCGCCCCAAGCATATTCGATGATAGGATGAAGCTCCAAGATCTCTTGTCGTTGCTCTTCTTCAAATTGTCTCAATACAAATGCTTCTGCTGCTTCGCCTGGCTTCCGTTCCAGCATAGCACCTTGCCATGCCAGAAGACAAAGTACGTAGGCGAACAAGTGATTCATATTTGGGTTTAGGGATTAAGGATAAAAAAAGGTAGACTCCGAATCTGGCTGCCATTTCTGCCTACGAAATAGTACTGACCTGGCCTCAATGCTGAGAGATCTAGTTCCTGTTGCCATTCGGACTCCCTATTTATGGAGAAGAGTAGACGCCCCTCGACATTCACCACATAAAAAGACTTCAATTGCTCGCCTCCCCTAATTTGCAGCTTCGCATTGTTTTTTGATAAGACGGTTGGATAAACGCTAAAGGAACGCAAGGTTTGATGCTGCACTGAAATTAGCCTAGAATACGCATAGCTTCCATCAAAATCGATCTGCTTCAAGCGATAGTAGAGCAATGGCACCTCTGGAAGTTGCTGGTCCAGAAATGCATAAACTGAATTTTCCTGCGTACTTCCTCGCCCTTCGACCCAGGCAATGCTTTCAAACCGGATCCCATCCTGACTTCGTTCCACTGCAAAACCGCTATTGTTACTTTCGGTCAGTGTTTCCCATTCCAAGACGATGGCTTCTTCTTGCGTTTTACTGCGGAAATATCCCCATTCAACAGGAAGTAAGAGGTCAACCACGGTAAAAGAGGTCCATTGCCCAATTGGAGGAGTCGGCAAATTGCTCGTTTCAAAATCAATGATGGAGCCCGTCATATCCGGTTGGGAACCAAATATCCATAAGCCTGCCGTGCGAAAGAGAAAAACATTCGCCGAGATATGCTTGTAATTGGTTACACCATCCGTCGTGGTGAAGGGTCGATAAGTACCGGCAATACTTGGGTAAAAAGGGCTGGAAACGCTGTATTCTTGGGATAATAATTGAAAGTAGCAGCATAGAGCCACAAGGCTTAACCCTAGGGATTTCTGAGTTAGCATAGTGTTTGTAAGTGTTGTTCATAGTTGAAATATGATCTCAAGATAGCTGTTCAGGTCGCTTAGCCTACTAGCTTTCTCAAAAGCGTTGATTCTCCCTTTACGAACGTCCCTTTCCCCTTTGTAAACGTTATGTTGGCACCGGCTCAGCAGCGGTTATTGTAGGCGCATTAATTGTTCGACAAGTTGTTTCTGTCGACGAACGGCCACAGGAATATGTTGCCCCGTTTGCAAGACTAAACTTCCTCCTTCTACACGTTCGAAGCGGAGGACATGATTGAGATTGACGATGTAGGACTGATGCGGGCGAAAAAACGGTCCCTTTTTCAACACCCCTTCGAAGTATTTCAAATTCTTGCTACTCAGCCATTCTCGATCTTTCTTGAAGAAGAGGCGGGTGTAACTGCCTTCAGCAATGGCATACAACAAGTCATCCAGTTCAAAAAGATGTATATTATCCATATCTCTCAACACAAGGCGACGAGGCATCGTACTGGATTGTAGATTCTCAACCAGCACCTCCAATTGTTGCAGTTTAGCCGATTGTTGGATTCCTATACGAGCTCTATCCACAGCCTCCTGTAGACGTTCTGGATAGAAAGGCTTCAGTAAATAATCAATGGCACTAAACTGGAAAGCCTGGACGGCATAATGGCTATGCGCCGTGATGAAAATCACTTCAAAATCCCTAGATGGAACACTTTGTAATAACTCTAGACCTGTACCATCTCCCAATTCAATATCCAGGAAAACTAGGTCTAGCTGATACGCATTGAGCAATAGCTTAGCCTCCTGATAGGACCTAGCTTCATCTACTATTTCTATGTCGCTACAGTATTGGGTAATTAAAAGTCTAAGCGACTGAATCACATCTTCCTCATTATCAATTATAAGTGCTTTCATCATTGGGTAGCTTTAAGGTGATCTGGGTACCTGTTTGGGTGCTAGACTGAATTTGAATTTCGTGTGGTTCATGCCGAAGTTGGGTCAGTATTTTCAACCGGTCTCTCAGGATGTCCAGGGCAAGGCCCTGTTTTGGCTTAGGTAAACCGATGCCTCCATTGTCGGACCAGCCTTTGCCGTTGTCAGCCACCTTTATCCATAACTCCGAGCCTCTTTCTACTATACTAACCTCCAACTCACCTTCCTCTTTGTCCGTAATCCCTGAATGCTCTATAGCATTTTCCACCAATGGCTGCACTAGCAAAGGAGGAATCCAGGTATCTAGCGTTGAAAGCGCTGGGTCCAAGTCAATGCTGTACCTCAATCTATCTTTCCAGCGAAGTTTTTGTAGACTCAAATAGAGTTCCAGGCTTTCTATCTCTTCAGAGAGCGGGATTAACTTTTCTCGACTTTGTTCAAGGATGTCGCGCATCAAGCTGGCCAATCGTCCCAAATAGCTTTGTGCCGTCTTGGTATCCTCGTGTTCTAAGAGATAACGTTGCAGGCTAGTCAGGCTATTGAAAAGAAAATGTGGATTCATCTGCAAGCTCAATAGGCGTTGCTCTGCCAACTGTCTTTCTTGCTGCTCCTGCTGAGCCTTTTGTTGCTTGAGGGCGACAACCCTAGTCGCAATGAGCGCAAACAACAATAGCACACTGATGGCCAATAGGATGAGCTGGCGGGTCTTAGCCTGTTCTAGCTCCACTCTAGCTTGTAAGGCATCTATTTCTTTTTCCTGTATCTCCTTTTCGTGTAGATGTTGCATGGTAGTGACTTTACGTCCCATTCTGCTATCCAGTACACTATCTCCGACCGTACGGTAAATCTCATAATAATGGAGCGCCTGCTCAGGGTTGCCAACATTCTTATGCGCTTCGTACAATCTAAGATAGGTCGATGCCAAAACGGGTTCGCTATTGGTCAGTTGGGCGAATTTTTCAGCTTCCTTGGCGGCAAGCAAGGCGGCATCATATTGGCCGAGCGAATCCAGCGCCATTCCCCGGAAATGCCAGGCATTGTATCGCATTTGGTAATTATCGGAGGAGAGACTATCTAGCATATCTTGGGTAATCGCTAAAGCCTGTTCAAAGTTACCTAAGTTAATGGCTACCTGAGAACGGCGAATATGGGCCATATGAATCCCCCCAGGATAATTCAGTTCCCTACTCTTTCGTAAGCCCCAGTTGGCTAGGATTCTAGCGGAATCTGCGTCATGCAGACGCAAGTAGACGGAGGACTGGTTCATCAATATGGCAATCGAACGCAAAGTGTCTCCTTGTGCCAGGTATAGATCGGAGGAGAACTTATAATACTTCTTGGCTTCTTTATAGGATTCATTGGTGGAAGAGATGCGTCCCACGTTGGCATAGGCTGATGCGGCTTTGGCAGGCTCTCCAAGTGCTTGGGCATATTCGATGGCTTGCAAATATCTTTCCATTGCCAATTCCATCAAACCCAAATCATAGAAGTTGTTGCCCAGCAAATTAAAGATGTTAACCAGTAGATTAGAGTCCCGGACCACTAAGGCAGCTTCCTCTGCCTTTTGCAGGGCTTCTAGGCTAGTATCTGGCTTTTTAGCAGCAAATAAGGCAAATCCTTGACCATAATGTGCCTTGGCGAGCCAAGCCGGATTCTGTTCTTCTTCAGCCAGCGATAGCGCCAAATCAGCGTATTTCAAGGAAGAATCGGGATGCTCAAAATAGTAACACTGCTTGACGAGGTTTACGAGTATATCAAGGCGTTCTTGGCCTTCCACCTCCTTAAGTTGTTCTTTTAGCTGTCCCAATTCATCCTGTGCTTGCGCCAGGCAAAAGGGTACAAGAATGAGGCTGCAGAGTAGAAATAGGTGTCTTTTCACAATAGTTTTCGAGTTTGGCTAGACGGTAGTTTTTCGCGATGGCCGGACCAACGCAATCTAATAGCTTCCTATTCGACTATGAAACAGACTAGTGTTGGCCTTCTGAAGATTATTAAAGGCCATACATTGAAAATATGCGAGTGATTATTGGTTTATTCTTCTGTCTGTATTTTCCAATGAATCTTACCCAATTTACCATTTCCTGCCAACCAAGTAGTCTCCCAGGTAGAACCGAAGCCCATCGTGTACCAGCTTTCGTCACTCAATTGCTGCCAATTTTGACCTTCGTCGCCTGAAAAGTGAATTCCTGGAATTCCACAACTTAGCATAGCCCGGGCGTCGCTATTCGGCAAAAACTTCACACAAGATTGATAGCCAGGTCCGGTTCCATCCACTAACAACGTCCAGCTTTGACCGCCGTCCGTGCTCAGCGCTTTATTTTTAGTATTGAGCTCCTTCTTATTCCAATCTCCTCCAAAAATAATGCCTCTTTCTGCATCATAAAAGTCGACGCTAAAGATGCCTGTCATTTGATCTCCTTCTGCAATTGGGCTATCCACCACTGACCAGCTATCTCCACGGTCCGAACTATGAAACACCCTGGCACGCTTTCCACCTGAAACAATCCAGGCATTCGTTCCGACCAAGGCAATGTTAGAATTACTGGCCGCAAAGGCAGCCTCCCCTTCCTCAGCAGGTGGTAGTTTTTCGCAACTTAATTTTTCCCAATTTAACCCACCATCTTTAGTGCGAATCACTGATAAGCAACCGTCAGTTGGATCTCCCATAGCTATTCCTTCTTGATCGTTCCAAAAGGCCATCGCATCATAAAAAGCCGCTTCGTGGTCTTCTCGGTAAACTAGATCCCAGTGCGCTCCTTGATCAGTGGAACGAAATAATAGCGCCGGAGAAGCGATACTTAATAAAAACACAGCGTCTGAGGTAATGGCGATAGAACGAAAATGTGGCTGTAGGGTATCCCACTTTATACTATCAACCATCCAGGTTTGCCCCCCATCCAAACTATAGCCATACTTCCCAGAAGATCCTGCCCACCAAATCGTGCTATCATTCACTACCTCTAGTGCCCGAATGCTACTAGCAAAGGCAAAGGTGTCGACACTGGCGATCTCTAAGCGTTCTGGAATCAGCATGGATTGCTCTTCTTCTTCCAGCTGTGTTTGGCAGCCAACCCCTAGCCATAGAATGAGTAACAAATAAAATGGTCTCATATGTGAATTTTGAAAGCTAAAATAAGAGATAAGTACCGGATTCCTACAAAGTAAAAGCCACTGACAGCAGATGCTCGTCAGTGGCCATTTATTATTCTTTATGCTTGAAAGAGAAGAACTATTCTTCCTCTTCCTTCTTCGCTTCTGGCTCTTCGGCTGCAGGCGTTTCTTCTTCTACTGCTGCTTCTGGAGCTTCATTTGTAGTTTCTTCAGGCTTTTCCTCTTCAGGCTTTTCCTCCTCGGGCTTGTCATCATCATCGTCATCATCGCCCATGATCTTTTCTTTAAGATCTTCCACTGCATCCTCAATCTTTTCCTTCACTTCTTCCATCTTCTCTTTGACATCCTCTACCTTATCCTCGATCTTATCAGAAACCACTTCAGCTACGGCTTTAACCGTATCAGTCATATCCTCCAAAGATTCCCCGATGGTCGCAGCTACGGCTTGTAACATGGACTCTCCTTTCTTAGGTTCCTCCTCTGCCGCGGGAGCTTCCTCCACAGGGGCTTCCGCTTCATCCTCGGCAGTAGCGCTCAAGGCATCAGCAGCCTTTTCGATCTTCTCATCCCCAACGCGCTCTTCCGCCTTCCGCTTAATATCCGCCTTAATTTTTTCTTGGGCAGCCTTCTTGGCATCTTCCAGCCGTTGACGCTCTTCCCGCTTTGCATCTTTCTGTGCCTGACTCTCCATCCGCTTTTCTAATTCGGATTTGGTGCTTTGCATCTCACCCAATTTCTCCTCCTTAGATCGGATACGTTCCTCGATCATCTTGATCTTAGCCTGGCGAATTTGGGCCTCTAATTGACCGTCTGTTGTAGCGATTTTGCGATTTTGAAAATCAAGATCATCCCGGTCGCGCTGGATGGAACGTTCCATTTTTTCGATAGCCGCCAAAAGGCCATCGTATCGTCTCTTTAGGCGCTCTAAAGGGGAACGATCATCGCCAGCAGCTCCAAAACGTCTTTCTTTTACCACCTTGAAGGCTTTGTCTAGTCGCTGCCAAACTTTTGATCGATGATCTCTAGTGAAATCCGCTTCACGGAATTTTCGCTGTAGGTCTTTCAATTCATCAAAGATCGGCTGCAAGCTTAGCCCCTCTCCAATCTTCTTTTCTACCCCTTCCAGCAGATCCGAAAAGCGTTCAACATTAGCTTTGGATTTCTTCTGAAAATCTTCGTCCAACTTAGCTCGTAGCTCCTTGAGTTGGGCGAAAAGGGCATTTGTATTATCTCTTAAGCTATTGGCATGTTCACGGAACAAGTTGCGGTCTCGCACTTGCCCTTGCACTTTGTTCCAGAACCCCTTGAGGCTGTCCCAGGTGTTCTTATCGAAACTCTCTAGCTTATCTATTTTCTCTTTAATTTCGTCTAGCTCAGTCTGATAGGCTTGGTTCAATTTTGAAGAAAGTACCACAAAGTGCCATTCCGTCTGCGCGCGCTGAATCAAATCACCTCTTTCCACTTTCAGTTCGTCTGGTAAAAGGCCTTCGGTTACCGTTAGTTCACGTATTTCTTCTGTACGATCTTCGGGCATTTCCATAGGAGTACCGTTACGCCACTCCTGCATCATCTTCTGGCTAAATTCTTCAGTAGCCACCGATTCAGGAAAAGTCATTATTTTGACTTTGTTCTCTTCAGCCAATAATTCAAGTGCAATTAAGACGCGTTCATCCTGGGCATTAGCCCCCCAAAGTACAAGCTTGGTCTTCATAAATCAACTTACGTTTGTAAAATTATATACCTGTATCATCGTAGTCGCTCTTTCAAGCTGAAAAAGCGATAAGTAGTCAAATTATCTTGAGATTACCTTATGTCTTTCTTGGATATCCTTCAAATTTAAGAAAAACAGTAATAAATTCTTCAATTAGTATCGAAAATCCCACTAATTCAACGATTTAGAGGAATCAGTGGGATCCTCTTATTTTCACAGACCAATCGTAAGCAGGCTACTAAACACCTACTACATTTGCTCCGAGAAGCTGTTTTTCCATCAAATACTTAGCAATTTGCACTGCATTGGTGGCGGCTCCTTTTCTAAGATTATCGGATACAATCCATAGATTTAATCCGTTTTGAATCGACTCATCTCGTCGAATTCTGCCAACGAATACCTCATTGCGATCCTTAGCATAAAGCGGCATAGGATACTTATTATTGGCAGGATCATCCTGCACAACAATACCTGGCGTATTCGCTAACAATTCCTTTACCTCTGCTACATCAAAAGGCTGCTCAAACTCCACGTTTACGGACTCTGAATGTCCTCCATCTACAGGCACTCGAACAGCCGTTGCCGTAACGGCCAGATTCTCATCACCTAGGATCTTTCGCGTTTCGTTTACCAATTTCATTTCCTCCTTGGTATAATCATTTTCCAAGAAGATATCGCAATGTGGAAGGCAATTTTCAAAGATCTGATAATGGTAAGCCATTTCATCTTTCTTAGGATCGAATCCCTTGCTCTCCAGTTGGTATTGCTTTACGGCTTGCATTCCCGTACCTGTAAAAGACTGATAAGTGGAAATGACCAAGCGTTTGATTTTGTATTTTCTATGCAGCGGAGCCAATGCAACTACCATTTGAATGGTAGAACAATTGGGGTTAGCAATGATTTTATCTTCAGCGCCAAGTTCGTCGGCATTCACTTCAGGAACCACCAATTTCTTGGTAGGATCCATACGCCAAGCTGAAGAATTATCAATTACCGTCGTTCCTACTTCGGCAAATTTTGGAGCCCACTCTTTTGAGGTGCTCCCGCCTGCAGAGAAAATGGCTACATCAGGCTTCATCTCAATAGCCTCTTGCATACCAACCACAGTGTGTTCCTGACCTTTATAGGCAATTTTCTTACCTACAGATCGAGCTGAAGCTACAGGAATAAATTCTGTAACAGGGAACTGAAATTCGTCTAGCACTTTGAGCATCACGGTGCCTACCAAACCGGTAACACCTACAACTGCTACTTTCATTTTTTTGCATTTAAAAAATTATCCAAATAATCTGATTGGGGCTGATAGCAAAAATCGAGCAGCAAAGATACAGGCATATCGCGATTGCCGCAAATGTATTTTCTTTTGGATGACAAAACAATGCTTCTAGGCGAGCATTTTTTGCGGAATTGCCATAATTTTGTGGCCATGAAGAACACATTGATCCCTATCTTGCTATTCTGTCTCCCGATTAGCTTGATATCCCAATTAACCGATGACTTTTCTGATGGAGATTTCACCAACAATCCAAGCTGGATTGGTCAAACCAACAACTTTCAAGTAAATAACGAAGAACTGCAACTAAATGATTCAGCCCCTGGATCCAACAATAGCTCCTATCTTTCACTTTCCGCCCCAACTTCCAACGATGATCCTACTGTATGGGAATTTCTTGTTAAGTTAACCTTCGCTCCTTCTGCTAGTAATTATGCCTTAGTCTATTTAAATGCTTCTCAACCAGACTTAAATACAGATCTAAATGGCTACTATGTCCGTATCGGTGGAATTTCCGGTTCGGATGATGCCATAGAGCTGTTCCGCCAAGACGGAGCCTCCTCCACTAAACTTTTAGGAGGTACGGTTGGGGCAGTTGGTGGTTCAAATCCGGTTGCTCGAGTCAAGGTGGTACGCACCGAAGAGGGAGTCTGGACGTTGGAGGCCGATTACACAGGCGGCACTAACTTCCAGCTAGAAGGTACAGCCAATGACAATACATATCCTTCAGGAATCTACTTCGGTTTTCTCTGTAACTATACCTCTTCAAGAGCTAGTAATTTTTTCTTCGATGACGTCAGAATCGATCCGATCTTCCAAGACAATGTGCCTCCTACGCTAGTAGGTGCAATGGCAAGCTCCGCCAATACGATAGAATTGGAATTCAATGAACCGGTACAAGTTCCTAGCAATTCCAACATATCTATTGATGGGGGTATAGGAAATCCAACTAGTGTAGCGCAAGGAAGCTCACCCAGTCAATTGCAGCTCAACCTCGGTACACCTCTTGTGAATCAGCAGACTTACACTGTTTCTGTGGATGGCGTTCAGGACGTCAATGGTAATGCAGGAGGGATGGAAAACACCTCCTTTACTTTTTTCAATATCCAAGCTGCTGAAGAAAATGACATTATTGTAAGTGAAATCATGGCTGACCCGAACCCTGTATTAGGTCTTCCAGCAGCAGAATTCGTCGAGCTCTACAATCGTAGCGATAAGGTTATCCAATTATCAAGTCTTGGCCTTAGTACAGGTGGCAGTCCAAGAACACTCCCCGACATCAATCTTTTGCCGGATAGCTACATCATCATTTGCGACGAGGATGAAGCTGCGGCCTTTGAAACTTTTGGGGCCGTCGCTGCCATTCCCAGCTTCCCGAGCCTAACCAATGGAGGGGATGATGTTTTGCTGGTCGATGGAGAGGGCAACACTATTTTCCAGGTAAGTTATTCCGTTGCTTGGTATCAGGATTTTGAGAAAGCCAGTGGGGGCTGGACATTAGAACTCATTCAAACAGATGGACCTTACACTTGTAGCGGTAATTGGCGAGCCTCTGTGGATCCCGCCGGGGGAACCCCAGGAAAGGTCAACAGCTTGGCAGGGGCCGCTCCAGATACGCAAGGCCCTTCTTTGGTTCAAGCGGTGGCGGTAAGCGACTTTGAACTCATCGCTGTGTTTGACGAAGAATTGGATCCGGCGGTAGCCAACAATCCCGCTAACTATACCATTGAGCCTGCTTTATCAATCAATTTCGTCTCCTTGCAATCACCAGAGAACAAACAGGTGGTCCTGATCCTAAATGGAGCGGTCCAAGAGGGTACGGTTTACACCATCACGGTTGGAAACGAGATCACAGATTGTATCGGCAATCCCATTGGAGACAATAACAGTATCCAATTTGGCTTGACGGTGACTCCAGAACCTGGCGATATTGTCATCAATGAACTCTTGTTTAATCCAGCAACTGGCGGTAAGGACTTCGTGGAATTGTTCAATAGATCTGATAAGATTTTCAACCTGCGCAATCTGAGACTAGGCAACCTCAACTTGGCTAGTGGAAATATAGGAGGGCCAATTGAGAATGATTTTCTCTTGTTTCCAGGAGGCTATGTGGTCATCACTGAAGAACCAGGAGATATCTTAAATCGTTACGATGTCCCATCCCCGTTTTCTATGATAAAGAATTCGCTCCCCTCTTTACCAGATGACGAAGGGAACATTACCTTAGCTACACCAAGCAATATCGTTATCGACTCTTTCCAATACAACAAAAGCCTTCACTCCCCACTTTTGGATGATGTCAATGGTGTTTCTTTGGAACGCATTAGTCCTGATCGCCCTACCAATGAGGCTGGAAACTGGCATTCAGCCGCTGCCACGGTGGGCTTTGCTACTCCAACTTACGAAAACTCTCAGCTCATCGATACCACACGAGCTGTGGATAACAATGATATTATCTTCCTACCCAATCCTAGATTCTCACCTGATTCCGATGGTTTCGAGGATATCCTTTTGATTCAATATGAAGTAGAAAAGCCAGGATTCGTAATGAACCTGCATATTTTTGATGCGCAAGGGAGATTAATACACCGATTGGTAAGGAATGAAATTTTGGCCACGAGCGGATCTTTCAAGTGGGATGGCAGTATAAATCTAGGAGAAAAGGCCAGAACAGGGATTTACGTGTTGTGGGCAGAAATTTTTCAGCCCGACGGAGGAGTACGAAGACAAAAGGAAGTATTCGTACTAGCTGGGCAGCTGGGGCAGTAAGCCCCATTCCTTCTTGAAGAGAAAAATAAGAGCGTGATGAAGATAAGGGCAAGAATTTTAAGTTTTAAGTACGCCTTTCAAGGCTTGAGAGATCTTTTCACTACCCAAGATAATGCCAAAATACATACCCTCATGATGCTCTTGAGTATTTTGATGGGGTGGTTTTTTCAACTTTCCACCACAGAATGGTGCTTCATCGTTTTTGCCATTTCTAGTGTATTAGCCGCAGAGGCCTTTAATACGGCCTTGGAACACATTACCGACTTGGTTTCGCCGGAGCAACACGAGTTGGCAGGTCGAACCAAAGACGTAGCGGCGGCAGGTGTTCTTTTAACAGCTATCGGGGCGGCCATTGTTGGCCTGATCATCTTCCTGCCAAAATGCTACGAACTACTGTTAATTTTACTCAGCTAAGAAGAAGGTAAGGAAGCTTCTAGGCAATTTTTGATACCTTTAAGGGATAGTTGTGAAGGTCCCAGAAGGTCAAGAGAATAATTTAAGGCCTTCAACAATTTTTCTTCACAGCTAGCAGTTCCTTAGTAGAACTCCAATTGTGAAAATTCCTGTTGGATGGGGTGAGTGAAGCCAGAAAGTATCTCAAATATTGAACAGTTTGAAATGGACAAGCTTCGCTTAGATCTATCCCATAACTACTACACCCTTGTCCTATGAACTTAAGATCGAGTCTTGTCTTGTTACTTTGCTTGTGGCAAAGTTTCTCCTTTGCTCAAGAGCAACTGGGTATTCGTCTTGATAATTATGCTGGCATAAATGCCACGCTGTTCAACCCTGCCGGGCATACTACTATGCCCTTCTCCTGGGATCTCAACTTGATCGAAGGCAGTCAATTTATTGACAACAATTATGCCTTTATTCGGAATGCCAGTGTTCCCAATCTCTTCAATAGTAATCTGGATATCGTTTTGGGACCGCGGGTCGGCAGTGACACGCCCTTGAAAACGGACCAGTATGCAGTGGACTTTTTTGATGATGGGCGAAAACGCTATGTTTTCAATTCCTCTCGTTATGTTGGACCTTCCTTTTTCTTTCGAGTAGCTGGTCAACACTACATCGGATTGGTAACAGGGGGACGCTTTCTACTTGGAGGTAATGGGTTGACAGATAATTTGAGTTATTATCCTTTCAATAGCACCCCAGACTTTGAACCCTTCTCTGTAGATCCCTATCGGATTGGCATGGTAGGTTTCGAGGAAATAGGCTTGAATTACGCCTTTCGGAAACCTACGGCGGTAGGTAATTTCTCTTTTGGTATTACGGCTAAATATCTACGAGGATACGAGGCGGCATTCGTGATCAGTGCAGAAGAATATGAAATGACCCGCCTACCAGAGAATGGCCTATTTGGGGATGGCGTCAATCTAGAGTTTGGTTACACCGACAACCTCATTCGAGAAGATGTAGAACGCGTAAGTCCATTGGGGAGTGGCTATAGTGTTGATCTTGGGTTTGTATATACCACCGGAGGGGAAGAAGGAGGTTATGACTGGAAATTCAGCGGTTCTTTGATGGATATAGGTCAGTTGAAATTTACGAAGCAAACTAATGTGCATTTGGTTAATCCCGATGAGCCAGCCATTGTTGATGGTGACAATTATAGCTTTTTTGACTCTGCTGAAGAGGTAAATGCTGTGGTGGAATTGTTCAGCCTAGAAACCCTAGGAGATCGTCAGGCCTCATTGGTAAACGATGCTTTCAATATCTGGCTTCCAAGCCGGCTAAACCTGCACGTAGATAAAGCTATATTGAATAATGATCTCTATTTGGGAATGGTCATTATGCAAACCATTAATCCAGGTTCCATCACCGTACCAAATGGGAATCTTGTGGCAGTAGTTCCCCGGTACGAAAGTAGATGGATAGGGGCTAGTATGCCGGTTTCCATGTACAATTTGCAGAAATTCAGGGTAGGTTTGAGCTTGCGATTACCCTTCCTGACGATCGGAACCGATCACCTAGGCTCTTGGATTACGCCAACAGATCTTTCCGGCACTGATATTTATGTTGCGGTAAAGATCAATCCGTTTCGGATTGGTGGAGGTGGAAACTCTCCATTTCCTAATAATAGGGGCCGAAGTAAGGACAATATTCCCTGCTATAAATTTTAGCCCATGTTGCAGTATTCCTGTCTGCCCTTCTCCGGCTTAAGCCTAGAAGAACTCTATGAGGTCATGGCTGTTCGCCAAGCCATTTTTTCGGTGGAACAAGATTGTGCCTATTTGGATGCAGACGGAAAGGATGAAACAGCCTGGCATGTTTTAGGCAGAAGCGAACAAGGGGAGATCATGACTTACGCTCGTCTGTTGCCGGAAGGCATTGCTTATCAAGAATATGCCTCTATTGGCAGGGTCCTAAGCATGCAAGCTGTACGTGGTAGTGGAGAAGGTCGAAGATTAATGGAATTTGCGTTGGCCAGATGTGCGGCATTATGGCCGGGTAAGGCCATCAAGATCTCCGCGCAGGCCTACCTACTAGACTTCTACAACTCGCTAGGTTTTACATCAGTGGGAGAACCCTATATGGAAGATGGAATTCCCCATGTCGCCATGATTTGGCGTAGTCACGCCCTCGTTAAATGAAAGAAGCCCGCAAATCCTTTTGTAGGATTTGCGGGCTTCTACTGATATCTAGATAGACCCAATCAATCAGGCCCTTCAGATTTAGTTCTCTTTGTAGAAATCGTCTTCAGCCACCACACGTACGACCTCTCCCTCTTTCAATTTACGAGCAATTGCAGAATAAGGGCCACTGATTACCTGGTCACCTATTTCCAAGCCGGTTCTGACCTGAATGTAGGAGTCATCCTGCACGCCGGTGCGCACCTTGACCATATCTACGGTATCTCCTCTCACTACAAAGACAACCTCCATTAGATCATCTCGACGGTCTTCTTTCTTCTCTTCTTCGCCATTGTCATTATTGACGAATTGACGATTGCCTTTCTTTTTCTTTTCTTCTTTTTCACGAGTGGTCACGGATTGAATCGGCACACTTACCACATCAGCAACAGTTTCGGTATTAATTTCTACAGAAGCTGACATACCAGGGCGGAATGGATATTGATTGCCTGCTTTGATCAAATCGAGATAGGAAGAAGCGTCGATGCGAATTCGTACCTCAAAGTTTGTCACTTGATCACTATTCAAAGCCGTAGTTGTACCAGCACCAGTTGCAGAGTTGGCAATCTGAGTAACAATACCTCTAAACTTTCTGTCTACGTATGCGTCAACTTCTATTTCCACTGGATCACCTAAGGCAACCCGAGGAATATCGTTTTCACTCACATCCACACGAACCTCCATACTATTTAAGTTGGCGATTCGCATCATTTCCGTACCTGTCATTTGGATGGTACCAACCACTCTTTCCCCTTGCTCTACATTCAAAACGGAAACAACGCCATCCGTTGGGGCATAGATAGTGGTTCGACGCAAACTAGTGCGTAGCTCCTTCAGGGTTGCTTCGGAACTTTGCACAGAGAACTGAGCCGATCTAGCGCCTTCTTCTTGCGCCTTGATATTGGCATCTGCTGCTCTTAGATTCGCTTCTAAAGCTCTTTGGTTAGAAAGAGATGCATCATAGTCAGCATCTGAAATTACACCTTCCTTTTTCAGCTTTTCATTTCGCTTGTGAATTTCACGAGCATTTTCCAGCTGAGCGATGATCTGCTCTTTCTGCGCTCTAAAGTTTTCAATTTGTGATCGCGCATTAGCCAGGTTTGCTTTTGCGCTATTCACACCAGCCACACCTCTCTCCACTTGAGATTGGTAAGCATCAGGATCAATTTTTGCTAATAATTGTCCAACCACAACGGAATCCCCTTCTTCTACCAGCAACTGAACGATCTCACCAGATACGTCAGAACTGATTTTCACCTCCACTTCAGGGAATACCTTTCCACTAGCAGATACCATTTCACGGATCGTACGTTCCGTTACTTCCTCCGCCATTACTTTCTCCCCTTTGGGCTTCGACTTGTTTTTCATTACCACTGCAACAACAAGTAGGGCAATAAGAGCGAACAAGCCAAGGACAATTAAGTTTCTACGTTTAGCCATGAGAGTTTTAAATTTAAAAGTACTCTGCAGGCCGGGCGGTTTAGGACCACCCAGGCAATCGAGTGTATGTTTTGCTATTGATTAATTGATTTCCAGGGTTTTGCCCATATAGAAATCTACTACTTTCAAATTGAACAAGTATTGGTACTTGGCTTGGATCAAGGTCACCTTGGCTTGGTTCAGGTTATTGGAAGCCGTGGTGAACTCTAAAGAATTGATCGCTCCAAGGTCAAAACGTCTTTGCGCATTATCGTAGGCTGCTTGAGCTGCCTCTTCAGAACGCTGAGCAGCAGCAAACGATTCTTTAGCTGCACGCGCATCAGCGATGGAACGTTGTACATTGGTCTTCAACAAGTTCTTAGCTTGTTTGTTGGCAACATCCTGATTCAAGGTCGCTAAGCGAGCACGATCTAAACCGACTCGGTTACGATGGTTACTGTAAATGGGAATGTTCAGATTCAATTGAGCATACTGTCCAAAGTTCTGCTCGATTTGCTCTGAATAGCTTAGGAAATCCTTAGCTAAAGAAGAGTAATTACTACTCATACCTGCAAACAGCGATAGGGTTGGGAAGCTTTGTCCGTACGCAATACGTTCGCCGATTTCGGCGCTCTTCATTCGCATCTCTCCGGCCTCAATCTGAGGTTGGGTTCCTAATGCACTCGTATAGATTTCATTTAATGAGTAAGCTTCAGGGCTAGCGGCAGGAATGACTACCTCTGGACGATCGATCTTTAGATCAACATTTGGGTCAAGTTCCAAGAGCTGCTTCAACGTGAGGTAATTGATATTTACCAAGTTTTCAGCCTCGATGATGGCTTGTTGCTCTCTGGCGATCTGTGCTACAAAGTCTAGGCGATCATTCACAGGAAGAGAACCCGCCTGGATCAACCTTTCTGTTTGCTCCAACTGGGCCTCAGAAAGCTGTAGTCGAACTTTGGCATTCTCCAATTGCTCTTCTGCTAGTAGGATAGATAGATAAGAAGAAGCTACTTGAAGGGCAATATCGTTGGATGCAGCGGCGGCATCTAATTTAGCTGCCTGTACATCAAACTTGCTCTGCTTAATGGAATTGGTAGTCACTAAGCCGTTAAACAAGGTCACACCGGCATCAACACCAAACCCATTAAAACCGATACTTTCATTTTTGAATTCGTTGGTGGTAGGATCAATGGTACGACCAAACTGATATCCTCCTCTAATGCTAGCACTTAGGTTGGGCAAGCGATTCATGCGGGCTTGCTTATTGGCTAGTTCTGATTGTAAGATTCCATACTGGGCCTGCTTAACGTTCAAACTATTCTGGCGGGCATGATCCACGCATTTTTGCAATGACCAAGATTCTTGGGCTTGGAGAGAAGCAAAAGAACAGGAGAGTATTAACAGCAGGGCGAAAAAATTTCTCATGATGTAGATTTTAAATCTTTTTAATGACAAAAATTGATCAATAGTCAAATCTACGTAAGCTATTCATGTGGCGACACAATAGTAGTAAAGTCACTACGGTTGGCTGAATTATTTATATCAAAGCAGCCATATCATGGATAAAGGGACTTTTTTCCAGGAGCAGTGAAAAACGAAAAAGACGGGAAGTTTCTACCTAAGATCAACAGGAAATCTAGACTAAGTGGAGCTGCTAAGCTTGCGGAATTGACTTGGAGTCATTTGCTTCTTTTTTAAAAAACTTCGATTAAACAGGGTTTGGCTACTGAAGCCAGACCGATAGGCTATTTCCGAAATACTCATCTGTCGTTGGCCTATTAATAGATTGACGGCCTTCCCAATCCTAAGATCTGTCACATACTCCATAAAGGATTGGCCAGTAGATCGCCGGAAGAAGCGACAAAAGGCGCTAGGATTCATATTGGCTAGACGGGCAATCTCTTCCAACCGGATCACTTCGGTATAATGATCATGGATGTACTGGCAAACTTTCAGCAGGCGTAGTTCAGTGGCATCATTCAGCGGCGGAACATAGGACTGAGAACTCAATAGTTCTACCTGTCTGGCTCCCCCTAGGTGATTCAACAAGGCCAGAATCGCATTGTACCGTTCAAAGCCCTCCATATCTGCAATCCGGATCAATTGCTCAGCGGCAATACTTCTCTCCTCCCCAGTGAAACTAATGCCCCTTCTCGATAATTGGAATAGGCGTCTGAATTGGGCCATTTCCGCGAAGGACAACCAAGTATTGGAAAAAAGTTGGGGTGGAAACTGTAGAACGATCACTTCCATTTGATCCTTCTGCTCATTAAAATCATCGTCAGAAATCCAAGTGTGCGGCAGATTAGATCCCAGGAAGACAAAATCTCCTTCCTCGAAGTAGCTCACATTATCTCCCACCATTCTGATACCACGGCCCTTTTGGACAAAAGTAATCTCCAACTCAGGGTGGTAATGCCAATGAAATCCAAACTTGGGCGCATGCACCCAATAACAGAGCATGGCTTCTGTACCGGTATCAAATCCCAAATGCTGAAATCTAGCTGCGGTCCTACTCATTGGCTTATTTTCTGACGATTATGGGCAATAAAAGAGATATTATTTGCTAGAAAATATACAAAATTAACAGTTAGGGCAAAAATAGTGCTACTTTCTGTATAAATGCAATTATTGGAAGTTCTATCTTATCCCGAGATTTACAACATAATTTTGTTACTTCTATATACAATAGAATTTTATTAGAGTAATGTATGAAACTTAAAGCTAGTATTTGGTGTTCGGCAGGACTGTGGTTTTTACTCTCTGCCTGTGGGCCTCGCCAAGCGGAGGAGCTTCGAGTCTCAAGTTGGGTCTCTAGTCCAAGTGAAACGAAACTACTGACTAATACCCTGGCAGACTTTCAGACTAAGTATCCAGAAGTGGATTTCAAATTTGAACCCATCCCTGGAAACTACAGCGAGAAACTACAGCTTATGCTGGGCACCAATACTGCACCTGACCTGTTCTTTCTAAAGGGTATGACCGCCCCATCCTATATGAGCTTCAAAATCTTGCAGCCCCTCAATGAATTTATGGAAGCGACACCGGATTTCGATACGGAGGATTTTTACCCCTTTGCCCTAGAGGCATTCCAGAGCAATGGTGTTCAATATGGCCTTCCGAAAGACTTCAACGCCTATGTTTTATTCTACAATAAAAAGCTTTTCCGAGAGGCCGGTATAGATAGCTTGCCTACCAATTGGGACAATTTTAAAGAGATTGCCACAAAACTAACCCAAGATAAAGACGGGGATGGCCGAACAGATCAGTATGGATTTATCGTAGAACCGGTAGTGGAAATGGTAATGCCCTTTGTCTATCAGAATGGTGGAAATTTCCAGAATCCAGATGGATCTCTGGGTATTGCCGATCCTGCCTTCATTGAAGCCGTAGACTACTATTATAGTTTTTATAAAGAAGGCATTGCTACGATTCCACAAGATCAGGGAGTGGCGTGGAATGGGGATGCCTTTGGCAGAGGGATTTCGGCCATGGCTGTTTCTGGGGGTTGGCTCCTTCCCTTTCTAGCAGACAATTATCCCGAAATAGAATTTGGAATGATTCCTTTACCTGCTGGCAAACAGAAAGCTACGGTGGCCTTCACCACAGCCTATTCCATGCCTAAACGTAGCGCCTTTGTGGACGAAAGCTGGCAGCTGATGAATTACCTAGTAGGTGAGGAAGGAATGTCTTCCTGGACCAAAACGGGTGTAGCAATGCCAAGTCGAAAAAGTGTAGCAGAGGCAAATGGGTTCTATGAACATCCCGTGTATAAGGTATTCATGGAAAGTGCAGAATTCGCCCGCCCTTTTCAAGTGGAATATAGCGAAAGAGGATTTGAGGAAGTAGTGATCGCATTCCAGGCTATTTTTTTTACGGGCAAGTCTCCTAAGGACGCACTAGAAGAAATAGAGGATCAGATCAAAAAGTACAAACTTGTCGGGCGATAGTTTTCAACAATCCTTTAACTCATTAGATATGAAATTCAGTGCTAAGCGAAAGGAACAGGCTCGGACGGCCTATCTTTTCATTGGCTTTCCCTTACTACTATTTTCCATTTTCACCTTTTTCCCGATCCTATTTGCTTTCTTCATAAGCTTCTACGATTGGAATCTATTGATTCCGGATCGGCCTTTTGTAGGGTTAGCCAACTATGTGGAATTATTTCAGGATAAGGTCTTTCTGATCTCGATCAAGAATACCATTGTCTACACTATTGGTGTGGTCCCTATCCAGACGCTTTTAGCCTTAGTCCTGGCTTTCATCATGAACCAGAAGCTGCGCGGGCGGGCCTTCTTTCGATTGGCCTTTTACATTCCCGCGATAACTTCATCGGTGGTTACCTCGATCATCTTCGTGTGGATTTACTCCAAGCCTGGTTTGTTGAACTATCTACTGTCACTCATTGGTGCAGAGGGAACGGATTGGCTCACCAACCCTGGTACTGCCCTATTTGCGATCATGGCTTTGAACATCTGGACCACATCGGGCTACTTCATGATTTCCTTCCTTGCTGGTCTACAATCGATTCCTCAGTCGCTCTATGAAGCCGCAAAGATAGACGGTGCCAATCAATGGCAACAGTTCTGGAAGATCACAGTACCAATGGTACGCCCTGTCACCTATTTCGTGGTTGTACTAGGATTAATTGGGTGCTTTCAGGTCTTTGACCAGATCTATGTGATGTCGAGTGGTGGGCCAGTGAATTCTACTACTACGATGTCTTACTTCACCTATAACAACTCCTTTAAGTACTTCAGGCTAGGTTATGGAGCGGCTTCGGCAATTGTCCTTGCCATCATCATATTTGGTGCAACCTGGGTACAGAAGAAATACTTCCCTTCGGAAGCTTATTAATCATCAGCAGACGATACAATGAAACAACTAAAATTGCAAAAGATTCTGTTCTATGGTCTGCTGTTTCTGATGACAGCGATCTATATTGGGCCATTCTTGTTTTCCCTTTCCATTTCCTTCAATGCGGAGCAAGACGTATTTGAATGGCCCATCAAACTGATTCCAGAAGAGTGGACCCTAGGCAATTATCAAGCCGTTTGGAGAGATCTTCCCTTCAGCCAATGGCTGTTCAATAGTGTACTTATAACGACGATTCAAACCATTGCTAATGTATTTTTTGCCGCACTGGCAGGCTTTGCCTTTGCGCGATTAGACTTTCCTTTTAAAAACCTCCTATTCTCTATTTTGCTAGGGAGTTTGATGATTCCCGGCATTATCTTATTGGTGCCAAAATTCATCATCTTGAATGAGCTGTACCTGATCAATACTTATGCTGGTTTGACCCTTCCTGGGCTAGTGTCCGTAGTAAAT
>CAJXPD010000167.1 GCA_913057785.1 uncultured Lewinella sp. | reverse complement strand
AAAAATATCACAAAAAGCCGTAAAAGACCCTAAAACAAATACAGCCAGCAACAATCTCAAGCTGTAGTGTTTTGTAGCTTTTAATAGATTTTTCATAGATCTATCTTTTGACTTCTCAATGAGAAGGAAATGAATGTTTTAAATTAAATACCCACTTTCAAGGTGAACAGAATCTGGCGAGGAATTGGCCAACCGAAAGCTTCGATACCTACACCGAAGTTCTGATCCGTCGTATCATTCTGATCTCCATCACCACCTCTACCGAATACATTGATCTCTGGATCCACACCGCTGTAGCCTGTGAACAAAGCCAGGTTTCTACCCGCTACGGTGAAAGACGCATTGCGCAGATTCATCTTCTTCAAGAAAGAAGTAGGGATCTGATAAGTGATATTCAATTCTCGCCAACGGATGAAGTCCGCCTTTTCTATGGTATTTAATCCTGAGAAAGGTGCCAAAGCGAGATTTTCAAATAACCAACCCTTCAAGGCTTCATAACGCACCTCACCTGAGTTCTGAGCATTCCCTTGACCATCCGTACCGCCAGATAGGTAGTCTCTTTCTACCAGTGCTGATCCAGGAAGGTTACGGCCGATACTAGCATTAGCCTGACGGAAGGCCCCCGTCAAGTTGTTGATGCGGAAATTGCCGGTCTTGTATTCGAAAAGTGTAGTCAAGCTGAAGTTGCGGAACTTCACCGTACCACCAAATGAACCTTGCCAGTCAGGAACTCCTTTACCTAGGTAATGGTCTAAGAAGTCGCCATCACCATCCTCATCCTTCAATAAAACACCGCCTGCACCAATGGTCGTAGGCAACTTCAAATCACCTGGTTCTTTTGAACCCAGGAAGGCTACAATCTCATCCCTAGAATCAGGAAGTCCATCACTATTGAAGTCAATCGGCAAAGCATCGCCAGTTGTTTCCACCAGTTGAGCGCCGAATTGTGCTCCCGGGGCAAAGCCTTCGATTAAGAAATTGCGGTAACGCGGATAGGATCCACCTACTTTCACCGGAGGTGCTCCCCCTAAGGAAACTACTTCTTCCTTAATGAAGGCAGCATTGGCAAATAGATCTACGCTCCAATCTCGTGAGCGATATACGGTTCCATTGAGCTTAAGTTCTACACCATTAGCGGAAAGCTCTCCAATATTCACCAACTGGCGGCTTCTCCAGCCACCGGAAAGGGCAAACTGGCGGGCAAAGAGGGCATCTTCCACTGTTCGATCCCAGTACACGGCTTCTAGTGAAATCTTGTCGTTGAACATGCCGATTACCGTACCAATCTCCCATTCTTTCGAGATTTCTGGTTCTAGATCGGCATTGCCAAGGTTATTGGGGACAATACCTGCGCCCGAAGTCGAAGTTAAGGCTTGGTAAGTAGTCAATGCGTCGAAGGCACCGGGTTGCAAACCAGCCCATCCGTAGGAGCTTCTTAGTTGTAAACTACTGATCGGTCCAATGTCATTCCACCAATCGGCATCAGATGGGATATAGGAGAAGGATACCTTGGGATAGACCGCCGCATTAAAGTTAGATCCAAAAGCACTATGGCCGTCCAAACGTGCCCCAAGCGTCAAAAAGAATTGATCACCGAAGCCCACTTGTTCTTGGGCAAATACGCCAGCATTGATTACTTCTGAGAACAACTCAAACAACTGCTGATTAGCTGCAGCACTTGAAATCTCAAATCCTGGACCAGGAAAATCCGTACCAGATCCAGACTGAATCAACTCCTCCTGTCGAATCAACTGTCCCCCTAAGATCAGGTTAGAAGTGATATTGGGAGTAATATTATGATTCATCGTAGCCTTTACTTCCGCAGAGATCGCAGTAAAGTTTCGATCGGTATAGTCTTTTTGTCCATTGGCATTATTACTGGCAAAACCATCGATATTCCAACCAAACGGTGTGAATTCCACACTACTCTGATTAGAGTAATCTACCCCAAATACGGCATCCAGTTTTAGCCAATCTTGTGGATAGTAATTCATAGCTACACTACCATTGTAGTGGCGCACATCCTGACTCACAGAAAGTTGTAAAACCTCATTAACGGTCGCAAATGCAATCGTTCCTGTCTGGTTATTTGGACCAGCCAATTCAGGCTTGCTAAATTGTGCCAGAGAACCTACACCATAAATGTTATTGTTGGTCTGTAGTGTAGTAAAAGCAGTATTGGAGTAGCCAGAGGTGATTCGGAAATTGAATTTTTCACTTGGAAAGATGTTTAAGTTCACATTGAGCTGTCCCTTCCGATCCGTGTCGGTAGCCTGAGTCGTAATACCAGCTGGGTAATTTCGATTCTGACCACCGAAAGGTCCATCCTGATAGAAGTAGCGACCGGAAACATAATAAGAGATTAAGTTATTCCCTCCTGACACGCTTGCCGAAGCATTGCTCGAAGACCCTGTCTCAAATAGTTCTTCCGTGAAGTTTCTACGAATAAGTTGATAGGGTTTGATGTCTTCTCCATAAAAGCTAGATAGTGCCTGGGCCTGGCTAGCCGTGCGAGCAAAGCCAACATTATCTTGGAATCGGCTGGGGTAGTCCATCATACCCTGAGCAAACTTTAGGTCTACTTGTGGTTTTCCAGTAATTCCTTTCTTAGTGAAAATCTGGATCACCCCATTACTTGCTTCTGTTCCAAAGAGAGTCGCAGCAGAAGCTCCCTTAAGAATTTCGATCCTTTCTATGGATTCTGGGTTGATGTCATCCAAGCGTGAAGGAGCTCCACCTCCACCTGCGGAAGCGAAACCACCAGCACCAAAACCACCTCCATTGTCTACACGGATTCCATCAATAATTACGATGGGCTCATTTAGCTGAGAAAGAGAAGCTGAACCTCGGATACGGATCTGGGTTCCCTCTCCTGTCAATCCTCCAGATGGTAAAGCCACAATCCCTGGCTCTCGTCCGGTAAGCAGATCAGAAAAGGAATTGATCGGCACATTTTGCAGTTTCTTGGTGGAAATAGAGCCAATCGAATTACCGATCTTCTTTTTCTCAACTGGTCCACCCGTACCCGTTACCACGATTACATCCAGCTCTGTTGCACTAACGCCCATCGTCATGTCTAGCGTTAGTTCTTGACCGGCAGAAAGGTTGATGGTTTCAATCGTCTTTGCAAAACCAGTGTAAGTAAATTCAACCTTGTGTTCTCCGGCTGGCAAGCCACCAATCACGTAGTTTCCATCAAAATCAGTAATTGTACCGGAGCCTGTTCCAGCAACAATCACTGTGGCACCAATCAATGGTTCATCGGTGTCCGCATCGAGAACCTTTCCCTTGATCGAAGCCGTGCCTTGACTAAAAATCAAAGCTGGAATCAAGAAAAGGCTCCCTAGTAATAACAGCCTAAGTTTCTTACTAGTAAGTAGCATCATTTCAAAATATTTAGTTAATACAAAAGTTCCAGAATGTTGGCTTACAGGTCGTAAGTGCTCAGAAGAGAAGATTCCAACGGGCATAACAAACCCATGTCAGCCATGACTAACTGCCTATGGACTGATGCTGAATTTCAACTGAAGAGATTAAATGGAAACTGGTAGGTAAAAGACTTCTAGCTTGGTAAATTCAATAGGAGAATTCCCTTTGCATATATAAGCAGGCAAACGTCAATTGCTCCCAACCTAGATACAGGAAAGAATACTTTAGTTGTCTTTTTTTACCAGTGAAATTTAATCACTCACTTACGATTGGGCATACCATCCCCTACCCTTTTTCCATCTTGTTATCGAAAAAGGTTAGCGTATGACTAATAGGCTCCAAATGTTCATCTTGTTAGGAACTAAAACCGCAAAGCTGTCCCATTCTTCCGTCCAGTAAGTTGGGGAAAGTGCGGGTTTGGCTTGTTAGGAATAATCCTATGCTAGGCCAAAGGCTAACAAGAAAATACTAATTGAGAAATCACCGAATTGTCGCTCACTAGGAAATGTCGTTACTGGTAGGACTGAAATGCAAACACTACCAGTGATGGAACGCTATAAAAGCAATCCTTGAGATGAGTTTTTAACATACATGCTTCCGTTAGGAAGACTTCTGAAGTATAGTAAAGAAAACAAAATAAAGACAGTTAAGCAAGCCTTTTCCTGCTTTTGTAAGCTGAAGTACAGACTGTCAGATTTTAATCAGCTTCATATTTCATGAAGCCTCTAGAGTCAAAAGTCTGGCTGATTTCACATAAGTGCGAAAAAACTTGCACATATTATTGCAGGTTTCGCAGGAAAAGCTAATATTGCAAGTGCGAAAAAATTTACACTATGTCAAGTGAAATCTACGAAGACCTAAGTAAACGCGAACGACAGATCATGGATATCATTCATCGGCTGGGAGAAGCGAGTGTCGGAGAGGTCCTGGAGGAGCTTAGTAATCCACCTGGTTATAACTCCGTTCGTATGCTGATGAATATCTTGGAGGAAAAAGGTCACTTAAAACATCGAAACGAAAAGAACAAGTATTTCTACTCAGCTACTTTACAGAAAGAGGTAGTGAAGAAATCAGCACTGGACCACTTACTTAGCACCTACTTTAATCGTTCGGTACCAGAGGTCATGTCGGCACTGTTGTCTCAAAAACGAATTTCGGCTAACGAGCTTGAAGAATTATCAGCGCTTATTCAAAAGGCAAAGCAATCTGATTCCCAACAAAAAGGTAGTTGATGCAGTCCTTCCAATTCATAGCACCTGCTGAAGCAGGTTTATGGAGTATAGATCTACTGCTTAATTTGCTGTGGAAATCCAGTCTCCTAACACTAGCACTGTTTGCTTTAACAAAAGGCAGATTGGCTAGGCAGGCTCAATGGATTTGGCGGATAGGCTTATTTGGCTTGCTAGCCGTATTTATGTTATGCTCATCTTCCCGCTGGGAAGTGCAAACCTATGCACCAGCCTCAGCTTCTATTCCCAACGTCCTGGAATTTCATGTCTTAGAAAGTTCTAATCCAATCCTTGAAGAGGATAACACCGCCGTGCACTATCCAGCAAGTCACCTAGAACTGACTGGACGGTTTGATACACTCTTGATCGGTCTTTGGTTGATTGGGTTCATCCTAGTTTTTGGAAAAGTACTATTAGAATTCTTCTTGCTGCGATATGCCAGTAGAAAGGCAGAAGTCTATGACCCTAGCGTAATGGAGGTAGAGTGGCAAAAGTTGGTAAGGCAAACGGGACTTACTATCTCTCCTAAGGTTCTCTTGAGCAATTCCGCACCGATTCCGATCACCTATGGCTGGAAAACACCGATCATTTTACTCCCAGTCCAAGCGCTTACCTGGGAAAGAGAACGCTTGCAACAAGTCCTATTGCACGAACTGATACACATCCAACGGAACGATTACTTGTTCAATATTCTAGCAATAATAGTCAGGGCGTTGTATTGGTTTAACCCCTTGATCCACCTGCTCCTCCGGCAGTTTCACTTGAACAGAGAATGGGCATGTGATGAGCAAATGATAAAATTGGGTACTAATAGATATTCCTATGCAGAAAATCTCTTGGCCATAGCAGCTTTTACTCATTCTCCTCGAAACAGTCAACTGGTTCTCTCTTTCACAAGATCACATAGCCTAAGCACACGAATAAAAAGGGTATTAACTCCAAAAAAAGATGCTGCTTCACCTGCCAGGTATAAGCTCTCTGCGTTAATAGTCCTTGTGCTGCTATCCCTAGTAATGCTTAGTACAAACCTGCGTACCATCGCTGACAAACCCTATTCAGCTACAAGCTACCGCCAAACTATTCAAAGCCTCAAGGTAGCAGATGATGCTCAGAAGATTAGAAGTCTACATCAATTGGGACAGTGGGGACGTCGCACCTCTTTTCCACAGGTAAAACCCTTCGCCCTAGACCCAAATCCAGCGGTGCGCAGGCAAGCCCTCTCCACCTTACAACAAATTGCTTGTCTTCCAGCCTTTTGTCTTATCAGTCAGCAACTGCAAGATAAAGAGCAGCTGATCAGACAGCATGCAGATAACCTTCTAGATACTTATCCTAGTTCAAAACTGCGCGCATATCTCCTAGATTATTTGAACGAACCAAGTATGGAAAATTGGTTTGTCCAATATTTCCGAAAGATCAATGACTTGGGACAGACAGAAAGATTGGCTCATCATTTAAGCGCTGGAAAAACCGAGCTGCAGTTCCAAATTCAGCAACAGCTGACGAATCCGCAGCAAGCCGGAGCCCTGGCTCAGCTAGAAAAACTCTTGCTGGACTGACGTCAAGCTTATCTTTCCTCCTCAAGGAAAAGTCAAATATATTTTTTTCACCCGAAGTGCGAAAAAATTAGCACTAAAACAACTACAATATGCGTAAGAAATCACTCCATCCATTTTTACCTCTCATCTTGATAGGGATTTGTCTTGAATTGTTTGGACAACCTTTGCCCTACCCGACCAGCACAAAGGAGGTGGTAATCAATGAATATCATGGGCATCAGATATCAGATCCTTATCAATGGCTAGAAGAAGTCGAAAATCCTAAGGTTAAGACCTGGATGCAGAATCAGGATGCACTACTCCAAAGCTTCATTAGCAAAACTGAGCAATACCAAAGTATCAATGCTAGAATTGAGCAATTGGAGAACACGGGAACCAACTACAGCGTGCCGCAAAAATCTGGGGAATATTATTACTATAACACCTGGCCAAAAAACAAGAGACATGCCTTGCTCCATCGCCAAGGTGGTCTTGAGGGCGCTAGCAAGGTGGTTTTGGACTTGAATAAGGTCCTGAAGGAAGAAAAACTTACCTACAATGGCTTTTCGGTGAGTCCAGAAGGAAGATATCTGGCCCTACTGATCAATGAAGACCAATCCCGCTGGAGTCAATTATGGCTTTATGATCTCAAAAAGGAAGTACTATTGCAAGATGAGGTTCATGGCCTGACCAGTGCTGCTGTGGCTTGGCTAAAGGATGACCAGGGCTTCTATTATGTTCGTTATGGATCTGAAGAGGAGTTGGCAAAGAATGAATTGAATACCAGCATTCATGCTCATAAAATTGGAAGCCAGGCAGAAAGCGATGTACGTATCTTTCATATTCCTAAATCGCCCACAACCCTCTACAGCTTGTTCATGAATGCGGATCGGGACCATGCAGTTGTCCAAGCTTATCAAGGCCGCAGCGACCGAAATACCGTTTATCTTCTTTCCACCAAGGAGAATGCAACAGCCCAAAGCTTAGTACCTGAAGCAAAAGCGGCCTTCAACTATATTGGTAACCAAGGGTCACAATACTATTTCTACAGCAACGAGCAAGCTCCTAATGGCAAAGTTGTGCAAATTAATAGCCAAGCAAGAGACGGGTTCAAAACCCTCATTCCTGCGCAGGATCAAGTATTAGCAGGTGGCAGCACAGCTGGTGGTAATGCCATGAATTTCATTGATGGGAAATTTGTGTTGCTATATCGTGAGGGAACACAGCAGGAGATAAAGATCTATGAAAGCTCTGGCACGCTGCAATCAAGTATTAAGCTGGAAACCGGTTGGATAGGATCTGGTATACAGGGAGTTAGCGGTGGAAATGAAGCTTGGTTCACGCTCAATACCTTTCTGGATCCCTCCACCGTCTATCGAATTGACCTTAAGACAGGCCAAAGTAATGATTTCTTTAAGAGACGTCTCCCGATCAACAAGAGTGAGTACGTTACACGCAATACCTACTATGAAAGCTTTGATGGCACCAAAGTACCCATCTATATCGTGCACAAAAAAGGTTTACCGAAAAGCCAGGGCAATCCTGTCTACATGTACGCCTACGGTTTCGGCGGCTGGGTGGCTGTACCTTGGTATCAGCCTCACCTTTTGACCTGGCTTGATATGGGTGGTATCTATGTCCTTCCTGGGGTTAGAGGGGGCGGAGAATTCGGAGATGCTTGGAAGGAGGCAGGCATCCGAAACAATAGACCTGTAGCCATCAAAGATTACATCGCCGCTGCTGAGTTTCTTGTACAGGAAGGATATACAGAAGCGGGACGCATAGTAGCCAATGGCTGGAGTGCAAGTGGCTCGTTGGCGGCTGCGGCCGTGCAAAAGAGACCCGCGCTTTTCGGAGCAGCAATGATCGGCATTCCCTCCTTAGATCTGCTGCGATATACCGAGTTCACCCCCTTCAAAGGTTGGACCAGGGGCTATGGTTCCCCTGCTGTTGAAGAGGAATTTAACACCTTGTACCAATGGTCTCCCTATCACAACATCAAATCCAACACTCTTTATCCCCCGATGATGATCACGGTTGGCGAGAAGGACAATACTACACCTCCACAACATGGCTATAAGTTTGTAGCCGCTATGCAGGAGCACCAGCAAATCGAGGCGGCTCCTACCCTACTAAAGATTGTTTGGGGCGGAGGGCATGGATTTGGAACGACCAGTGAGCAAAGGCGTGAAACCTACAGTCAGGAATTGTACTTCTTGGTGGAGGTACTGGGATTGGATCTAAGCTTCGACGGCCCATAGGCCCTAAAGAGATAGGTCAACGAAGATTCTTTACGGTGGAACTGGTGTATAGATTCGCGTCTACGCCAGTTCTTTTTTTGAAGTGGTTCCAAGGAAGGATCCCTTAACTCCCCCACCATTTCTTAAAGTTTTCGATCCTATGTCGACTAATTCTGATCGTTTCCGAGGTGGGTGGATCAAGATACACGGGAAATGAACCATAATCGCTTTCAAAGCTTTTTATGCTCTTCCAGGCTACTAGGTATTGGCGATTAATGCGAAAGAACTGAAGCTTCGGCAGCTGCTGCTCTAAACTTTCCAAACTTTGCTCCACTTGGTACTTTTTCCCATCGCGAGTCATTAAAAATACTACTGCATGCATCGTAAAAAAATAGGCTATCTCCGATTGTTCTATGGCAAAGAATTTCTTACCCATCCGCACGAGAAATCGCTTGGAGGTACCCTCTCTATTAGCGATTTGTTTCAGTAGAACTTCGACATTCGCCCCGGCTTGCTGACTAAAATGAACACGCAATGCATCAAGCTTATCCAGGCTCTGACATAGTCGCTTATAATCGAGGGGTTTCAACAGGTAGTCGATACCATTCGTTTGAAAGGCCTCCATGAGATACTCATCGTAGGCCGTGCAAAATATGACGGGAGACGGAACCTCAATCTGATGGAACAACTGAAAGCCCATTCCGTCTTTGAGATGAATATCCAAAAAGATCAGGTCAGGAGCAGGATTCACCGACAGCCATTGTACTGCTTCCTTCACTGCTGCAAAACTAGCTAAAAAGTCAGCTTGAGGCCTTGCCTGCTGTACCAAAAGTTGCAGGCCTCTTACGGCAGGTTCTTCATCTTCAATTATGACGTACTTCATAAGGTTTCTACTTGAACTAGGGGGACACTGACATGAAAAAACTGACCATTGTCCTCGAGGTTTAAGCGCTGGGAACTGAGATAGGCATACCGTTGCTGTAGGTTTCGTAGTCCAGTACCCGTCCCACTTACTGTACTTTTTCTACGAAGATCATTACTAAAGAGCAATCGATTCTTTTCTAAACTCACCCGAATATCCAAGGGTGCCTCCTCCGAAAAGTGATTGTGCTTGAGCGCATTTTCTAGCAGCATTTGGAGGGTTAAAGGGGCAAGATAGAGATCTTGATCATTCGTTGGCACATCCAGATGCAACCGGAAAGTATCGCCAAATCGAAATCGCATTAAACGATCAAAGGAAAGTAAGGACTGTACCTCTGTTTGTAGACTGACTAACTCTTGTTCCTTGATTTCCAATACATATCGATAAACCTGAGATAAATGTTGTAAAAAATCTGTAGCGGCTTGGCGGCTTTCGGTGATCAATACGCTGAGTGTATTAAAGCAATTGAATAAGAAATGTGGGTTCAGTTGATTCTGTAGCAGCTCATAACGAGTACGTATATGTTCTTTTTCCAGCTTCAATTTCTCGGAATTCTCTTTTTCCCATTGACCGTAGAAATATAGGGATTCCGTAACTCCATTCAACAAAATAGGGATCAACAAGCCCAAAATGGCATAATCAAATACAAACTCCTGCGTAACAGGCATCCCCATGACATAATCCCAAAAAACAATCGAAAAGACAACGGCCGTGCAGACAGCCATCGCACTAGAAAGCAAGTATTGATATAGAAATCTTCGAATCCCCGCTTCTTCCTGTGAAAAACGGCTTCTGAGAAAATCGACTACCCGATCATGAGCCTTGATGATGGCAATTGCCAATAAAAATCCAAAGGCAAACTCCAGGAGAAGGGTCCAGTTCAAGATGTCCTCCGGCGTGATCAAATCCAAGATGAGAAATTTCACCTTATAGTAAAGCGGCATCCCTATGCCAATGATTATAGCAATCCACCAGCTGATTTTCCGACGTAAAGGCATGATTGATATTTTTGAACGGCAATACTTCAAAAGATATACCTAGCAAAGATAAGTGGGCTAAAGGGGTAAGTTCAAGTGTTCAAGCAAACTTACCCCTCTCCTCCGCTTGGCTATGGCTCTAGGTGATTTGACATCACTTCAAGTTGACAAAAGCGGCTCGACCTTCAATCCAAATCAGATCTCGGATGGCCTCACCATAGAGTTTTTCTACTTTTGGATGGTCCTTATCCGCTTCCATTTTCGCCTTGTGTTCAGCTTTTTCTATGTATTTAATGCTCACGAGGTCGGGTAGGTCGATATCACCAAATTTGGTATCTGGGTGCAAAATCCTCTCCTTATGCAAACCTGATCGCTCACTGAATAAACGTGCCTTCTGCTCATACTTCTTATATTTCTTACCCTCTTCATCGCTGAAGTAAGCAAATTCAATCATGTAGAGTCGATTAGCCACCTCTTGCAAGTTTAGTTCACCCCCTAGAACAGTGCCTCCTATCCCGGCCATCTCAATGGATTCTGTTCTTAAATGTTTAATCTTCAGAAATTCGGGATCTCTTTCAAAAGCCTCGTAAGCTTCTTTGCTATCGTAATAGACGATATTCACCATATGTGGAGCCTCGAACTCCTTAGCAGTTGTTCCGCCATAGAAACTCTCCACTGGCGAAATGATGCGCTCGGCATTTCCGCCATATTTAGCTACTATGGGGCTGACCTTTTGCCCATAGTCCTGAAATTTGCCGGGATCTTTGATCCAGATCATTACCACCTGGAAGTATTTGCCCTGAACGGGATCTGGTAAAAGGGTTTCGCTAGCTTTTGCCACAACGGCTAACATAAATGCAAAGCTCATTGAAAAAATTTTTGTGATCTTCATGTTGTACTTTTTTCTACAAATCTATCGGCCCTGCTAGGCCCTCGTTGACCTTTAGTGCTGGATGGCCAGATACCCGGTTCGAATGGCAATATTCTCTGCTCCGAACGAGATAAACTAGGTAGGAGCCCAACCGAATAAAGTGACTTAACCGTCTTACTAGACAAAACGACAACAAACATGAAAACAATCAGCGCATTAGCGTTCCTCCTGATCTTAGGTATGACCTTCTCCTGTGACAAAGCTAACCTCTGTGGTCTTGAACAAGATGTGACTTTGGGTGACATCGAAGAACTACTGGATTTGAATTGCTTCGTAGGGGGAGAGAATCAGCAAATCATCCGTTCTACAGAAGCATTAGAAGCCTTGTTTACCGATCGACCTTGCGAAGGCACGGTGCCTAGTATAGATTTCTCTCAGTATACCCTGCTAGGACAGTTTGGTGGTGCCACTGGATGTGAGCGTTTCTATTCTCGACGGGTTACCATCAATGAAAATCAGCGTAAGTACAATTTCCTCGTGCGGGTAAGCGAATGTGGTGGCTGCGAACCTTGGGAAATGCGTTGGCATTGGGTCTTAGTACCGATTCTGCCGGAAGATTATAGCGTAAGCTTTGAATTCGAAACCATTTGATTATAACTATGCTTAATATTCGACTGCATGTCCATCCAACCTCCGGTTGACAGGTACAAATTATGTAGTCCTTCGTAGTAAAATCAAGCAGCAGATTGCCTAGCGGTAGTCTGCTTTTTTATTGTACCCTAGTGTGAATTTCACGTTAAACCGCTCCAATTGTTGGTAGAAGCTAAATGTTACAACCTGGACACTTGTCGTAGTTGAACTTATTTACTTTTTTTGGTATAGAAACGATAAACCCAAATACAAGAAAGCTCGGCATGTTTATATTCTGGAATGATAAGAGAAAGCGCCCATTCTATGGTGTCTTTCTATGCATTTTACTCCCTACTTTGTCCTTATTTATGAGTTACCGTCCAAGTGAAACCAGTACAGGACATTTTCTCACGGAAGAGATTTGTGATAATGCTCTTGATGACGACGATGATGGACTCGTAGATATTAATGATCCTGATTGCCAGTGTGAAATTGTGGTGCAAGAATCCCTAGTGCCCAATCATTCTTTTGAGGACTACATCTGCTGCCCGAGTGATCATAGTCAAATGAATTGCGTGAGAGGATGGCAACAAGCTTCAGGTGGTACTTCGGATTATTTAAACGAATGCGACTACGTTTCCATTCCCACGCTTAGCCCATTTCCGGATGGTGATGGAGCGGTCGCATTTATTGCCGGCAGCATTGAAGATGCTAGTGGCTCAGAAATACACAAAGAGTATGTCGGCGTTTGCCTAAATTATGCGATGGAAAAAGATGCTGTTTATGAATTCACCTTTTACATCGGGTTTCTGGATGAGACAAACTCCCCTCCTATAAATTTCACCTTCTTTGGATCACCAAGTTGCTCCAATCTTCCGTTTACCCCTGGTTTCGATTGCCCGACGAACTACCCAGATTGGTATTTATTGGGGTCCGAAGTCTTCTCTAGTGATCAGGCACCAGCTTGGAAAAAGGTTAGCATGACCATTCAACCAAGCCTTGACATCAATGCCATAGTGATCGGAGATGATTGCCTTCCGAAAGGAGGGCTTAAGGTATATCTTTTGGATAATTTGGTTCTAAAGAATGAAAACACATTGGACTTTGAGCTATTGGATACAAGCTCCCCTTGTGATCCTGACTTCCGTTTGGCCGTAGAAGCCAATTCAAATTTTCAATACCAATGGTACAAGGAAGGAGTCGCATTGATAGGAGAAATTTATCCCGAACTTTCGCAAATGCATGGAGAAGGAAATTATCAGCTAAGAATAGTCAATCTTAATACGGGGAAGTGTCGCATATCTGAGGATTTCGTTTTTTCGATACCTGTAGTGGAAACTGAGCGCTTTGAAACGCTGTGTGCAGGAGAGCGCCTATTGTTTGGTAATCAGTCAATTGAAGAGGAAGGAATATATATCGCTGAGTTTTTAACCTCGGAAGGCTGCGATAGTATTGTAACACTGAAGGTAGATGTTCAAGATAATCTAGCAGATACCGTCTATGCTGACATTCTCCCCGGTTCTACTTATGAAATTGCTGGTCAGGGTTTCGCAGCAGAAGGTGAGCATCAAGTGGAGCTTTTGAGTGCTTCAGGATGCGACAGTAATTTGGTTTTGTATCTAAGCTTTGCGAGCGTATTCATTCCTAATGTCTTCTCTCCTAATGGGGATAATATCAATGACTATTTTGAGGTATATGCGGCTAATACTCCTTACCAAGTCATTGTAATGACGATTTTCGATCGGTGGGGAAACATGATATTTGAAGGCGAAAGATGGGATGGCACCTATAATGAGCAGGAAGTTGATCCAGGTGTTTATGTGTATATTATCCGATTTGTTGGGCCGGACGGGAGGGTAACGACTCGTAGCAGTTCCTTGACCCTCATGAGATAGCATGCCTATTTGGTGCAGTAAAAATGAAAATACCCGTCCTTTATTTCATAAGTTTGGGTCATTGATCAAAACCTACCCGATCATGCAACGCTTCCTCTTACTGCTGTTTTTAATTTCTGCTTCTTTTCTCACCGCTCAGTCTCCTGAAGACTTGATTACCTTCGGTGTAATTGCAGATTGTCAGTACTGTGATTGCCCCTCCACTACTCAACGATTCTACCGAAATTCCCCTGATAAACTCCAAGCCTGTATCGCCGAATTCAACAAACATGATTTGGCTTTTGCGGTACATTTGGGAGATTATATTGATAAGGATTTTGCAAGTTTCGATACCTTACAACCCATCATTGATCAATTGCAAGCACCTTTGAAACAGGTCTTGGGTAATCATGATTTTTCTGTAGCTGAGCCCTTGAAGCCTAAGGTACCAAAACGTATGGGTCTAAAAAGACGATACTACAGCTTCCAGCAACAAGGCTGGCGTTTTATTGCCTTAGATGGAAATGACCTAAGCACCTTTGCCAGCTTTAGCAAACGGAAACAAAGGGAAGCCTCCCAGCTATTGACAGAAGTACAATCAGCTGAGAAGGTGAATGCCAAAACTTGGAATGGAGGGCTTAGTATGAAACAGTTGAAGTGGCTAGATAAAGAATTACGAAAAGCTGATCGTAAAGGAGAAAAAGTAATCCTATTTTGCCACTTCCCGATCCATCCCGTTGATCCACATAACCTTTGGAATGATCACATCATTCAACAAGTGTTAGCCGCCCACCCCTCAGTCAAGGCCTATTTTAATGGGCACAATCACGCCGGAGCCTACGGCGAAAAAGACGGCATTCATTATCTCACCTTCAAAGGCATGGTTGATACACCCGATCAAACTTCCTACTCTATCATAAGGATCAAAAAGGACCGAATCCTGGTACAAGGTTTTGGCCGGCAGGAGGATCTCGAACTACGATTAGACAAATAGCAGGTAGGGAGAATAGTTCTGAGAAGCAACGTCCTTGCTTAGTTCTAACTACCTTTCTCCCCCTATCAAACCACTATCACCTTCTATCTAAACGCTTATTTAACAACAACTTATCATTGCGAACAAAAAGCCTTAATTTTGCGTTTGTGAATTCAGTTACTTTCTGAAATTATTCGCGTCAAAAGAACCGTTGACTAATTACAAAAATATGTTCACTAGAAAAATGGGACATCCAATGTTACGAAAACTTAGTTTAGGATTGCTATTGTGCTTTGTATCTATTCTCTCTCACGCACAAACCTTAGAAGAACTAAAAGCTCAGAAGGCAGCATTAGCTGCTGGACAAGCTGCTGAGCAGGCTAAAGTCGATTCCTTCGCTGCAGAAATTGCCAAATTAGATGGCCAGATCGAAATTCTCTCTGGCTGGCAAACTGGATTTGATGGTGTGATCGGCTTGACTTTCGGTAGCTCCAACAACTGGCAAAGTAATGCCAACCCGAATTCCTCCTTTTCTAACCTCTCGGTTGGCTTGAATGCCTTCGCCAATATCATTAAGGAGAAGAGCTTTTGGAGAAACACATTCACTTCCAATACGGCCTGGCAAAGCCTTGATGTAGATACCGATGATAATACGGAGGAGCAAAGCTTCCTGGAAAATCGTACTACCGACGTATTGGCTGTGGGCTCGCTCTATGGTCTACGCTTAAACCAGGACTTTGCGATCTCTGCTATGGCAGATTTCAACTCCTCTATTTTCAATTTCTTGGAGCCTGGGTCTTTGGGTTTTGGTGCGGGTGGTACCTACACACCTCACCAGCTACCTAATTTTGTAGCGGTAATCCATCCTTTGACCTACCAGATCGCTTTTCCGTCCACAGATAGTCCGATTGAGACTACTGGAGGATTGGGATCAAAAGTCAAAATCACTTACAATAAGGCGTTTACAGGGGGAGTTAATTGGTCCTCTAATTTCAGTACTTTCCTACCTTACAGCCAGCCAGCTGACGGTTCGGAAGAAGCTCCTTTGTTTGAATACACCTGGATCAACACCATTTCTTTCAACGTATGGAAGGGAATCGGCATTGGCCTTAATTTCGGTATCCGTCAAGCAGAATTTGAGTTTGATGGTACTCAATCCTTTAGCACTTTAGGAATCTCTTACGGGTTCTAAAGCTATCTAATAGGATTGTAAAGCGGTTGTTTTCTTAGGAGGACAACCGCTTTTTTATTGATCTAACTCAAACTTATCTCAGATCGCATGCCCCCTCTTCCGGTTTTAATTGATCCACGATAATGGCCTGCCCATTGTTTTGAAATTCTCCACTGATGATATTATGATCCGCGAAAGGTGGCGTGATATTCAACTGAATAGGAAGCTTATCTCCTGCAAAATCAATGAAATCGCTAGCGACCCGAAAGCTGGCATAAAACTTATCTCCTACCTGCCGGTAAATTCCAAACGCTCTAGTAATGGAAGGATTAATCGCTCCACTCACATAGATATCCTGTTGGCGGAATATAGAACCAGGAACGGGTAAATCAAATGGGATCTCACGATGAACAAACTCAATGGCGTTGTCCTCGTCAGTTGCTCCTTGAACATTGATGATGGGGCAGTCGTAGTTGGCCTGCACTTTCGGAGGCTGCTGACTATTCAGATTGTGGCCATCACAGAGGCAGATCATATTGTCGGTGGCAAAGGCCGCGACAGTTCCGAACTGTGGCATAACTACCGTGCTCAGTTCATCTAGTCCATTGGGGAAGGGCATAGTCGGCCCTCCTGGCATTTGCAACCTCAGTTGGTCGTTGGAATAGGTATAGCTTCCTTCGAAAACAAAATCTTGATGGGTATCGGTGGTAAATAAGACCTGCATCTTGCCATCAGGCTGCAAGGAGAAATACCACAACAATTGCGAACCTAAGCGGCCGCATTGGTAGACAGCGTCCAAAGGTTGATTGGGCGTGAAGGGAAAGGCCTGCTCAATCTGGTCGCGCAACTGCTCTTCCGTAGGTGGGAGATTGGGGTTGTTCGGATTGTTTCCATTTCCAGGTTGAATTGGATCTTTTTTGCAACCCGGACTGAATAGAATTACAAGGCTAATTAATGCTGTTTGCACATAAATTTTCATTGGTTTGAGGATTTTGGTTCGCTATTTACTTTGAATCGGCAATTCGTCCAACGGCAAGTTAGCTTCCTTCTTCTGCTGCGATTTGACTCCTTGTGTCAATTAGTTGTCCCTATGTCGCAACATTGCAAATGCGAAGGAAATTGAATACATTTGATTGATCTATCATAAAGTATACTTGATAGAGAATAACAAAACGAAATTCAAAACCAGTCCTTGTAAACATGATCCAGTCTCTACCTAAAAAGGTGATGGCTTTGGCCTTCTCCGTATTTCTGCTTTCTGCTTGCCAGTCCCCTTCCGAGCCCAAGGAAGCAGCTGCTTCCTCAAAAGTGGACCTAGTCTACCCTTTTCTTGATGCGGCTAATTCTCGCTGGTTCTTTTTCTCTTCCGCATGTCGACCTTTCGGAATGGTCAATCTAAGTCCTGACACTGAAATAGATGGCGCATGGGGTAGCGGATACAGATATGACACCGATACCATCCGAGGATTAAGCCATGTTCACGCCTGGCAAATGGCCGGCTTATCGGTCCTTCCCGTTCATTTCATTGAGGGAGAAGAAAATGCTATTCTTCAGGATTACTACTCTCCCTTCAGTCATGAGAAGGAATCTGCAAGTCCGGGTTGGCATCATTTGATATTGGACCGTTATGATATTGACATTGAACTAACCAGTACAACACGAGTTGGATTTCATCGGTATGCATTCCCAGTGGCAGACCAACGAGGAATAGTCTTCAACTTAGGGGGGAAAATGGGACCAAGTGATCTAAAGGAAGGAAAACTGGAAAAAGTCAGTGATCGGCTCCTAGTGGGATCAGTGACCAATGCACCGACAAGGAGACGTCCCAAGGATCTCACCGTATACTTTGCCATAGAATTAGATCATGATGTAGAAGGAATTACTGCTGGGGAAGACGGTAAATTCCTGGTAAAACTAGACCAGAATTCTGGCCCTCTGCTAATGAAGGCAGCCATTTCTTACACTTCTATAGAGAATGCTCAAGTCAATCTCAAGGAAGAATTGCCGGGATGGAATTTTGAGAAAATCAAGGCTGAGTCGAAGCTGGAATGGGATAGATTACTCAGTAGAATCGAAGTGGAAGGGGGATCAGCTGAGGACCAGAGACGATTTTACACTGACCTCTGGCATGCTCTGCAGGGAAGACGAATCATTAGTGACGTGAATGGAGCCTACCCAGATAATACAGGAGAGAGTTTCCGGATTGGACAATTACCACTTGGATCTAATGGACAGCCGAAATTCAATCACTACAATTCGGATTCCTTTTGGGGTGCACAATGGACGCTGAACACGCTCTGGGGCTTGGTATATCCAGACATCTACGAGGAATTTGTTAATAGCCTTTTGGTCTATTATCAAGATGGGGGCTTCATTCCAAGAGGGCCATCCGGTGGGAATTACACCCATGTAATGACGGGAGCATCCTCTACCCCCTTTATTGTGAGTGCCTATCAAAAAGGGATTCAAGGATTTGACCTGGAATTGGCCTATGAAGGTATGCAGAAGAACCATATGCCCGGAGGGACGATGGGGCGAGCAGGTTATGAGCACAAAACCACTTTAGGAGGGGGCTTACAGTACTATATCGATCAGGGGTATGTCCCCTACCCGATACCTGAGGGCTCATTTGGCTATCATCAAGACGGCCCTAGCCTCACTATGGAATACGCTTACCAGGATTGGACCTTAGCACAGATGGCGCAGGGAATGGGCAAAACGGAGGATGCCACCTATTTCGCGAAACGATCGAAGAATTATGCCAATACCTATGATTCCTCAACGGGCTGGATGCGTCCGAAGACAGTCGACGATCAGTGGCAAGACCCATTCGATCCCTATACCATCAATACTGGCTTTAATGAATCCAACTCAGCGCAGTCAACCTGGTTTGTCCCACATGACTTGCAAGGCTTAGCAGATTTAATGGGTGGACCAGAAAAAGCAGTTGAGAAACTACAAGCTCAGTTTGAGCAAGCTAAGGAACTTAATTATACGGCCGGAGATCGACATGAACGAGAGAGTCACCCAGAATACTCTCGCATACCGATCAACTACGGAAATCAACCCTCCATCCAAACCGCCTTTATTTTCCATCATCTTGGACGCCCAGATCTTACTCAATATTATGCCCGTGAAATTGCTCAGAAAGTCTATGGGGGCCTACATCCAGCAACAGGATACAAGGGTGATGAAGATCAAGGACTGATGGGGGCGATGGCGGTATTGGTCAAAATTGGCTTGTTCCAGATGACTGGCGGTACAGAAGCCGATCCAAGCTATCAGTTGAGCAGCCCAATCTTTGATAAGATCAACATTGAGCTGCAGCCAGATTACTACCCAGGGCAATCCATCCGAATCGAAACCAGCGGCAATGGTCCGGACAGCCCGTATCTTACCTCAGCAAGTTGGGACGGTCAATCATTGTCGGGTTACAATATTACCCATAGCCAACTGACCAAAGGTGGGACATTGCAGCTCGAATTGAGTACTGAAAGTCCAAAATGATGGCTTAGATCAAAATGGTTTAGCCTTAGATTCGCTACGGAATGACGAAGGAGTAAGTAGCACAGTTGTTTACATTTACAATATAGAACCCTTTAGGCAGGTGCCCGACCTTCAATTCCGTATCGTTCTCGAAATGCTGCAAAATTCGGCCTGAGGTGTCCAGTATTACTCCTCGGAATCGCTTTAATGCCGTCTTGATTCGAACAGTTCTTTCCTTCCACTGATAGGAAAAATCGAAGGCATTGACCGGTTGGCCCAAAACAGGCTCGGTATGGGTCAAGGTAGAGCCTGCCAACCACTTGAATAGGTTAATGGCATATTGGCGATTGTCATGCTCGGTTATGTCCGTACCGGCCCCGTTGACATTGAAAAAAGTATTGCGATCAAAATGGCCAGCAATCCTGCCCGCTCCTACGGTGGCCACCACCAATACAGCATCATCAGCGGTAGCTGGGGTGGAAGCTCCAATCCCAGGGCCGTCATTGCGCTTCACGAACTTATCTGAAGGAACCGAAACAAGAATCGTAGTATTTACCTCGGGAACATTGTAGTCAGCAACGGTGATGGGAGAAACGCCTTCTCCTTTGAATGCGGTGACCCCTTCCAGAATCGGATGCCCAGGTAATGCAAAATCGGATGTTTCTACAGTATACGTACCTTGATCTTGATTCATCACCCAGCCAAAACGGTCCAAAAAGGATTGATCAGAACTTGGGGCCCGATCCCAATCTAGACCAAAATTAGCGTCACTGATAAAGAGGGCAGCTCCACCACCTTTAATGTAGGATTCGAAAGCATCGACTAAGGCTGAGGAGTAAGGAACATTATTGGATCCCATTACAATTACTGCATATTCTGATAAGTTCAGAGATAAGAGGTCAACTGGCCCAGCATTTTCCACGGGACCTTCTTCAATTTGCGTCAGCTCGAAACCTTCATCTTCTAGGGCGTCGGCCAGGGTGCCCCAGCCGTGATTCCCGGGCCAAGTATCAAAATCATCGATGTTACAAAGATGATGATCAAAACCACCTTCGAGGAAGCCCCCTGTCCCATCTCCTCCTCGGATAAAGAGGATCTTTTGGGAAGTTTGAGCAATAGTTAGGGTATAACACAATAGCAAAGAGAGTGTGTAGAGAACGGATTTCATAGGGTATTAGCGTTGTTCGGATAGAAAATAGGTTGTTTGTGCGCAATTGAATGAAGGAGCTGCAAACTTTTGTCCCTTCACACCATTGCCATTATAAATATAACGAGATATAAAATGCAATCATATATATAGCACAGCACCTATGTGTTAAAATTTGACTGGCAGAGCCGACCTGGTTGAAGCTGTATTTGGCTTATGCTCGTCAAGTGAGCAATTCATGCTCCATTTGCTCGCAGATGGACAGTAACCACCCTCGGTCAGTCAGCAGACTGGTAGATTCAATTTTCTTCCTGATGTTACTAAGTTTCTTGGGATTTCGTCGTATCAATTGAAACAACAGGTCACAAAAATTCAGGTAGGTATGCTTAATATTGGCTGATATCTTACGGTTTCTCTTGAGAAATAGACTAAAGGCGGCCAGCAATGACAACAGGGCATTCTCTTCAGCAGTTTCATAGTAAATCTTTGCCAACATGACTCTGGTTCCCAAGGCATAGTTCAAGTCATCCAAGGCCACCTGATTTAGATGCGTCAAAGCCTGATCAAAATCTTTACGGTAATAGTACAATTCGGCATAATTATAGTGTAGTGCATTCTCTTGAAAGTCAGAAGGCAGACTAGGAGCATATTTAGGAATGAACTCCTCTATCCATTCGAATTTTTCCAGCCTTAAGGCCAGCTTAACCACATTGGTAAAGGTCCAAGGTGATAGATGGCCATCTTCCAGGAACAACTCTGAAGCAATGCCTCGAATGTACAATTGCAGGGCTTCATCTAAGTATTCGCTCCTCCCCTTTCTTATTTTTCGGGCACAGTAGTTGATGGCAAAGCGAAATATATCCGCTAGATCACTATTGGTAATCTCCTCATTTACTTCAGCTAGCATTTGCTTCAATGCTTGGAAATGCTGGATTTCATCTTCCTCTAAAGCGCACATTAGGATCGTGTAATAAATCCGGATGATTTGCTCATCGAAGAAAGATCGCTCCGAAAGGTGGTCCAGCCATGCCTTTGAAATTCCCAAATCATAGTTGGCCGTAAGAATGGCTTGTCTGTCTAACATCATGCAAGCCTGCCGCAGCTTTTGTAGGTAATAATAGCGATCAAGATTATCAGAGACCCATTGGAGGTTTTCATCAAATTTGCGCAAGCGCTGCTGCTGAAAATGCTCGTCTTTAATCCTATGCAACTCAAGGTGTTGCTGGAAGTACAGTACATCTCGTTGCGGCTGCGTCTTAAAATGCTGTTCTACCTTATGGATGGTCTGGCCATACAACTTGGGGAGTCCTCTTTGGTTAGAAATGTTTGCCAGGGTCAGTTGTTGCTGGATGGGATTGGTGCGATAAGACTGCTGCAAAAGAAACTGCTCTGCCAATTGACTGAGGTTCGAAAAGAGGTATCGCATACGTTTATCGTCATAGATCTCATTGGGGAACATTGTGGTATATAAACCCTCCTTTAGCTCCCTAGAAGAACCTTCATAGCTTAGCCTCGGGAGAATAGAAGTAAGCAGGAGACTTAGTTTTTCGTCCTGATTAAAATAGGGTGAATCAACGAATTGTTGGAAGGCTCGAACTTCACGAGGATTAAGGGAGTTGAGTATTGAGATAAGTTTTATGTTCCTCACCATGGTATATCACTTTCTACTATTTGCGAAGGATTATTCAAAACCAAGAACTTCAAATATTCGACAAATACCATCAAACACATACAATAATAACTAATTTATTATCCATAATACACTACTTATCAATTAATAATCACTTCACACAGCGAGCCTTTCATCAATTACACAGATAAAAGTATCTGACAAAACTAAAAAAATGTAATTGCGAAAGATATACGCTACTCCTACATTTGTATCGTTAATAGCACGAAACATTGCTTCTACAATGGGGATTAAAAACATGCGAAACTTCTTACTTCTCACAGCCTTAAGTTTTTTGTCTACATGGCAAGTCTCTGCACAAGTATGGCCGGGGGACGTCAATAACAACGGGATTGTTAATGGTGTGGATCTGCTGTATTTAGGGACTGTATTTGGGAGCACCGGACCCATGCGAGCTGAGGAGGACACCAGCTGGGAGGCTCAACCCATTATTGAGGCCTGGGGAAGCTTCTTCCCGAATGGGGTGAATTATGCGCATGCCGACTGCAATGGGGATGGTATTGTAGATGAAGAGGATATTGATGATGCGATTGAAGATAACTTTGGCAACATACATCTTGGTTCGGGCCAAGGAGATTATAATAATGGTTTGCCAGGTTCCTCCATTCCGATTGAATTTGACCCTAGTCTTAGTTTTGATGATGGGGATTTGATGCTCAAAATTGGCCTACTCCTAGGCAACGAAGCCTTTCAAGTGGAAGATTTTTATGGTATGGCCCTACAACTGAGCTATTCCAGTAGCTTCACAGAAGAAATAGATTTCGAATTCGCATTTACTGAAGACAGTTGGATCGACAGTCCTGAGGCAGAAAACTCGTTAATGCTGTTCACTAAGGACAATGAGAATGGCAAAGCTGAATTGGCCATTTCTCTAAAAGATCCAAATCAATCTCGCTCTGGAATCGGCACCATTGGTGAATTCTCCATAGTGATGGAAGATATCATCGTAGGGCTGATACAAGACACCTTCAATATCCAAATTGACAGTATAGTGCTCATTAACTCAGAAATCTCAAAGACTGCCATTGTACCTGATACCATTAGCCTTATCCTATCCGAAGACCTTTTGATTCTTTCCAACGAAGAATCAAGTACAATCCAACCGCCAACAATACAGACTTACCCCAATCCCAATCAAGGTCAATTCCGGATAAGGACTGATGAATCAATTGAAAACATTCGCATATACAATCTAGTGGGACAAGAGATCCCTTTCACACACCATCAGGTAAGTTCTCGGGAACTCTGGGTAGACATGCCACAGGCGCTGCCGGGAACCTACATCATCACTGGGCTGACCTCAGGTTCGCATTTTACTTCCAAAATAATACTTAGCCGGTAGCATTTGATCAGGAAGTAATTCGTCGGCCTGCTGGCTTGCCCAGGCTACGCTCAAGCATTCACTTTTCCTCAGTTTGGCTAGCTGTTTCACTACAGTTGAGCACTAGGAATTACTTGGCAATTCCAGTAAAAAAAACCAATACAGAACAATTTAAATTAAATGTGCATGAAAAAGTTACTGTTCTTCATGTTTGCAGCCCTGTGCCTAATCGGTACGAGTTGTGAATTAATTGACATTACCCTTGATCAATCCGGCGACGGAAGTGGTGACGGTACCACGATCAATTTCGACATTAGTCCATGTGAAGAGGGGGAAGAAATTGCTATTGATAGCCTCCCTCAAGCTGTACTAGATTATCTTAATTCGGAGTACCCTAATATAGAAATTGAAGGGGCAGAGGTCTTCTACGATGAGGACCAAGAGATATTTGGCATCTATCTCGCCAATGGTCTCGAAATTCTGGTAGACGAAAATGGGGTCGTAATCAGTAGTGGTGACGACGATATGGAAATAGGAATTGTAGTGGATAGCCTACTTCAGGGTATTTTGGACTATATCAACACGAATTTTCCCGAGATAACTATCGATAGTGCTAGTATAGAAATTGAGTTTGGAGAGGAATTCTTTGAGATTGACCTAGACAATGGGCTAGAACTATTCTTTGATGAGCTAGGCGATTTTGTTTGTCAGGATTATGATGACGACGGAGACGATGACGATGGAGACGATGACGATGGA
>CAJXPD010000166.1 GCA_913057785.1 uncultured Lewinella sp. | reverse complement strand
TGGCATACGCAGAGACTACAAGTTGTCGTCGTCGGTTCTTACTACATTACTTCGGAGAGCAGTACGATGATAGTCGGTGTGAAAATATGTGTGATAACTGTCGTTTCCCGAAAGAAAAAATTGAGGTTAAGGATGAAGTAGTAGATGCACTAAAGGTAGTCTTGGAATTGGATGAAAACTACGGTATTAAGATCTTGATCGACTTCATGCTTGGTAGAGAGACCAAGGAAATGAAGGATTTCCGTTTTGATAAACGTGAGTTGTTTGGTAAGGGGAAAGAGAAAGATCAAAACTTCTGGTCTTCTATATTTAGACAGGCCTTGCTGAATGACCTACTCTATAAAGATATTGAGACATACGGTCTACTCAAGATGACTGATAAGGGCAGGGCTTACTTGGAAGCGCCCTATGCCATGCACGTTCCACTAAACCATGATTATGATGTGGAAACCATGGAAGCTAGTGAGCCTGCCGGAAGAACTGCTGTGTTGGATGTGAAGCTGATGAACCTGCTTAAGGATCTGCGGAGAAGAGAAGCGAAGCAACAAGGTATTCCTCCCTATGTTATTTTCCAGGATCCTTCTTTGGAAGACATGGCTACTCAGTACCCGATTAGCATGGAAGATATGGCTAATATCCAAGGGGTGAGTATTGGAAAGGCTATGCGATATGGAAAGCCTTTTATTCTGTTGATCAAGGATTATGTTGAGCAAAATGATATCATCCGACCTACTGACTTTGTAGTTAAGCAGGTAGCCAACAAGTCTAAGATGAAAGTTAGTATCATCCAGGGTATTGATAGGAAAATGCCGCTGGAAGATTTGGCTACTTCCAACAACCTTTCCATGGAGGATTTAATGGAGGAACTAGATGCTATTGTAACCTCTGGAACCAAGGTAAATATTGACTATTACATCGATGAAAATGTAGATGAATACTCTAGAGAGGATATCATCGACTACTTCATGGATGCGGATTCAGATTCAGTCGAAGAAGCTTACAAGGAGTTACAAGAGGATGATATTACGATTGAAGAAATTCAACTGGTGCGCATTAAATTCTTGTCAGATCACGCTAACTAGATCGTTATGAAGTTTATCATTATTAATGGGCCGAATTTGAACCTTTTAGGTAAACGAGAGCCGTCCATTTACGGTAATGAGACCTTCGAAGAATTCTTTGCAAGACTACAGCAAGAATTTGCTACGGTCACTATCCATTATTTTCAAAGTAACCATGAAGGGGAAATCATAGATAAACTTCACGAGGTGGGGTTTATCTATGATGGTATCATCCTCAATGCGGGAGCTTTTACCCACACCTCCATAGCGATAGCAGATGCTATCGGAGCCATTGATGCTCCAGTTATTGAAGTTCACATTTCCAATATCCATGCCCGCGAAAGCTATCGCCATCATTCCTATCTAGCTCCAAAATGCGAAGGCTCCATCGTTGGATTAGGACTCAAAGGATATGAATTAGCTGTCCAATTCTTTATATAGAAAAAGCAATCCTTGCAGCTAAGGATCATTAGGTGGTGCGAGAAAGGTGAGATCAATTAATCGAAGCCGTCTTCTTTTCCCGATTTTGAATTTCTTGTATTTAAACAACTGAGCGGTGGCATAACCTAAGCCCATGGCTGAACCCGTAACAATGGCATCGGACCAGCGATAATTGGTATCCGGGTTACCGTCGGTAGCGGTACCGACAAGCGCAAAGGTGGACCAAGCTGCACCAAATAAGGCCAATTGTATACCGCCTCGTCGAGCTGCTGGCTTATAGTATCGAATGGCTGCGATCTCGTCAACATTAACATATCGATCGCCAAAAACAATAAGATTACGTTCAATGTTGAAATCCTCGATCACGCCGTAAGTCCATATGTCGGATTCGCGAAGATTGTATTCTAGTCCTTCGCCTTTGAAGATCTTTCGAGTTTTTACCCGACCAGAAGTTTCAATCTGCATTACTTTTTGTCCCGCTAGGGAAAAAGAGAAGAATAGCATGAAAAATAGAAGGTAAGGGTGCTTCATGAATTTGTTTTTAAGTGGTCCTAGCGCCAAGTCAGTAGGAGTTTAGCAGCGTCTGCTCTAAAATATAACAAGTATACCAAGTGAAAGATCATCCAGAAAGCGGAGAGGTTGGTTGATTCAGAATGATTGATCTAAGTGTAGGGCTTCATTGGAGAGGCCTCCTACACTTTTTCGAAAGGCGCCTTAATAGTTGCTTCATGGCCGCTTCAACGGTCTCATAGTCTGGCATCTCTTTGCTTGTGTAGATAACCATCATTGCCAACTGCTCTAATTGGTCAGGAAGGTGGTCATAAAAATAAGGTTTTTGGAGTCGATAAGCCTCCCGAATGAGTCTCCGGATTCGATTTCGATCACTGGCTCGTTTAAACTTCTTTTTAGGGACGGTGAGTGCAAATTGAACAGGGCTTTCACCCATGGGGTTTTCCAATTCCATCCAGACCACTCTCAGAGGGAACTGACCAAAAGACTGGCCGCTCTTGAAGAGCTTATCGATCGTCTTTCGACTTTTTAGCCGCTCTTCTTTCCTGAATGAAAAAGAAAGTTTAGTCATTTTAAATGATTGATTAGTAGTGGGTTGAGTTTTGAGGTGAAAAAAATATTTCCAAAATTATGGAATTCGGATCTTTTAGGCGTCTTATACGAGTCAATAATTTTTTTAGCTAAAAACCTTTTCAAATGGAAAAGAAAATCGTGCTCTCAGAAAGATTAAACACCCTGTCCAGAACCTATTTCTTCGATGTAAAAGAAAGCGCTAAAGGTAATCCTTATCTAGTGGTAACTGAAAGTTACAAGCAAAAAGATCAAGAAGGTTTTACCCGGAACAGTCTTTTACTTTTCGAAGACGATCTTCCCAAGTTTATCGACCTACTCAACAAGGTGGCTGCGGAAATAAAAGTTACCACCGAAACGCAAGAAGCATAAATAGGTAGAGTATCGGAGGTCGCCTTTGATTAAAAAAGGTGATCTCCTATTGATAATTTCACATTACGCGACAACTCTAAAATGGAAAAAACGGCAAATTTACCTCGACTTTATAACAATAATCTCCCCATTACAGCCTGGGCAGAAGCTGACCGGCCTCGTGAAAAACTGTTGCGTCAGGGCAGAAAGAGCTTATCAGATGCGGAGTTGCTAGCCATTCTGCTTGGATCAGGTAGTAGAACTCAGACTGCGGTAGGGCTGGCTCAAACGATTCTCTCAGATCTTCAACATGACTTGCAGGTGCTTGGACGTTGCACCTTAATAGAGTTAAAGAAGTTTCCAGGAATTGGCGATGCTAAAGCCATAACTATCCTCGCGGCACTGGAATTAGGCAGGAGGCTTCAGTTCTCTAGTTTCCAGGAGCGACAGCAGGTGAAGTGCAGCCTCGATGCTTACCAGATCGTTGCCCCGATGATAGCTGATCTTGATCAAGAGGAGTTTTGGATTATCCTATTGAATAGAGCTTCCAAAGTACTAGATCGTGTTCGGATTAGTCAAGGAGGCAGTGCTGGCACCGTCGTGGATGCCAAGGTAGTTTTCACCAAAGCCCTGTCCTTAAAGGCGGCTTCCGTGATTTTGTGTCATAACCATCCTTCTGGAAACCTGTTTCCAAGTCAGCCCGATAAGAGCCTGACACAGAAACTCGTACAGGCGGGTAAGATGATTGATGTCATGGTCTTAGATCACTTGATTATTTCAGAGCAAGGCTATTACAGTTTTGCGGATGAAGGCCAAATCTGAGCCGTAGAGAATACATGTAAAGCGTAGGTGTTGGATTATTTTCCGCATTAATTGGAAATATGTTGGGCATTTTAAACCTTTGCGTTCCTAAATACATTTCTATTGAATGGGAAACAACCAGGCAAAGAAGGACCCAAATAAGAATAAGTTTGATTTTTTCTTGTTGAAAAGAGTGATAGGCTTGGCTAAGCCCTACCGCATGATTTTTGCACTTGCGGGAGTGTTAGCTGTTGTGCTGGCACCCTTGGCCACGATGCGCCCTTTTCTGATTCAGAAAATGGTTGACGATTACATCTTCGTCAATGACATTAAAGGCCTTACAAATATTGCCCTTCTGATCTTCGTCCTGCTAATGGCCGAAACCATTCTTAGATATATCTTTAATTTCAGTGCCGGTTGGTTAGGCCAATCTGTAATTAGGGACTTACGCGTCAAGGTGTTCCAGCATATTACACGACTTCGCTTGACTTATTTTGATCGTACCGCCATTGGCACAGCTACTACTCGGACCATTAATGATATCGAAACCATTAATACGGTTTTCTCGCAAGGTGTGATCACGATCATTGCTGATGTATTGACCTTGATTGTGGTGCTGTCCATTATGTTCTACACCAGTTGGCAGCTCACCTTGATTTGTTTGACGACGATGCCGTTTCTGATGGTGGCCAGCTATATTTTTAAGGAGAAGGTTAAAAAGTCCTTTCAAAAAGTGCGCACGCAGATTTCGCGGATGAATGCCTTTTTGCAAGAACGAATCACCGGTATGAGAACGGTTCAAATCTTCAATGCAGAGGAAGATGAAATGACTAAGTTCAAGACCATTAACCGTTCCTATACGCAGGCTAACTTGGATTCCATATTATACTATGCAGTATTCTATCCTGTGGTGGAGATCATATCAGCGGCCTCTTTGGGCTTGATGGTATGGTGGGGCGCTCAACAGTCCTTATTGGAAAATGGTGTGACCTTAGGCGCTTTGGTGGCCTTCCCAATCTATTTGAATATGCTATTTCGCCCCATCCGGATGTTGGCGGACAAGTTTAATACCCTGCAAATGGGCTTAGTGGCTGCGGAGCGAGTATTTACCTTGCTGGATCGGGATGAGTTTATCAAGAATGAGGGCACTATTAAACCAGATAAGTTGAACGGGAAAGTCGCCTTTGAAGATGTATTTTTCGCTTATCGAGAAAGAGATTATGTCTTAAAGAACTTAAGTTTTGATATTAATCCCGGAGAGACGCTGGCTATTGTTGGAGGAACGGGTTCCGGGAAAACTACGATCATCAATATTTTAAATCGCTTCTACGATATTCAGAAGGGAGCGATCAAGGTGGATGATCAAGATATTAGGAATTATGAACTACTGGCATTTAGGAAGCGGATTGCCGTAGTTCTACAAGATGTCTTTTTATTCTCCGGAACAGTTTTCGAAAATATTACACTTAGAGACGAACGCTATAGCCGCGAAGAAGTAATAGCTGCGGCCAAATTGATTGGAGCAGATCGTTTTATCGAAAAATTACCAGGAGGATATGATTATAAGGTAATGGAAAGAGGAGCAACCCTTTCTATGGGACAGCGTCAATTGATCTCCTTTGTCCGTGCCCTGGTCTTTAATCCTGATATTCTCATTTTGGATGAGGCAACCTCCTCTATTGATCCAGAGACGGAATCTGTCATACAGTTTGCCATCGAGACGCTAATTGCTAAAAGAACTTCGATCATCATTGCCCACCGCTTGTCAACCATTCGCCATGCCGACAATATCCTAGTATTGGATAAAGGAGAGATCAAGGAGTTTGGACCCCATGAGGAGCTACTCAAGATGGAAAATGGGCATTATCGAGAATTGTACGAAATGCAGTTCTTGCAAATGGCTGAAGAAGACTCTTAGTACCAGGAGCAGTTTCTTAGAATTGATTTACTTTCCGAATTAAGAAAAATCCATCATCTCCCTGCTTTTGATATAAAGGCATTAGTATGTAGCCATCTGCAGAGGCTGTTACTGGCCCTTTTCGATCATGAGCTAAAACTTCACCTTTCTTCACGGCTTGGAAGTTCAGATAGCCAGGTTCCATTTCAAACTCATCTCCATCTTTGATAGAATGACAATTGATCAATTCCGTGACTTTGGGAAGATGACGAGAATATTCTATCAATAACTCATCATGGCGATTTTCCACATCTTCTGCTCGAACACAACCGATCGTTCGCAGGCAATTCGTGATGGCGGCAATCGCTCTGTTCACGGAAAGCGGTTCCTGGTGCTGTCCGGATTCGAAGCAGACAGCTACGGTATCAGGCTGGAAATTGCGATTGTTGAAATAATGTAAGGTGGTTCCTCGGATCCCTTGGAGTAAACCCTTTACAACCGGAGCGTGTAATTCTACTCCTATTCTAACGCTTTCCTGATCATCGGTGGCGACGGAAAAGATTCCCCCAGTAGCCGTAGTAGTATGCAGGTCGAGTAAAACGAACTTTTCTGGCTGGTAAGAGTTGATCTCTTCTTCGATCAAAGAAATTAGCTCTTTAATCTCTTGCCCTTCTGGTGATAAGTCGTTGATAGGTAGTTTTTTACATTTCTCAACGTTGTCTTGAGTCCACTGGCGATTGAGGTCTTTTTCGATAAATCTTTTACCTGCTCGAATGGCCTTTAAATTGCCTCGCAGTCCAACGATCTTTCCCTTAAAAGTAAATCTTGGGTTCGTAATTGGCTCTACCTCGAGCATCTTGAACATGAGTTCCAAGGCGTGGATACCTGCTGGTTCGTTACCGTGGATACCAGCCAGACAGATAAGTAAAGGACCCTTTTGTTTGCCACTATATCGCCCTATAATTCTTTGCATAGGTTTTCTGTTTCCCAAATCCGGTGTCTTGCAGTTCTGCAAAAACCAAACTTATAAAATTGGGAAGCAAAAGTGAGAAAAAAGGCAATAAAATGACTTCCAGAGTGGATGCACTCTGAGCGACCATAATTTCCCTTCAGACGATCATTACTAGAACGATTCAAAAACTTAAACTGGGATTAAATTTGCACAGGGATGAAAGGTGCTGTTCGATAGGGTGAAGACTTTGACAAAATTTCTTAGCCTGGGAATGATTGGCTAAGCAACAGCACTTGCAGGTTTAGGTTGAACTTTTTGGAGTCGAAGTTCCAAATATTCTGCACGGAATCCAGCATCTTGTAACATTTTCATTTCTGGATGATTTGGCATTACGTGCATGGCTACATGGCCTCCGGTGTAACTAAGTGCTTTCTGTAGAACTGTTTGCATCATTTCTTCTTCTTTTCGGTAATCTGTATGCAGACCAGCAAAAACGAAAATGTGATCCGGGCTATAGCCCTCCATTCCTGTGCGATTAGCTACGACACAGGCTACAATCTCATTATCGATTTTAGCAACTAATACAAATCCTCCAAAAGAAGGCTTCAATTTCAAGGCGTAATCAACGGCGTCTCGAATGTGCTGTTCATTTGAATCGTTAACATGATCTCTTAGGAATCTAATTACGGCACTGGCTTCTCTGAGACTAATCCCCGAAAAGGCATTATACAGGACTGTAGTGAATTCCATTTGTACGTGATTTTCAAAGTAAGAGTGCTGATACGCTTATCAACACCGTAATAAAAATAAGGGAAAAAAATGTCTACCTCCAAATATTTGATGCTAATTCTGTATTAAAACCGGTATAAATATGTTTCTAAACGGTTCCCAATTCCAAGAAAGCGGTAGTTCTTGGTTTTTAACAATGTATTTGTGTGCTTTTGACCTTACTGGAAGTGTTAAGTGCCTGTTGGTTTTACGTCATGGATTGTGTGTCAAGCACTTAGCTCTAGGGATGAACTTTATGACTCGTTTTGACTGATTTTGTCAGCCTTTTTTCAATAGGTAGAGGTTTAAGGTGCGATTGAGGGGTGGACTGTAACTTTGGCACTACTTTAGCGTTCAGTCTTTGTATGTAAAGCTATCAGCCAAATGGAATTTATGAACGAAAGACCGAAGCATTAAAGTATAAATCCTTCGGATTTTATATCAAAAAAAATTCTAATACGCGGATTTAGCTACAGCTGTTCTTTACTCGGGAATGGTTTGCAGATCTACTTCCGCTATCAACACTACCCAGTTAAATTTCTTCAAGAAGAAACAAGTGTCATAAGCTTAATGAACTAAAAAGGATAATATGAAGTACCTGTCCATTTTACTTTCCGTACTACTATTTGCAGCTTGGCAAAAACCAGTGGGTAATGATTGGCAATCGAAAATTGATGCTAGTGTTATTGCTGAATTGCAAAGCAAAAGATCCGTTGAATTTATCGTCTTCATGAAAGAGCAAGCTGATGTTTCCAGCGCCCGATTTCTTCGTTCGAAGGAAGCCAAGGGATCCTTAGTGTACCGGGTACTTCAAGACCAAGCTCGAATATCTCAGAAGAGAGCTACCGGGATCCTTGATCGTTCCGGAGCTACCTACCGATCTTATTTTGTCGTGAATGCGATTTATGCCCAAGGTGATCTCGCCTTGATCGAGGAATTAGCCCGCTTGTCGGAAGTGGCTCAAATCCAACCGAACCCATGGGTGAAATTCGAAGAACCAGCGTATAGAGGAAACCATCAAGGCAATGCCAGAAGTCTTACCTGGGGAGTGTCCAAAACGGGCGCTGACGAAGTCTGGGATCTGGGCTACCAAGGACAAGGCGTAGTAGTGGCGGGACAGGATACTGGCACTGAATGGGAACATCCTTCTATCAAGGATAAATACAGAGGATGGAATGGACAGCAAGCTGACCACAATTACAATTGGCACGATGCCATCCGCGAAATTAATACACTTCATAACGATGATACGATTCTGGCTTCCAATAATCCCTGTGGGCTGAATTCCGTCGTACCTTGCGATGATCATAGTCATGGCACACATATTACAGGGACCATGGTCGGAGATGATGGTCAAGGAAATCAGATTGGCTTGGCTCCTGAATCGAAATGGATCGCCTGTAGAAACATGGAGAGAGGGTGGGGGTCTCCGGCTTCTTACATTGAATGCTTTGAGTTCTTTCTTGCTCCTACCAATTTAGAAGGCAAAAATCCAAATCCTAATCAAGCTCCGCACGTGATTAATAATTCTTGGGGTTGTCCCCCAGTGGAAGGTTGCAACGAAGGCAACTTTGCCACGATGGAAACAGTAGTCAATAACCTAAAGGCGGCGGGGATAGTAGTGGTAGTGTCGGCGGGTAATAGTGGCAGTAGTGGATGTGGAAGTGTAAATAGTCCAGCGGCAATTTTCGAAAACTCTTTTTCGGTAGGAGCTGTTCGTTCCAACGATACCATTGCTAATTTCAGTAGTAGAGGCTTAGTTACTGTGGATGGTAGTTTAAGAATTAAACCCAATGTCTCTGCACCTGGGGTAGGCGTTCGCTCTGCTGTAAGAGGCGGCGGATATGCCACTTGGAACGGGACCAGTATGGCTGGCCCACATGTGGCGGGCTTGGTAGCCTTGATGATTTCAGCTAATCCTAATCTGGCTGGACAGGTGGAAATGATTGAACAGATCATTGAGGAAACAGCTGTCCCCGCGTATTCCATTCACACATGCGGAGATATAGGCCCTGAAGAGTTTCCTAACGCCATTACAGGCCATGGTCAAATCGATGCCTTAGCTGCCGTTCAGAAGGCGCTTACCATTTCCACCAATGTGGAACCATTTGCGGAAGAGCAGCTACGAGTTTTCCCGAATCCTACCAAGGATATGCTCACCTTTGATATGGATACCTTACAGGGACCCGTGCAATTGCAATGGTACAATGGAGCAGGGCAATACGTGGGTAATGAAAATTGGGAATCAAATGCTGGTTCTTTTAAGACCCTCGATATTTCTTCCTTTTCCAAAGGGATTTACTTGTATCGACTTACTGCCGCAGGGAAAGTATATAGCGGTAAGGTAATCAAGGATTAACATTGACCAAGCACCTAATTTTTACTTTGGTTACCTGAAGCTATGCTGTTTCGGCGGTAGTCTTTTTCTGGGAGATTCCCCGTATCATAATGAGGAATGCAACAGAGATAGCAATGCCAAACCAGCCTGGCCATTGCCAGATGGTCGTCCAGTCATGTGTGCCGTCGGCAAGAGAATAACCTTCTACTACGTGACCAGCTATATAGGAACCTATAAAGGCTCCAAAGCCCATGGTAACGAAGGTGATGAACCCTTGGGCTGTACTCCGCATATGGGAGGGGACCTGTCGGTCAATGAAGATTTGGCTACTCAGTGAGGAGAAATTGTAGGCAATACCGTGCACAAGAATTCCAACATACAGCATCCAGTGCAGATGTGGCACGCCTCCCCAGGCGAATAGTAAGTAGCGACTGCCCCAGATGAATAGACCAATGGCGATAATGTACCGTAGCTTAAATCTTTGTAGGAACCAAGGGAGGATTAACATTACACCCACCTCGGTGATCTGGCCAAGTGTCATTTTACCTGCGGCATTTCCGATACCAATCTCATTCAGGAAAGGATTGACAAAGCTATAGTAAAAGGAGGATGGTATTCGAATTAAGGCCAAGGCGATGACGAGGATCAAAATGGCCCTTTGTCTCAGCAATTGGAGGACTTCCTTTCCGAAGACATCGGTCAGTGAAAATTTACCAGACTGAGGCTTGGGAGGTGTATGTGGGAGACTTAAACAATACAGGCCATGGATGATGGAGAACGCAGCTGAAATTCGCATCGGCAACACCTCTTTTTCTACTTCTAGATATCCAATGATCAGACCGGCCAAGATCCAAGATAGGCTGCCCCATACCCGGACTCGCGGGAAATCTTTCGTCGCGTCCTTCACGTGATGGAGAGATAACGAACTGGTCAAGGTAAAGGTGGGCATGTATAGTAATGTATACAAGATGATCATTGGATAAAACCACTCAAATTCAGTGACATAGGATGTAAACCACATCACCACACCACCTACTAAATGCAGAATACTAAGTAGCCTTTCAATGGAAAACAAGCGGTCCGCCAATACCCCTAAGAAAAAGGGCGTGATGGTGGCTGCAATGGCCGTTGCCCCATATACCAAACCCACTTGTGGTCCGGTAAAATTTAGGGTTTCTAAAAGATAGGTACCCAGCGTTACATACCAACTCCCCCAAATAAAAAACTGGAGAAACAACATTAAGGAAAGGCGAAAATAGAGTGCAGAACTCATCCTGGAATCATCCATCTGGAATAATTAAGCGGCAAAGATAAGGGCCTTCTTGAATTGGTGCAGTAATTTTCCATTTTACAAACATTGAACAAGGGGTAAGTCCAAAAAATTCCCTTTTAAATGATTTGTGAATCAATTCCTGTTGTATTGATTTGTACAAGCTGATTTGGGACCTGTAAATCCGCGATAAATACTTGATTATGAATTGGGAAAAATTATTGGTCGTGACACCGGAAGTAGAGCATGCACTTGCAGATGGACAGGCTGTGGTTGCCTTAGAATCCACCATCATTGCACACGGGATGCCTTATCCGAAAAATATTGAAACGGCCTTGCGGGTAGAGGCTAGGATTAGGGAGGAAGGGGCAATCCCTGCAACTATTGCCATAATGGATGGTCATTTAAGGGTAGGCTTGACACAGGCTGAGTTGGAAATATTCGGAAGACAAGGTGAAAATGCAGCTAAAGTAAGTCGAAGAGATATACCTTTTGTGCTAGCTAGGAAACAAAATGGTGCTACAACCGTAGCTTCCACTATGATTATCGCAGCAATGGCTGGGATCAAGATTTTTGCAACAGGAGGGATTGGTGGAGTACATAGGGGCGCCATGACGACTCTCGACATTTCCGCTGATCTACAAGAATTAGCTCAAACCTCGGTAGCAGTGATATCTGCGGGTGCTAAGTCGATACTCGATTTGGGTTTGACGCTAGAGTATCTGGAGACTCACGGAGTGCCAGTGATCGGCTATCAGACAGACCACTTTCCTGCCTTCTATACCAGCAGTAGTGGTTTGGGAGTAGATTACCGAATGGATGAGCCAGAAGAAATTGCGGAGGCTCTACACTACAAATGGGGCATGGGGTTAATAGGAGGCGCGTTAATTGCCAATCCTATCCCAGAGGAATATAGTCTGTCACCAGCGGCTATTGAGGCAAAGATTGAAGCAGCATTATCTGAAGCGCATGCCCAGAAAATTATGGGTAAGGCATTGACTCCTTTCCTGCTTAGTAGAATCGAATCCCTAACGGAAGGAGATAGTTTAGCTGCCAATATTGAATTGGTATTAAATAATGCAAGATTGGGAGCGCAAATTGCAGTGGAATTAGCTAAAAAGGAGGAAAACTAAGGGATTTTTGTACCTTCGTTAACCTTTTAAAACACTGGCCTGGTGGGATGTCGGTTACAAGCTCCACTTCAATATCTACTACACGAGATAACAGGCTGAAAAGGAAACAAAAAACATACTTCTTCGACGATTACTCAGCTGCAGAAATTCAGTAGCTTTTCTGGAAAAGAGCTAGTCTCTAAATCGTTGATCGGTCGAAGAGCCAAAGACGCACAATGATTACCTATATCAAAGGGGTAATAACTTTTAAGACCCCTACTTTCATTATTGTCGAGACAGGAGGAATCGGCTATCACATCAATATCAGCCTGAACACCTACGTTCAGATCGAGAAACTAGAACAAGTTAAAATTCTGACGCATCTGCAGATAAAGGAAGATAGTCATACACTGTATGGGTTTGCAGATGATGCAGAGCGGCACCTGTTTATTCAGCTGATTTCGGTTTCCGGCATCGGACCTAACACGGCTAGAATTGTGCTATCATCGATGAATCCAGATGAAGTAAAAGCCGCCATTGTATCAGAAAATGTGGTTGCCTTTAAACAGGTGAAAGGCGTCGGGCCCAAAACGGCCAAGCGAATAATTCTGGACCTCAAAGATAAAGTGCTAAAAGAAAGTGGAGATGCACCTTTAACTTTCTCTCCACAAGACAATAGAAGTCGGGATGAAGCGTTATCAGCATTGGTAGCTTTAGGTTTCGCTAGGATACAAGTTCAGAAAGCACTAAATAAAATATTAAAAGAACAGCCTAATGTGACTAACGTAGAGGAATTAATCAAACTCGGTTTGAAACAACTGTCTTAAGATGGAAGCATGTACCATCGGTAGCTTCCGATCACCTTCTTCTAAAAACCCACTGCAAAAGAGACATGTTAAAATCCTCTAAAAAATCCCAATAACTCTTAATCAGTCGTTTTAGTGTAAAATTGGATAACACTGGATGGAAAAGTTGTGAATTGAAAAGAAAAGAACAAAATGGAACGATAGGGGGGTAGGTTTTAATACCCTATTCAACCCGACTACTCTCACTCACCATTGTGCCTTTTTCGCATCAGCCGCATCGCTTTTCACGCTAGTAAAACTGTTATTTACTTTTGCGAATCCCATGTTTTTGATATGAAACGAATACTTATACTTGGCAGCCTTGTAGTTGTTATTTTTGCCCAATTTACAGTACCAGCGGTTCAAGCAAACTCTTCAGGTCTTGATGATCCTTTTGCAGCTAGTTATGTAGTTGCGACACAGGATACGGTCCCTCCGCCACCAGAGCGTTTTGGAGACTTCATTAATGACCGAGCTGATAATCCTTTCGATCTAAAGGATCCCAGCGCTATCGAACAGAATGTCGAATACGATCCCGCCACAGGTAACTATATTATCACAGAAAAGATTGGAGACATCTACTTTCGTCCACCGACCTATATGACCTTCGAGGAATATGTGGAGTGGCGTAAGAAAAAAGAAGAACGCGATTATTTCAATCAGCTTTCTGGAGTAGGTGGGGGTAATGGCGTGAGCGCCCTTGACCCCGTGGCAAAATTTGATGTAAATAGTAGCTTGATTGATCGACTCTTCGGAGGAACTACCGTGGATATTCGCCCGCAGGGTAATATCGACCTGAGTTTCGGAATCGACCATCAGCGCTTGGAAAATCCCATTTTGACGGAACGACAACGGTCATTGACCAACTTCGATTTCGACATGGATATCCAAATGAATGTGACCGGTAAGATCGGGGAAAAACTAAACCTGACTACCAATTACAACACCAATGCTACTTTCGATTTCGATAACCAGATCAAGCTAGATTACAACAGTGAGCTATTCAGTGAGGACGATATCTTGAAAAAGATTGAGGCGGGTAACGTGAGTTTGCCATTGCGAGGAAGTTTGATCCAAGGGGCGCAGAGTTTGTTTGGTTTGAAAACCGAACTACAGTTTGGTCACCTACGGCTGACCGCCATCGCTTCACAACAGCGTTCCCAAAGAGAAAATATTCAGTTGCAAGGAGGAAGTCAGCTTCAGGAGTTTCAGGTTCGATCCGATGAATACGATGAAAACCGTCACTTCTTCCTATCTTTCTATAACCGCGATATTTTCGAAAACGCAGTCAGCAACTTACCACAAATCAATACGCTATTCCACCTAGAGAACCTAGAAGTTTGGATTACCAATGACCGGAATGATGTAGAGGATGTGCGTGATATTGTTGCGCTGGCGGATTTGGGAGAGCCGACAAAATTGGTTAACCCCGATGCGATTCCTCGTTTTCAAGATCCGGTTTATCAAGAGATTTGTGATGGCCAGCCATTGCCTGATAATGGTGCAAATGGTTTATATGCTCGCTTACTACAAAGAGGAGAAGCACTACGTGACATTGATAAAACCGTTGCGATTCTTCAGTCAGAGTTTGATTTGGTGCAGGCTCGTGATTTTGAAAAAGTGAGTGCTAGGAAGTTGAGCCCTCGAGAATTTACTTACCATCCTGAACTTGGTTTTATTTCTGTAAATATCAACGTACAACCGGACCAAGTACTTGGGGTTTCCTACGAATATAAATACAACGGAGAGATCTTCAATGTCGGGGAATCTTCAGTAAACCGTAACAACGTTTCTACTGATACGGCAGACCAGACACCTAAGGTGCTTTTCGTGAAAATGTTGAAAAGTACGACTCAACGTACGGATGTTCCTACCTGGGACTTGATGATGAAAAATATCTATTCCATTGGGGCTTACCAGGTGAGTCAAGAAGACTTTAAGTTGGATGTATTTTATGAAGATCCAGGTGAAGGATTCAAGCGTTTCTTGCCAAAGAGTAATTTGCAAGGGGTACCCTTGATCCGAGTCTTTAATTTGGATAACCTGAATATTCAAGGAGACCCAACTAGAGATGGAGTTTTTGATTATGTACCAGGGGTAACTATTAATCCTTCAAACGGACGAGTCATGTTCCCTGTTTTGGAACCTTTTGGTACTTCGCTGGAAGAGCAACTGGAACCGGAGTTTGTGGATTCCTTGGTATACCAAGAACTCTACGACTCGACCTTATTCCAGGCGCGAGAATTCCCCGAAAAGAATCGGTATGTGATCATGGGGTCTTATAAATCGAGTGTATCTAGCGAGATTTCCTTGGGCGCTTTCAATATTCCTCCAGGCTCGGTGACCGTTACCGCTGGTGGAGCATTGCTGTTGGAGGGGCGTGATTATGAAGTGGATTACAGCTCGGGGAAGGTCCGTATACTGAATGATGCGATCCTAAGTTCGGGAGTCCCGATCAACGTGTCTTTTGAGGATAATACGCTCTTTGGTTTCCAATCCAAGACGATGCTGGGACTGAGGGCCGATTATGAGTTAAGTGATAATTTCAATATCGGAGCCACCTTCCTCCAACTATTTGAGCGACCCTTTACCCAAAAGGTTAATGTAGGAGATGATCCGGTAAACAATAAAATCTACGGTTTAGATGTCAACTTCAGTAAAGAAGTGCCGTGGTTGACACGGGCTGTGGATAAATTGCCATTCTACTCAACAACCCAACCCTCTTCCATCAACTTCTCGGCGGAAGGCGCGGTTTTGCGCCCCGGTCACTCCCGAGCAATCAACGAAGGTAGAAGGGATAAGGATGGACTAGTTTATATTGATGACTTTGAGGGAAGTTCCAGTGGGGTAGACTTACGATCTCCTGTTAATCAGTGGTTCTTATCTAGTATACCACAGGATGACGACGCTAATCGAAATCCATTTTTCCCGGAGTCTCAGTTTAAGGATACTCGATCTGGGGCAAATCGGGCTCGGATGAACTGGTACTTGATCGATCCAAGTGCTCGGGGACCAGGGGACGACGAGAATCCCTACACGAGTCAAGTTCCGCAGCAGGAGGTATTTCCTAATATCCAGGTACCCCGAGATCAAGCACAGATCTTCCGTACCTTCGATCTTGCCTTCTATCCAGAAGAGCGTGGCCCTTATAACTTTGACGTGCCGAATGGTATTGCGAACGTCTCTGATGGGGTGAACCTATCAGATGGAACCGTGAAGCTAAGAAGCCCGGAGAAACGTTGGGGGGGTATCATGCGTGCTTTGAACACCAACGACTTTCAAACTGCTAACATAGAATTTTTGGAGTTTTGGATGCTGAGTCCATTCTTGGATCCCGAGTCAGCTCGTCTAGCCTCTCCTGATTTCCAGGACCAGCAAGGTTCTCTGTATATCAACCTAGGTAATATTTCGGAAGATATCCTGAATGACTCACGTAAATTCTTCGAGAACGGTCTACCTAGTCCAGCAAACCCAGATCGTCAGATTGATGAAACAGCTTGGGGAGTAGTACCAGTTGGGCAGCAGATTACTAGAGCATTTGATAATGATCAGGGAACCAGGGATGTGCAGGATGTAGGTTTGGATGGTCTAGATAATGAAGGAGAAAATCGACAGTTCGCTGATTATTTGAATACGATTGGAGCTGCTAACCCCAATGTTCGGCAGGCCTTGGAGGCTGACCCCGCTAATGATGATTTCAAATACTTTAATGATGAATCCTTTGATAACAACTCGAGTCTGACTGTCCGTTATCAAAACTTCAACAATCCACAAGGCAACTCGCAACCAAATAATCAGACCAATATCCGGACATCTGGTACCAATATCCCAGATACAGAGGATATCAATCAGGATAATACCTTGAATGAAACGGAATCTTATTTCCAATACGAGATTCCATTGAGGGCCAACTTAGCCGATCCGAGAGAATTGGATCGCGAGCAGACACCCTTTATCACAGACCGAATTGAAGATCCGCTAACGAACAGAGTTTGGTATCGATTCAGAGTACCCCTTCGAGGGTCGGAGAAGAAGGCTGTCGGCGGAATCCGTGACTTCCGCTCCATCCGCTTTATGAGGATGTATATGCGTGGCTTCAAGAAGCCAGTAGTGCTTCGTTTTGCCCGTATGGAATTGGTGCGTAACCAGTGGCGTCGAGTGACTAGAGCGGACCTATTACAGCCCGCTAACCAATTTGGTAACTGTCAGCCAGATGAGACGAGCTTCGAGATTGATGCCGTAAACATCGAGGAGAACAGTCAGCGTACTCCGTTCAATTATACACTTCCAGAAGGAATTATCCGAGAGCAATCCTTAGGGGTATTCGCAGCACTGCAGAACGAACAGGCGCAAGCGCTCCGGGTCCAGGATCTTTGTGATGGTGGATTTGCGGGGATCTTTAAACAGATTGATATGGACCTCCGGGTCTATGATCGATTAAAGATGTTTGTACACGCAGAATCGAGGGATCAGCGAACGCCGAATGGCGCGCTGAGGATATTCATGCGGATAGGTAGTGACTTCCAAAATAACTACTACGAATATGAGCTGCCGCTCGTGATGTCCGATCCGAATGCGATTCTTGGCTTGCAATCACAGGATTCGCCCTATAAACAGGAAGTCTGGCGGAGAGAGAATGAGTTTAATTTCCCGCTCACCATATTACGAGAGCTGAAGGAGGAACGAAATGAATTGGGGGTGAAGAAATCGGAAATTTACTCGAAGATGATTGAGGCTGAGGAGACCAATGCTATGCACGAAATTCGGGTGAAGGGTAGCCCAAGCTTGGGGTATGCGAAGGTGATGGTGATTGGTATCCGTAACCCAGAAGATGATGGCGCTTCCTACGATAGTGAGGTTTGGATCAACGAACTTCGTCTAGCTGGCTTGGATGAACGAGGTGGTGCAGCTGCTTTGGCAAGAATGGATATCCAGCTGGCAGACCTAGGAAACTTAACCCTGGCAGGTAATATTAGTACTATTGGTTTCGGTGCACTCGATAATCAAGTACATGAGCGTAACCGAGAGCAAGTAACAGGGTATGATGTAGCTGCGAACCTAGAGTTGGGTAAATTCTTCCCAGAGAAATTAGGATTGCGCGTGCCCTTCTACGGTCAAATTTCCAATACGACTACGACGCCGGAATACGATCCTTACGATACAGACATAAAATTGAAGGATAAGCTGGATCGGGCAGAAAGTAAATCCGTCCGAGATTCGCTGAGGAACCAGAGCCAGGAAGTGGTGAATATTCGAACCTATAATTTCACCAACGTGCGCAAGGAACGAACGGGGAACAACCCGAATCGTAAACCGATGCCCTGGGATATTGAGAATTTTAGCGTAAGCTATTCCAACAGTAAAACGGAGCGGAGGGATCCCTTGGTTGAGTTTGAACGGGAAAATGATTGGACTGCAGCACTGGATTACAGCTTCAGCATTCCGTCCAAACCGATAGAGCCCTTCAAAAAGATAAAGAGTAAATATTTGCGATTGATCAAGGAGTTCAACTTTAACCCCTTGCCGCAATCCTTTACCTTTAGTACGGTATTCGATCGACAGTTCTCGACCACACGCTATCGTTTCACGGGACTGGATGATCGCTTTAATACCTTCTTCAATAAGCGTTTCTTTTGGGACCGTAACTATTCTCTGAGTTGGGATTTTACAAAATCCTTGAAATTCAATTATGATGCCGCTGTTACGGCTTCGATCGATGAGCCAGATGAGAGTTTTATGTTGGAGACCTTACCGGCTGATCAGATTGACAAATTCCGACGGGATAGTATTTTGAATAATATTCGAGATCTCGGTCGTCCCAAGTTCTACAATCACCGATTCTCGGTCAATTATACCTTGCCCATTCGTTACCTTCCGTTTATGGATTGGGTACAAGTACGGGCTAGTTATCAAGGAGAATATCGTTGGGAAGCTGCTGCCTTAAACGTGGATAGTTTAGGCAACATTATTTCCAATATGCAAAATAGAACCTTGAATGCAGATCTCAACTTCGAGAAACTGTATAACTCGATTCCCTATTTGCGGAAAATAGAACGGGCGAGTAAGGGCTCCAGTAATCGGGGCCGCTCTGGGCGAACCGCGAATCCTCGTGATCGAAATGCCAATAAAGATGATGATAAGAATGCCAAGCGAAAACGGAACCGGGATGTCAGTCCGATCGAAGCAGCACTGATCCGACCGCTCTTATTGCTGCGGAAAGGCCGATTCTCCTATTCGGAACGATTCCGAACCGTTGTACCTGGCTTCACACCTGAAGCTAGCCTTATGGGAATGGCTTCTGGCTTCGGGGCACCAGGATGGGATTTCATCGCCGGGGTACAACCAAACATCCGAACCTTGGACCCTTCTCAACAGCGTACAGCGGATGACTGGTTATGGCAAAATCGGGAGAATATTACGGATAATGTGTTCTTAAACCGAGATGTGATTCAGGATTATACTTTGTCCTGGGATGGGAAGATTACGCTAGAACCACTCCGAGATTTTAGAGTAGATCTGGACATGAATCGTTCCTTCACGGAAAATTACTCAGAGACTTTTAAGAACTTAGATAAAACCTCAGCTCCTGGAGAAGGTTTCGATCACGCCATCCCACGGAACTCAGGTCAGCTTAATATGACATATTCTGCCTTGAGCACTTTGTTCCAAGATGATCAAGGCGTGGTAGAGCTCTTTGAGCAGTTTGAGGCTAATCGAGTAATTATTTCAAATCGCTTGGGGACAGGAGTTCACACAGACGTAAACTTAGCTCAACAAGGCTATGCAGAAGGCTATGGTAGTTTGCAACAGGACGTGATGATACCAGCCTTTATGGCAGCCTACACCGGGCAAGATGCACGTACGGTGGATTTGAATGTTTTTAATCTTCGGCCACACCTTAACTGGCGATTGTCTTATAACGGCTTGTCCAAGATTCCATTCTTCCGTGAGATCTTCAGCAATTTCAGTTTGACACATGCCTATAAAGGGAACTTAAGTATTAGCAGATATCAAACAAGCAATTACTTCTTGCGGAACCAAGATCCGCTGACTGGAAATAGCTTGGATACTGTCGATTATAACTTCTACCCAAGAATTGAAATTCCAGACCTGGTGATTCAGGAGGGATTCTCTCCTTTAATCGGGATTGAAGCAACCTTGACCAACGGTATGTCATTTACGGTGGACTACAGCCAGACTCGAAACTTGGCTTTGAACTCTACTAGTAAATTGCTAAGTGAATCCAGAGCCAAGGATATCAATATTGGATTCGGATACTTGATGAAAGGGGTGGATATCCCATTCTTGACAGGCAGTAAGAAGAAGGGGCGCGGGCGGAATAATCCAGATCAGGGTGCTGATGGAAATAATCCTCGATCACCGCGGCGAGGAGGAGGAGGCCGGGGAGGCCAGCTGGATGCCCAGGATTTAGATATTCAATTTAATTTCCAGTTGCGAGATGATATCACCTTAGCTCAGCAGTTGGATGGCCCCGGTGCCGAACCGACGCGTGGTAATTATTCGCTTACCATATCACCGACGGTGGAATACAAGCTGAATCGAAGATTATCTCTACAGGCCTTCTTTGATTATAGGCGGGTGGAGCCGAAAACTTCAGCCGGTTTCCCTAGGACGGATTCGGCCGGGGGGATTCGGGTGAGATTCCAGCTGAATTAGAAAGTATAGAGCTTTTCAAGATAAGAGATCGGAAGTTGTCCAGAGAGATAGCTTCCGATCTTTCATTTTATCCCTTTCTTCGCCCAATGGTTATTTCATCTAAGATGTCCAGACGTTTCTTCAAAAGATGCTGTTTTATAGCCAGCTCATCTCCCAATTCGAGATAAAAAGCCGTTTCCTGCTGATAGGCTGGCCATACAGGTAGCTCCTCACCAGAAGGGGTTCCGGTCCGAGCAAAACTAAGCCAGTAAGTAATGATCTGATGAGCGAGTTCTTGGTCTCGTTCATTGAAAATCCCTTTTACCGGTATTTTACTCAGGTTATCAAACACATAAGGGATCTCAGCCCCGTGGTACGCCCCAAAGTAGGCCTTCTGTGGAATATTGGGAATTCGGGTGAAGTAATACAGATAGATTGGAATTTGAGCATTTGCTGAACGTTCTGCCCAATGGCGCATCGACAAGGTAAACAACTGATCTCCGAGCCGATCCAAATGAGCGTTGAGAACGTCCTCATCTGAGCGGGCTGGATAAGCTTCGAATAAGCGGTCAGCCCACTTTCCATATCTTTTCCGTAGGTCAGCTTGGAAGGCTTCCAGAGTGCTGGGGAGCTGCCGCGGGTCGGTAAATGCCGTGGCTTCGTCCTGGTTGGAACCCATAAGAACAGGAATCTGTTGCTGTTGCCCCGCATCCATGATAAATCTTGGTTCATCAGGCAAGAACCAGCCATCGACATAGGGCTCTGTATAAAACCGAGATGCTTTGGCTGCTGTCTCGATACTGGAGAAGGGCAATAGTCGAAGGGCTTCTAGGTTATCAACACCGGTGGCTTCTACAAAAGCTTCTCCCATTTGTTCGCCAGCTGGTTTCCCATGCTTACTGTCTTTAAGAAATGGTGTTGGGCCGGTCGAGGCACCACTTTGACCAATCGCTTTATGGAATAATCCCTTTGCTAAGGGGCTACAGACTAAAATAGAGATGCTCCAAGAACCGGCGGATTCGCCAAAGACTGTCACATTCGAGGGATCTCCTCCAAATTGATTGATATTATCTCTAACCCACTGCAATGCGGCAATCTGATCGAGTAGCCCATAGTTTCCTGAAACCTGATGCTCCGACTCCTTACTTAAGGCGGGGTGAGCTAGAAAACCTAAAACGCCCAATCGATAGTTGAACGTGACAACTACTACCTCATGCTTCGCTAGATTTGTACCATCGTAGTGAGGTAAGGCACCTCCCCCAAAGTTAAAGTAACCACCATGGATCCAAACCATCACCGGGAGTCTAGCTTCCTGATCAAGAGAAGGCGACCAGACATTCAGGTGGAGGCAATCCTCATTTTGTGGATAATTGGGTTGTTTGAAAAAGGAGTCCTTAGGGTAGCTGGATTGCAAGGCGAGGGTCTGGTAGGAAGAGGCGTCGCGAACGCCTTGCCAGGGTGTGAGCGGCTGAGGGGCACGCCAACGGTTTTCTCCTACCGGAGGTGCTGCAAAAGGAATGCCTTTAAATGCGTAGATAGAGCCCTGCTGAAGGCCCTGTACTTTTCCTGTTCGGGTCGGAATGATGGGAGAGGCCTTTGGTGCATTCTGTTCTGGCATTTGGTAGTCGTTTAGGTTTCGATCACAATATAGAATGTATTCAAGAAAATTACTGAGAGTTGTTCTTGTCCTTTGATAAATCCCTATTTTGTACGAAAAGCAAGAGCCTGATGGATTATTTTAAAATATTGCTTGGGGGACTTCTTGGCCTGCTCGCCATCATCATTGCACTGTGGATATTGCCAGATATCCCACAAGCGACCAGCCAATTGCATCCTGAGTTTGAGACCATGTTGAAGAGTGGGAATTCAGTGGCGGAGCAATCGTCCGTTAAATGGTTGGCCTATTTTTTTGGCTTAATGATCCTGTTGGTTTTTGTAGCAACCATATTTATTGGGGCCAGACGAAAGCGTTCTACCGGGAATTTGCGGTATTGGCTGATGGCGGGCTCGATAGCCTATGCCATTACTTATCATTTATCCATTATGGCTTATTGGAGATATGCTGATGCCACGGAAACGCAGTATTTTGGGGGATTGCCTATACCGACAGCCTGGGCGATTTATGGTATATGGTCTGTGCCTATTGTCATGACTTTAGTCTATGTATTCCGTTTTGATGAGTGGATCTTAGACAAGCAGGACATGGCAACATTTGAGTCCTTGGTGGACCAAAGGGAAAGTAAGTAGAAGTCATTTTCTAGAGCAAAAAAAGAAGCATCGTGACAAAGGAAAATCAATGGAATTCTGGAAAGAAGATCGTCAGTGGTGAAGACTATATAGAGAGTTTGAGAGGTAGAGGACTGAATATCTATTTATTTGGTGGGCAGGTGGAAGAACCCGTGGATCATCCCATGATCCGCCCTTCGATTAATGCAGTGGCCAAAACATACGACCTTGGGGTGTCTCACCCGGACTTAGCAACGGTTATTTCACCCTTTACTGGGGAGCGAATCAGCCGCTTTTTGCATGTTAGTATGAGTAAAGAGGATTTGGTGTTGCAAAATAAAATGCAACGAAAGCTCGGACAACTAACCGGGACCTGTTTTCAACGTTGTGTTGGAATGGATGCTTTCAATTCTCTGTACTCGGTCACGTATGAAATGGATGAAAAATATGCGACGCCTTATCATAACAGACTCAAGCAATTTCTACATAAGATGCACAAGGGGAATTTGGTGGTAGGTGGAGCGATGACCGATGTAAAAGGAGATCGCAGTCTTGCCCCACATCAGCAGCCTGATCCAGATATGTTTGTGCGTATTGTAGATCGAACAGAAGAAGGAATCTATATCAGTGGAGCCAAGGCTCACCAAACGGGCTGTATCAACAGTCATTGGTTATTGGTCATGCCAACAATGCGCTTAACAGAGAATGATAAAGATTATGCCATTATCGGAGCTGTTCCGGTCGAGGCAGAAGGTTTGGCTTACATATATGGTCGTCAATCGTGTGACACGCGTAGCATGGAAGGTGGGGAAATCGATACCGGGAATGCGCGTTTTGGTGGACAAGAGGCGATGGTGGTATTTGATCGCGTATTTATTCCTTGGGAATATGTTTTTATGGATGGGGAATACGACTTTGCTTCCCTTTTAGTAGAAAGATTTACCACCTATCACCGACGAAGCTACGTTTGCAAAAGTGGGGTAGGGGATGTATTGATCGGTGCGGCGGCTGCTATTGCGGAGTACAATGGTATTACCAAAGCTTCACACATCAAAGATAAGTTGGTGGAAATGACCCACCTGAATGAAACGGTCTATGGTACGGGCATTGCCTCCTCCTATCAGGGTTATGAGACCGCTTCCGGAGCCTACATTTGTGATGATATGTTGGCAAATGTCTGTAAACATCATGTGACCCGTTTTCCTTTTGAGATTAGCCGTTTGGCACAGGATCTGGCAGGAGGTTTGGTCGCGACCCTTCCCTCCGAAAAGGACTTTAATCATCCTGAAGTCGGTAAACTCCTAAAAAAATACCTCAAGGGCAAGGCGACTGTGCCTACCGAAGATCGGATGCGCATGCTACGGCTAATCGAAAATATGACTTTGGGGCGCAATGCCGTAGGTTATCTCACCGAATCACTCCATGGTGCCGGCTCTCCGCAAGCTCAACGCATACTCATCGGCAGAGGAATGCAACTGGCTT
>CAJXPD010000165.1 GCA_913057785.1 uncultured Lewinella sp. | reverse complement strand
CACTCACCCGGTGAGTACTCACCGGGTGAGTGGTCAGTGTCCAGTTTTTCATTTATATTTCTTTTAAATGTGTAACAATTTAATTTTAAACCTCTTGCTTCTATTCAAGTATCAAACACTCACTGGTGTGAGTGCAGCCGCTAATCCAGGATCAAGACAGGTTCATGAAGCCCAGCGGAGGAGTCGTTGACATGGTGTTGTAAAAGTTGCCAATATTGGGAAATAGGAGGGCGAGATCCGACTTGGAGACCCCGTACCATAAGGCTAATTCCGCGAAGTATTCGTCTGTCGAAATCTTAGGGATCAAGACCCCTCCCCCAATCTCCAAATCCGTGTCCAATGCCAAGCTCGGGTAAGAGCCATAGACTTCCTTTCCTTTCACCTTCCCCCCCATCACCAGGACATTACCTCCCCAGGCATGATCGGTCCCATTACCATTTGAAGTAAGCGTGCGGCCGAAATCGGAGACGGTGAAGGTAGTGACGCAATCTTCCAGATTTAGTTCGCCCATGGCCGTCTGAAACTCGCTCATGCCCTTGCTCAACATCGTCATTAGGGCACCGTGGTTATTGAGCAATTCATCGTGGTTATCAAAGCCATCAATCCGGACAAAGAAGGTCTGACGTTTTACGCCTAGTTCTTGGCGCACCTTCATGGTCCGGGCCACCATCTGAAGGGATTGTGAAAGAGGGTTCGTGGAAAAGGTAGTGGTGAGGGTAGAATTACCAACAGCTGCGGAGAATAGCTCGTGTGTGTTTTGACTGGCTTGTACCACACTGGCATAAGTCTGCTTGAAAATATCCTGGTACTGCTTTTCCATCAGGCTCTTAACTGCAGAGGTACGAATTTGGTCAAAGGTAGAAGTACCATTGTATCCTCGGATGCCAATACTTCCGGTTCCGGTCGGCAGGATACTGTACTCGGCGGATTGCTCGCCTAGCTGAAAGAGGTTCTTTCCCGCGAGGGAAATGTTCATAGAGATATTTTGGTTAGTATTAGCAGATTGTACTAGGTCAGCTAGTCGTCCACCCCAGCCGGTAGGGGAATTGGTTTGGGGTACAGAGGTTTGCCATTGTTTTTCTTGGTCTGCGTGAGAGAATAGCGCAAAGGGAAGTCGGTAGCTATTGTTGTAATCACTTTTGGTGGTCGGCTGTACCAAGGTTCCTACATTACAAAGCACCGCCAGCTTTCCTGCATCAAACAGCGTCTTTAGTTCTGGCATCGATGGATGCAAGCCCAGCTCTTTCTCATTGTAAGAGGTTGGACTCAAATTAAGAAGATTGGCTTGTGGGATGGCCTGATTACTCCGGGTGGTCTGGTACTCACTGTAATGCTCATTGCTGGTCGGCACAAGCATATTAAAGGAATCGTTTCCACCCCCTAACATGATACATACCAAGGCCCGATAATCCTCGCCACCTCCCCACCAGTCACTGCTCATTGAAGCAGCGTTCATGGACTGTAGATTGAAGAGGGTTGAAAAGAAGGTAGTGCTTCCGATCGCGGCGCAACTTGCCGTACCCAGGAATCCCCTACGACTATATTTATGTTCTTTCGACATGTTATTCTGATTTTTGAGAACTCATAATTGAACTGAGGTGCTTAGTTTATTTCGTGACGTTCAACTCGATGGCAGCGAAATAGCGCTCGGCTACCACTTGTGCTCCAGACAGATTGTAGTGAACCGGATCGGCTAAGTATCCATCTTTCCAGTCCGCGGCCATATCAACGGCAATAACCTTAGAGCTAGCATTAGATTTACGCTGTGCCACCTCCAGGATACTCGCATTGAAAGTGTTGAACTGTGTAGTGAAAGCTGGCGTCATTATGCTTGAAACCCCGGGAGCGATTTGCTCCAGAAAAACGATGACCTTCGGAGCCTGCGATTGCAACTGGTCAATAATGCTTTCAATATTGGAGATAGTAGCCGCTGGGGTGGCCCCTGCATCCAACAAGTCGTTTCCACCGATACCAAGTAAGACGATATCTGGTATACCGTAGTCATTGCCAATCTGCATCAGCGTTTCCAGGATATCTGTGGTAATAGCCCCACCTGTCCCTTCATGGTCATTGTCAAAACAGGTCCCTAAAACCGGGGCCTGCTCCGCCTGCTCCTTTCTAGAGCCTATAAAATCCACATCCCACGCGTTTTCGATCAATTTCCTCCACAAGGAAAATCGGTAGCTTTCATATTCCGGGCTGCCCCCTTCCACCCTGGAATCACCTAGCGGCAGAATCTTCAGCGTCGTGTCTGAATGCAATTTAGGGTTACAATCCTGCACCGGATTACCGTCATCCTCACAGCTAATTAAGAAGAATACAATGACCAATAGAGAGAAACAGTTTTTTGCAAATTGAACGTACATACGTAAGGGTTGAGATGGTTGAAATATGGGGTTAATAGCTATTACTTGAGGATAGCATAGTCTGGAGCGATCAAGATCAAGTACAGGGCCATCTTTAGCCGTTCTTCCGGTGCACTCAGTTGTGAAATAGCAGTGCTAATGATCTGCTTGGTATCGGTCTGAAGTAGGCCATTTGCAATAAGAATATCGAGGTAGTCAACTAGCTCTGATGGATCAGCGGTGAGTGGTAGAACCTCAGAAAAATCCATCTGATACAGTAGTGGGTCCTCTTCATAATCTTCTTCCTCATCTTCCTCCTCCTCGCCTTCTTCGCCTTCCTCTTCCTCCCCACCTTCTTCGCCTTCTTCCTCCTCGTCCTCATCTTCTTCTTCACCTTCCTCTTCCTCAACAAGCTCGTCTCCGATACACTCTGATGCTAAGTAGCTGCTTCTGATTGTCCTTAGATCCACATCGTTGACAATTCCTATAGCATTGGTGGAATTCAGGATCTGAAAAGTCGGGGCCGTTAAGTAATTCTGGTTAATTGGTCCTTGAGGACTATAATCTGGTAGGAAAAAGTTGAATACGCTGGGCGACTCCAAGGGCGATTGGCCCGTCTGGTCTGCAAAACACTCCAACAAGGTGAAATAATCTTCATTGGGATTGGTGGATAAATGAAAAGCCTTTAGAAAATTCATCAGTCTGACCACAGGTTCTCGCAATTTCCCAAACGTATACCCTTCCGTTAGATTACAAGTTCTGGCTTCGGGGTGCAGTAGGATAGCTTTGAGGATCGTTTGGAAATTGTTGGCAGCACCGGGGTCGAAGGCAGCCGCAACATCCTGGACATAGGTGGCGCTAGGATTGGAGGTAGTAAAGAGCTTAATCAAGGATTTACTGATGAAAGGAGCTGTATTGGGGTGATTGGATAGATGGGCGATAGTTTGATTGATATCATCCATGCCAGATTGATTCGCAGGTAACACTACTCCATTCAACAGATGCTTTTCACTAGTATCGTGATAGTCCGGATACATTTTCATGGGATTTACCACAATCGGGACCACATTCTCCAATAGTTCATTCGTTATTTCACCAAATACACCATTTGGTACCCCTGCCCCAAGTCCCGTAAAGACCTGCGCAAACTCCTTGATATCCGCATTGGTGTAGGTAGGTATGAATTGTCCTTGCTCATCCCGACGACGTAGGCCATTGGGGTTTAGTTCCCAGAGTCCGATGCTGAACAGCTGCATGATTTCCCTGGCATAGTTTTCATCTGGATGGATATTCTGAACTAGGTCTTCTTTTGGGTTATTGAAATGGGAAAGGAAAAAACCCATAGCTGGACTGAGCGTCACATCTGTGAGTAAGGTCTGATAGTTGGAAAAAGCGTTGGTTTGCAGCATCTCATAATAAGTGCCAATGATCTGTCCGACATCTTCAAAGAAATCAGATTTGTCGTTGATTACCATGATCTGACTCAAGTTGAAAGTCATTCTCTGTCTCAAGAGATCAGGAGAACTTAGATTGTTGGTCATCCAAGCTGAACGAAAGAATTCATGCCAGATCGGCTCGTCAATCGATTCTCCATCATATCCATAGAGTATGTTATGAATGAGCATTTCATCCATAATGGAGACCTTAGGGAGTTGGAATTGCTCGTCCAACCAGGCCTCATATCCCATGGCCGCCGTCATCTGGATGGTAGCGTAATCCGCGCCCATCGTAGCTTGTGCTAGAAAGCGGGAGGCCGCTTTCAATTGCTCTTGGTTTTGGATCGGGAATCCATCCACTGTTCGTTGACCATCTGTTTCATTGGAGGCAGAGGAGGAAGTAGTGACGACGACATGATTATCATGCCCTCCCCCTAGGTAATCTAGGTGCTTCAACTGAGCTTGAGCGAAGATCGGCCAACTCAGCAGCAAAAACAAGAAGCCTAATTTTTCCATATAAATTGTTTTTGAGTTCTCTGACCATCTCTGTGTTCAGAGAAGAAGTTTTTGGTGTGTATATGGATGGAACAGGCTTGCCAGAGGATACCCTACCTCGAGTTGATATTTTTTTTATTTTTAGCCGCACACTCGTTTCCCAAAGTCCATTGATTTAGATGAAAACATGAGCACCGCAAACCCGATTTCTCCTGAATCCAAATCCATCGCCGTCCTCCCCTTTGTCAATCGTAGTCCGGACCCAGACAATGAATACTTCAGCGACGGAATTACCGAAGAGATTATCAATGCGCTGACTAAGATCCAATCCCTGAAAGTCATAGCGAGAACTTCTGTTTTTGCCTTTAAGGGAAAGAATATTGATGTGCGACAAATTGGGCGTCAACTTGGTGTTAATACGATTCTAGAAGGTAGTGTGAGAAAGGCGGCATCTAAGGTTCGTATCACAGCACAACTGGTCCGGACAACCGATGGCTTTCAATTGTGGTCAAAGCGATTTGATCGCCAATTGGAGGACATCTTCGAGTTGCAAGATGAAATAAGCTTGCTCATCGCAGACCAAATCCGGGAGAACTTTGGCCATTTCGATTTACAAGAACAGCTAATTCAAGCTCCTACTGAGAATATATCAGCTTATAATTTGTATCTAAAAGGTCGTTTTCATCAATTAAGATGGAATGCTGAGGATATTAAATTGGCGACGGTCTATTATGAGCAAAGTATAAGTCAGGACCCACTATTCGCCCTACCTTACTTTGGAGCAGGGCTTAGTTATGGCATATTGGCCTCTTGGGCGTTTATGCCTTATGAAGAAGGTATTGAAAAAGCCGTTCATCTATTGAGTAAAGGGCAAGAAATAAATCAGGAAAATCATCTCAACTACTTCGCGCAGGCCACTATCAGCCTTTGGGGACGATGGGATTTTCGCTTGGCCTATCAACAACTCATTAAAGCTATTGAACTAAACCCTTCCTTTACGGATGCTCAGGAGGGCTTGGCTGAATTGTATACAGCAATTGGCGAATTCGATAAAGCCATGAGTCTTACCAAGCAAATCCTCAATCTCAATCCGCTCTCCCCCAATCATCATTACACCAAAGGAAATATCTTTTATCTGAGTGGAGAATATGATAGAGCAATCGAGGCTATGAATGGGGCACTTCAAATTGATCCTGAATTTGCCTTGGCTCTAGAGGTGAAAGCAGCTTGTTATATCCTGAGGGGTGATTATTCGGACCTGGATAATTTCTTACAAGATCATCCGCAGGTTCAACTGCCTTATTATTGTAGAGCGCTGTTTAAGCTGATGCATAAGGCCGATCATATTGCTATAGACCTTTCTGCGATTCAATCCAATAGGGCTGGTCAAAATCAGCACGAAGCACCAGCTAGCCTGATAGCCTGGCACTTGTACTTGCAGGTCTATTTAGGACATACACAAGCCGCTCTAGATGCCTTGGAGGCAGGCATAGAAGGCCGACTAGGCCAACTCATCAACTTTCAGCATGACCCTTTCCTAAAGTCTCTACACTCATCATCTAGATATCAAGACTTGCTAGCCCAGAACTTTGCCAAGGAACGCCTGCCTTCAATTCCTACTCCCTCCCAAAAAGCGCCGAAAGACGAGCAAACACGTAGTCTATTGACTCCCCAGGAGGTAGATCTGTACATGTCACGCCTGTCCAGTACCTTAAAAGCCGATGAACCCTTTCTCGATCCAGACCTAAGTTTAAAGGGACTAGCCAATCAGCTCGATATTCACCCCAACAAGCTTTCTTGGTTGATCAATGAAAGGCTAGATCAAAACTTCAATGAATACATTAATGGCTTTAGACTGGAGGCCTTTAAGAAAAAAGCACTACTCCCTGCTAATGCTCACTTAACCCTGTTGGCCATAGCTTATGAAAGTGGGTTCAACTCAAAAACCGTTTTCAATACTTTTTTTAAGAAGAAGATGGAAATGACACCTAGAGCCTGGGTCAAATCTCAATCGTAGGCAAGGCGAGAAAGACCAGGTCAAGGAGTGCCCGGCGGCAGCCCTTGACCTGTGGGAGATTTCTATAAGAAATCTACAGCTCCTGTATCCAAGTTGTAGTAAGCAGGAAGAATCTTTAGTTTACCAGATTCAACCGCTTTGGTTATAATTGCTGAGCGGTTTACTAATTCGCTTGCATTTAGCTCTGCGTTTTTCTTAACCACATCATTAACGGTTGCTCCCTCTGCAGAAGCTGCGATGGCAGGTGTAATATGCATTAATAAATGGTTCAAATTATAGCCATTATCTCCGCCAGAAACGGCAGCAGTAACCGCGCCACAGCTCTGGTGCCCCAAAACAACAATTACGGGTGTACCAATATGGGCTACCGCATATTCGATACTAGCAATGGAGGAGCTATTGGCAACATTCCCTGCTACTCGAACTACAAAAATTTCCCCCAAACCCGTATCAAAAGCCAATTCAGGAACTACACGGCTGTCTGCACAGCTAAGGATAATCGCATATGGCTCTTGACCACCAACTAAGGCCTGGCGGCGAGAACTATCTTGCAATTTTCCATCTTTTTGATCCGCCACAAAACGGGCGTTTCCATCCTTAAGTCTTTGGATTACCTCTTCAATTGACAACATCTTAATTGGAATTTCAAGTTTTAAGTTATAAGTATTAAGTATTAAGTCGTATTCAGAATGCATAGACTGAGAAAGGCAATCCCAGCTTTGCTAAATCTGGATATCTGTAAAACTGGCAAAAGTTAAGGAATGTTTTGTTTTTTTCCATCTATTCTCCTCCACCTCATAGATCTTTAGCCGCCTCTTTGCCAAAAGTGCGGAATATCAACGATAGGTTCTGAATAATAATCTCGAACGATTACCCATCCACCTTGCTGCATCTTTGTACTGTAATCAAAAACAAGACTGGCCAAACAGCTTAATGATTACAGCAACTAAACCTGACTTGGCATAACAATTTTACTACAAACCCAATAAAACAATCTATTATGAAACTTAGTAAAGTCTTATTTACTAGCCTATTTTTCCTTTCTCTTTTGACCATCGGACAAGCCCAACAAATGGAAATTGGGCTACGAGCTGGGTACAGTTTGTTTACCGTTAAAAGCGACCTTTTGGAATTGGATAACCATTATACCGGCGGTTTGAATCTGGCGATTCCCTTAAGCATTCCGTTAAATGAACGTTTTGCTATCCAGCCTGAGTTACAGTTCATACAAAAAGGAGTAGCCTTCAAATTTGAAGAGGCTGGCATTACCACCAAAACGGCCTTGAAAACAAATTTCTTGGAACTCCCCGTACTCTTCAAGCGCAACTTCCAAATAGGAAAAATGCAGCTTAGTGCCCTAGCTGGCCCCAGCGTGGGCTATGCACTGAATCGCTTTGTGTCCCAGAAAATTGGAGATGGGGACCGCGTAACCGAAGATGTAGATTTCATTAAAGAGGGCAATGCCAAAGACCAACGCTGGGATATTGGTCTGGTGGGCGGAATGGCAGCTTCCTGGCCATTGGGGAATGGATCCATGGTACTCGATGCGCGCTTCGACCTGGACTTGAACGATGATGCCCGATTTGAAGGGGATAAACCTGCAGGCTATAAGAAATCAACGAATAGAGGCTTCCTATTCTCTGTGGGATATGTCATCCCGATCGGAAAATAAACACAGGTCAGAACTGCATCCCGGTAAACCAGGTCATGTAAACCGGGATGCCTTTCACTCCTGATCATAAAGCAATGTACATGCATTCCATTTATCGTTCCTCCGCAGCCAAAAAAGTCATTTTAGAAGCATACCAGGAAAAGTTGGAGTCCTTAGATCTCGCTTTTCAAATGAGGAAGGTTGAGACTTCTTTCGGCCGAACCAACATTATCCTTACGGGGCGTGAAAACGCTCCCCCTATGGTGTTGATACATGCGTGGAATGAATGTGCGCCAATGGCGCTTGAAGCCTTCAGTGGCCTATTTGAGGATTTTCGGATTTACGCAGTTGATGTGCTGGGGCAACCCAATCTTAGTGACGAAGACCGGCCAAGTATACATGGCACCGGTTACGGAGAATGGCTATATGAGATCATCTCGTTACTGAATTTGAAGCAAGTGAATTTAGTCGGCGTCTCATTTGGTGCATTCATTGGCTGTAAGGCTTTATTACATGATTCCAGGCGGATTGACAAAGCCTTCTTTATTAATCCCATGGGTATCATAAAGCCTGGTGCCTGGGATCGATTTATTAGAGTGCATGCACCTATCCATTTGTTTAAACACTGGGCTTCAACTGTAATAAGCAACTGGTATTTCCAAGGACTGCACACTGGCAAGTCTGCCTTTGCAAAGTGCTGGACTTATAACTTACTAGCCCACTATAAGTGGGATCTAGAACCCATTCCAGCAATCAGCCAAGCGCAAGCACAACTGGTGCAGATCCCCATTTACATCGTGGGATCCGCTTTAGATCCATTAGGTCCTGGTGAGCAAATACTTACCCAATCACAACACCTTTTCCCTTCCTTCACAGATGGTTTAATACTAGAACATAGCAAACACTTTCCCAATACAGCGGGCTACCAACAAATCACTTCTTTCATCAAAGAACATTAATAAAGCACCTTCACCTAAACCCTCAAAGCTTGATCGTCATGAAGATACTTGCACTATCCGGTACCAACAGCTGCCATTCGATCAACCAGCAGTTGTTAATTTATCTCACTAAGCAGATAAAGCAGCTGTCCGTGGACTTAATCCCTTACACCACCTTCAACCTCCCTATTTACAGTATTGATATGGAGCAATTTGTCGGTATCCCTGAAAGTATCAAGTTCTTCGCCCAACAGCTTCGAGCTAGTGACGGCTTGATTTTATCTATACCTGAACATAACGGCAACGTTACCGCCTATTTCAAAAATCTAATCGACTGGCTATCAAGAACGGACCAACAGTTCCTTAGCCATACAAAGATATTCTTGCTTAGCACTTCCGCTCAGTTGGTGGGAGGCAGGCAGGTACTGCAAATTATGAACAATTGTATCCATTCCTTCGGGGGAGAAATTACAGCTCAGCTACCACTAAGCGACTTTCAAGACGCATTCGCCGATGGTGTCATTCTCGATCCCAAGATTGAAATGGCCGTGAAGACACAGCTTATGCAATTTATTCAATCCCTTTTTGACCATAATCAACTCATGCAAGCCTCATGATACAGCATAAAGAAGAGCTTAGACAACTAACCCAGCGTTGGCTCAATCGGAAGAAGCTGACGAACCTTAGTCTTTCTCTTTCCCAGAAAGAGGACGACTGGAATTTTGTTGCCGGAGATTTCCAAAAGAATCCTTCCTATTTCATAGCCAGCACCACAAAGTTATTCATCACCGCTCTATTTCTGCAACTACAAGCTGAAGGTCGACTGGATTTGGATGATCGGATAGCAAAGTATCTAGAGGATAGCATACTGCACAAGCTACATGTTTGGAAAGGCAAAGACTATAGTCATGAGATTAGTATAAAACATCTCCTCAGTCAAACTTCCGGCCTGGCCGATTACTTCGAGCAAGGCCCAAAAGGACAGGAGAGTTTACGCGATCAGCTGATGGCGGGAAAAGATCGAAGCTGGGAGCTGTCCGACGTCCTTAAATTGGCAAAGTCTACAGGTGCTCAGTTCTCACCCGCATACAAGAGGAAAGCACTGTACAGTGATACCAACTTCCAACTCTTGGGTCATTTGCTTGAGGTGATCCTTGACCAAGATCTTAGTACGATCATAGCAGAACGTATTTCGCGCCCTCTACAAATGGAGCATACCTTCCTTTTCACGGACCCCAACGATCAGACGCCCGTACCGCTACAGTATAAGCGGCTCCCCTTGAAGATTCCCCAGGCCATGGCTAGCTTTGGCCCTGATGGAGGGATAGTCTCCACTTCAAAAGATATGTTGCGATTCATCAAAGCCTTTTTTGATGGACAACTCTTCCCTGTGGATGATGTCAATGCCCTCAAGGATTGGCGCAAGATATTTTTCCCCTTGCAATACGGAATCGGCCTAGCGCGATTTCGTCTTCCACGCATCTTCACCCCATTCTCACCCAGTCCAGAATGGATTGGGCATTCTGGAGTTTCGGGGGCCTTTGCCTTTTATTACCCGCAAAAAGAACTCTACCTAACGGGAACTGTAAATGAAATTCACCCATCGAGCTTGCCCTTCCAACTGATGGTCAAGCTTACTAATATCATTGAATCATGAAAGTATTATTAGCAGGAGCAACGGGCTACTTGGGCAGTTATATTGCCAAGGCCATGCTCAGCAAACAAATGGATTTTAAAGCCATTGCCCGCAACCCACAGAAATTAATAGCAATGGGCATCCCGGCAGAACAAATCATTGAGGCCCAGCTGACGGATAGAAACAGTCTGAAGGGAATCTGCTCGGGTTTCCATGCAGTCATCTCCACGGTTGGTATTACCCGTCAAAAAGACGGTCTAAGCTACATGGATGTCGATTATCAGGCCAATAAGAACTTGTTAGACGAGGCACTGGAAAGCAAGGTGCAGCAATTTGTCTATGTCTCCGTCTTAAACGGGGAGGCCTTACAGCATCTTCAAATCTGCGCGGCCAAGGAGCGCTTCGTCAAAGCGCTAAAAGCCTCCGGCATGCCTTACAGTATCGTACGCCCTAGCGGTTTCTTCTCAGACATGACTGAGTTCTATGAAATGGCTAAGAAAGGAAGAGCCTTCCTATTTGGGGATGGCCAGGTCAAGGTCAACCCAATTCATGGGGCAGACCTGGCCCTAGTATGTATTGATGCACTTAAGGAACAAAATACCTCTATAGATGTGGGTGGTCCCGAAGTCCTGACTCATCAAGCCATTGCCGAAGCAGCTTTCAATAGCTTGGATCGTAAAGCCAAAATCACCTATGTCCCAAACTGGCTTAGAAAAGTAGTACTCCGTGGAGCTGCTCTTTTTCTATCCAAAGCTCAATTTGGACCAATTGAATTCTTCCTACATGTGATGGTGATGGATATGTATGCCCCGGCTTATGGACAGCATACCATTCGAGGATACTTTAATGAACTAAAGCGGACGGAAAATACCGCCAAGTAAGCGATCGAGGCTACCAACTACTAAGTCTACCATCGCTCTTGACTCAAAAAAGACACCTACCAATCAAACAAAACCACCAACTACTCAATGGATTAGGGAGGCCACTAAGTAGGGAAGACAATTGTCACGCAATACCTGTAATTTGTATTGGTGAAAACAAACTACCGATGAAACCCTTTCCCCGTCTCCAACTGTTGCGGTATTTACTCAACATCTGTCTTATTCTTTTGAGCCAGGCAAGCCTAATTGCTCAAGGAAATGCCTTGGCAGAAGCAGAAGCCTTGATAACATCAGCCCAGATTCATCTTGACGCTCTCGAATATGAGCTGGCTGCTCGAGAAGGGGCTGATGCCTTATCCCTTTTTGAGGCCAATGTAGGAAGGGAGCACTTACAGACTAGCAGAGCACTCCATTTACTGGGTGAGATAAGGTTTGGTCAAGGAAACTTTGAGCAAGCCATTGCCCATTATAAACGAGCCTTAGCTATTCGCAGAAGCCATCCCCATCAAGGAGATAGTCTGACCATCCAGACACTCATCGGTCTAGGTCATGCAGCCGAGGGCCAAGGAAATTTGACAGAGGCAGCTTCGTATCTCGAAGAAGCTTTACTCCTGCAAAAGGCTTCTTTGGGGATTTGGCATCGCAATACCGGTCTCATCTATATGCGGTTGGGCGTAATTCAGGATTTGAGTGGTAACTATCCGGAAGCATTGGATTGGCATTTTCAAGCGATGGATGTGTTTGCCAAGGTATTAGCCCCCGAGGCCTATGAGTGGGCTACGTTATACAGCTGTATTGGTATTGTCTATGATTTCATGGGAGACCTGAATCTCGCCTTGGATTATCAACACAAGGCGCTCGATATTCTTGAGCAGTTCCCTGAAAAAAAACATCAGACCGCCAATTGCTACAACAATATCGGGATACTTCATCGACTCAAGGGAGACTACATCAAAGCCTTGCAGTTTCAGGAAAAAGCGATGGAGATCCGCTTAAGTATCTATGGTAAAGAACACCCAAATGTGGGCGCGTCCTTCGCCAATATGGGCGTACTACACCGGCATATGGGTGAGTTCGATGAAGCCTTAGAATATTTCCGCCAGTCGATGCAGGTACGGAAGGCAGCCTTTGGAGAAAAGCATCGAAGAGTTGCTAGTTCCTATGATAACATGGCCAGCATCTACAAGGAACGTGGAGACCTCGACAATGCACTCTGGCATGCTCGTAAGGCTCTGCAAATTAGAGAAGCTATCTGGCCAGGCAATCATCCGGACCTAGCCGTTTCTTACAAAAACCTCAGTTCTCTGTATAGTATTCGGGAAGAATATGTTACCGCATTTGATTATCTACAAAAAGCGGAGCAGATGTGGCGTGAGATATACGGTCATCAACACCATACTACCGCTACGATCCTCGATAGCAGAGGAAAAATGTACAGAAATAGGAAGCAGTTAGCACGAGCTTTACCTTTCCTAAGACAAGCGCTGGAACTTCGTCAGGTGATCTTTGGTCAGAACCATCCGGCCACTGCTCAATCCCATGCAACTTTGGGTGGACTGTTTAAAACAATGGAACAGGCCGATAGTGCCAAGTATCATCTGCAACAAGCGATATCGATTCGCCTTTATCTGCAAGAGCGGGATCATTTCCAACTCATGAATCACTACTACCAACTGAGTGAAATCTCCTACCAGGAAGAGGACTATCTGTTGGCAGCAGAATGGGCTGATAAAGCGGTAGATAAGTTGAACCAAGTCCGATGCCGATATTTGTCCTCTGGGACCAAGCAGGTTCATCTATCTCATCACTATCACATCTTTGAGAATGCGATAAAGGTCTATCATAAACTAGCAGAACTCTGCCCAGCAGATGGCTATAATCAGATGGCGTTTAGCCTTGCAGAAAAGGCCAAAAGCAATCTTTTGCTGGAATCTTTCAAAAATGTACAAGCCAAGGCCTTTGCAGGTATTCCCGACGATTTACTGCAACGTGAATATGACTTAGGTATTGAGCTTTCCTACTACGAGCAAAAACGTTTTCAGGAGAGCAATCGCTCACAGCCCAACGATAGCTTATTGGCTAATTACAATAATCAAATCTTCCAAATACGGCAGGATAGGGAATCACTGATACGGCAATTTGAAAACGCTTATCCAGATTACTATCGCTTGAAATACGATGCGGGCGTGGCATCTGTTCCGAGCATTCAGCAGCAACTCACGCCGGGCCAAACACTCATCGAATACTTTATTGGCGATGAGCATATTTATGTCTTCATCATTTCTCCAGGGGAATATCGCATCGAAAAAACCTCAAGGGATTCCTCATTGCAAACCCTCATACAAGATCTTCGACAAGGCCTTACTGCCTACCATCAATCCACACGGAAGAGTGAAGATTTATTTGATCAAAGTAATGATCTATATATTGAAAGTGCCCATCAATTGTACAAAACATTGATCGAACCTCTCGGCCCGCTGAGTCAGGAGCTAATCATTGTGCCAGACGGAGTCTTGGGGCATCTTCCGTTTGAAATCTTATTGAAAGAGAAACCAGAAGAAGCGCACCACTTCGACTCACATGCCTATTTGATACATGATCATACTTTTGCCTATAACTTCTCCGCCACGCTTTGGCAATTGATGCGACAGAAGAAGTATCGTAGCGATGGCTTACTCAGTATGGCTCCTAGTTTCCCCGCTACCGCTTCGGAAAATATGACCAAAGCGCGGCAACGCAAGCTAGGTCCCTTACTATATAATACGGCAGAAGTAGAAGCTGTACAAGGGCTCTTAGGTGGAAAAAACCTAGGTGGGTCCGCAGCAACACTTAGCCAGTTCAAACAGCATGCTCCCAGCTATAAATTCATCCATCTAGCCACCCACGCTCAATTAGAAGATAGAGATATCAATTACTCCTTCCTTGCTTTTTCGCCATCCATTGATAGCAGTGGGTCAGATAAGCTCTTTATCCGAGATCTATACGACTTAAGGCTCGCTTGCGATATGGTAGTCTTGAGTGCCTGTGAAACCGGAGTAGGAAAATGGCAGAGCGGTGAGGGTATTGTTAGCTTGGCCAGAGGTTTTGCCTATGCTGGCGCCAAAAGCATTATCACGTCCTTATGGTCAGCGAATGATCGGTCTACTGCTCAGGTTATGGAAAATTTCTACACAAACCTAAAAGCTGGACTCAGTAAGAAGGAAGCTTTAAGACAAGCAAAACTTGAATTTCTGTCCAGCCAGAAGGATCCGCTAAATACTCATCCTTTTTACTGGGCCACTTTCGTTCCGATTGGAGACTTGGAGGCGTCCATCAACACCTCCAGTTACGCCAGTACATCCTGGCTTTGGTGTTTCTTGTTAATAGTCTTATTCTCCTGCTTCGTTTGGCTTCCAGCCAAATTTAGCCGTAAGTAGCCCATCAGAATCGCCGCCAGAAACTCTCAAGGCGAGACTGTAGACGTTGCGCATCGGGATAGTAAGGATGTTGTTGTTTTTGCAGAATAGCTCCCAACTGTCGGTGGGTCAGGGTTTCATTGCCAGCTTGCAGGTAGGCCAAGGCCAAAAACCATTCTACATTTTCCTGATATCGTTTATCATTCAGATCACCTAAGTTTTCAAAGGTAGCCTGGGCATCTTCCGCTTGCCCCAGCTGTAGCTGTAGGTGCCCTAAGGTATATTGTGCAGTAGCAAACACCTCCTCTTCTCTTTTGATCTCCTTCAGTTGCTGGGCGGCATCCGCTAGGCTGCCTGTTTGCAAGCTCGCAATGGCTTGATCAAATTTCTCTGTAGCAGAATTGCTTCCTCGAATTGCGCTCCAATTGGGCGTTTCATATTGCTGAGCAAACAAGCTTTGGTTGCTATACTGCTGTCGGCCATAGAGAAAACCCAGCGCCGCGATGAGTAGCAGAAAGCCTGCGGCGATGGCAATGGTTCTTCGGTTGAGTGGGAGGACTTTTGCCGTGCGAGGGGACTGCCGGGCAATACGAGCAACTTTATTGCGAACTTCCGCGAGGGCTAGATCTTCGAGGGCTTTTTGAGTAGCTAGATAGGCTTGATATTCTTCTTTTAGGGCTTGATTCTTTTCCAGGTCCTTCTCGAACTGGCGATCCTCCTCAGGTGGGTTTGTGCCTTCTACATAGGATTCAATTCGGTCGAAGTAGATTTCTTTAGACATAAGCATTGGTTAGGAACCTGAGACAATTCACCCCAGTAGTTCTTTAATTAAATCAGGCTGTTCTCTTATCTTATTCATCAGGGCCTTAAAGCATTGATGCTTTTTCTTCCGGGTCATCCCTTCGCTTTTATAGCCTACCTCCTGCGTAATCTCTCTCATTGAATAATGTAAGGCCCAAAGACTGAGTACCTTTTTACATTTCTCTCCCACTTGTGCCAAGATATTCTGCAAGCCCTCCGAGCGTTCCTTCAGCAACAGCACTTCATCAGGCCCCATTTCAAACTCTTCCTCCGGTGGGATCTGTTCCACGATATCCGCATATCTATTGCTTCGGGCATATTGGGTAAACCACAAGTTCTTACAAATTGTGGTCAAATAAGTCCGGATAGTGCTCTTACCTTCAAATTTGCCCTTTTGAATACTTATCACCATGCGGCTGATGCCCTCCTGAAAGATATCCTCCGCGTCTTCCAAACTACCATTCCTCCGCTGAATAAACTGCAGAATGGACTGCCGATATCCACTTTGATGGTAGATAAAGACCAGGACTTCCTCCAGGGATGATCCCCCTTGTCGAATTCCACGGATCATTTCCTCCTCTTTAAAAAATCTATTCATATACTATGACTATTTAGGGTCGGAAAGTGTTACCCTACTTAATGGATTCTTGATTCTATCCTTATACCATAACCATATGTTGATATAGCACAAACACGCTTAGATTACCTGATAAAAGTAGGACGCATCTCCTGATAAATGCCCAATAGTTGCTTTTGTGCCTGAGTGGGTAGTAAGCAAAATAGTAAAGAAGAAGCGGTGTTTCAAGCGCGAAACCTACTAAAGCCATTCTAATTCTTATTAAAAACGAGAAATACCAAACCAGTTGTATGGTAGATTAAGCCTTTCCCATCAGAAATCTATTCTTGGTAGCAAGTCCAAATAAAAAGCAGTAGCTCAGGCTCTATACTTATGAAAAGTACTGGTTGGGGGTAACACTTTTACGGAAGTAAGAGACTAATGAATTGTATGGTTGATACCCATTGAATACGATACCTAAAACCCTAATTACTTCTTTGAAGTATCGCCCCGGATGAACGAGGAATAGCTATTCATCATATATGGTAGCCTCGGTCTCCGGGGTGTTGTTAGTTAAGAACTATTTTGAACAAGAATCTCGGAGAAATGCCATACTGCATTCAGGTGCAAGCAGAAAGTGAAGAGTGAGAAAAATCAACTTTTCTAGAAACTTCTGTCAATTCTATTACTTCAAAGAGGATCTAATTTGCACCTTGTAGGCCACAAACCAAATCCGCTTGCCACCATGGAGATTCTTAAGTTGACGGAGGAAAATATCCAAGATCAGCATATCTGCTGTGCCTTTAGTGATAAAAAGTGTGTTGAAGGCTATCAAAAGAAGAAGGATTGGCTAAAGACAGAATTCAAGAATGGATATACTTTTCGAAAACTGAATGAAAGGGGTAAGGTTTTTATCGAGTATGTGCCCATTGAACATGCTTGGCTACCGATTGCTGGTCGGAACTACATGGTGATCAATTGTTTTTGGGTATCCGGGAAGTTTAAAGGAAAGGGTTGGGGGAAAAAGCTGCTACAGGCATGTTTGGAGGATGCGCAAGCCGCGGGCATGGACGGTGTGGTAGCCATCTCTAGCGATAAGAAAAGGCCATTTATGAGCGACCCTAAATTCTTCCAGGCACAGGGCTTTACCGTAATAGATGAAGCCCGACCATTCTTCAAGTTATATGGCATGAGGTTCAATGAGGAAGCAGCTTGGCCGCAAATCATGGATAATGCCCGCCAAGGTAAAAGCCCGTACCAAGAAGGAATTGCAGCCTACTACAGCAATACCTGCCCATTTACTGATTACTGGGTGAACCAGCACCTGAATCAGTATGCCGCAGAACGAAACCTGCCCTTGCATATTCATCATATTCAATCTCAAGCCGACGCACATCAGATGCCAATCCCTTGGATTATTCACAGTGTGTTTTACAATGGTGAGTTGGTAACACTAGAAGTAAAGCCCGATCGACATCTCGATAAAATCATAAACGTATGAAAAAGTCAAAATGGCGTTCCAGAATATCTTGGGCTATATTCACAATACTTAGTCTTTGGGTGATACTCACCCTTTGGGCACAGATTAATGGCCCCAATTTCATCGAACGTCTGGAGACTGAAAGTGGAGTACCCCAAGCTCTAGTGATTTATGATCCCGATCCCATATATAATCTAGATGAACAAGTTTGCAGAGCTTATGCCCAAGGACTCAATGAGGAAGGCTGGCAGGTGGTCATTGCTAGTGTTAATACAGCCCGCACTTTAGTAGGAAAATTTGATCATTATGCCTTCTGTGCCAACACCTACAATTGGGCCCCAGATCTATCCGTTTGCAATTTCATCGAGAATAGAAAAGATTTATATCAAAAGCCGGTGGTCGCTATCACGCTAGGAAGCGGCTCTACGGCCAGGGCCCAACGTATACTTGAACAGAAAATAGTAAAACAACAGGCGGAACTTATCAACTCCGTCAGCTACTGGCTAATGCGTCCCAATGACGAATCACGCCTAGACGAATCCAATGTTGAGGTAGCCAAAGATATGGCCTATGCCTTGGGCAAAAAAACGGCCAAAGATCTCTTGACCATATCCGGAGCCTACTCCTTGGATGAGTAAGTTGCATAAACAAAAATAGAATATGAAAACTGCCGTATTTAGTATGCATGCTTTCGAAAATGAATACCTCTTGAAAGCCAATCAGGGAAAGCATGAATTAGTCTTAATCGAAAACACGCTATCCAAACAATCTGCCATTCTCGCCCAGCAATGTGAGGCCGTAAGTCTGTTCACTTCCGACGATGCCTCCGCTGAAGTCCTCGACATTTTGCATGAGCAAGGTGTCCGGTATATCGCCCTGCGCTCGGCAGGATTTAATCATGTTGATTTAAAACGAGCCAAAGAGCTGGGCATACGAGTAGCTAGAGTGCCTGCTTATTCTCCCTACGCCATAGCGGAACACACGATGGCCCTCATCCTCGCCTTAAATCGTAAGCTCATTCGGGCCCATAATCGAATCATGGAGCTTAATTTTTCCTTGGATGGTTTGGTGGGCTTTGATATGAATGGGAAGACCGTTGGCTTGATTGGTACAGGGAAGATCGGCCAAATCTTTGCCAAAATATGCAGAGGATTTGGTTGCCGGGTAATCGCTTATGACCTCCAGGTGAACACCTCCATGGTAGAAGAGCTTCAAGTAGAATATGTGGACCTGGAAACACTCTATGCTCAATCCGACATCATTAGCTTGCACGTTCCTCTAAATGAACATACGAAATACATCATAAACGAAGAGAGTATCCAGCAGATGAAGTCTGGCGTGATGCTGGTCAATACCAGTCGAGGTGGACTAGTGGATACTAAAGCACTAATCAATGGTCTAAAATCCAAGCACATCGGATCTGTTGCTTTAGATGTATACGAAGAAGAAGAGGGGTTATTCTTTGAAGATCATTCCGAAGATATCCTACAGGACGATCTGATCGCCCGTCTAATGACCTTCAAGAATGTACTTATCACAAGTCATCAAGCTTTTTTGACGGCCACCGCTTTAACTAACATTTCAGATACGACCATCGCAAATCTAGACGGTTTTGCTAATGGTCTCCCTCTAGAGACTGAACTCAGCGCGTGAGGTATCGATGGAGACGCTCCAAGTCCGGCTTAGCTTGGAGCAATTTATCGCCAGTAATGCTTGCGGTTTTTATACCCTTTAAACTAGGCCATCGCCATTTGCCATGCGCCAGGGAGTACATCCACAATAGATCAAGGTAGTTGATCAAAATATTGAACTTTTCTCCACCTCCCGTATCTTTCAGTTCGAACCCCAAACGCCTGGCTGTTCGTTCACTGAAGAAATAGGAGCTACCTCGTACTTCGACGGTGGTGGGCAGGTCTCCTTGTTCAATCTTGTCGACGATCTTCATGAGCCCTTCCATGTAATACTGTAGAAGGCGTCGCCGCCAAGGCGCCCCCGGCTTAACGCCGCGCATCACCATCAAATAATCGAAGGAAGTACCATTGTGCAAATCATAACGCTTATCGCTGGCGGAATACACCAACAGCATTGGGGATAGGTATTTGTAGGTGCCTATGAGGCGAAATAAAGGCGTACCTGCAAATTGAAAGATCGGCACAATCAGAAACACTAATAACCAGACCCAAAAAGCATCTTTAGTAGCATCCATCCAGACGCCCAGGATCACGATCATGATCAAAGTCAAGAAAATGGCTAAGGCCCATTGGACAGCCTTGGGAAGCAAATAAAATGAATTCATTGAAAGGAAGAATCATCAGAACCAATCCGTTCGCTCTCGCTCTTGGCGTTCTCTTTCGCGTTCTACTTTAGTCTTTTCAAAAAGGTCGTTTTCAAAGAAAGGTCTGGGCGGAAGCTCTGGTTCTCTTTCCCAGGAGTAGGGCTGTCTCTCTTCATCTTTTTCAATTTCTTCCTTGTACCACCAAGCCACAAAAATACCTACCAGGCCACCTAGCAAATGGCTTTCCCAGGAAATACCTTCTTGTCCGGGTAGTACCCCCATGAACATGGAACCATAGTAGAAAACGACCAATAAGGCCAAGGCAATGGATTTGAAGTTACGTCTAAAGATCCCACTCCAAAACACAAAAGCCACCAGACCATAGATCACACCACTGGCCCCGATATGAAAAACCGGACGACCAAATAACCAAACGGCTAAACCCGTCAGCAAATAGATCATCGTGAAGGATCGTAAGGCTACTTTTTTGTAGAAAAATAGTACCAAGGCGCTCAAGACAAAGAGCGGAGGGGTATTGGAAAGCAAGTGACCAAAATCACCGTGAATAAGAGGGGCGAACAAGATGCCCTTCAAACCAAAGATCTTCTGTGGGAAAACGCCCAGAAACCCCAACTTCAACCCTAAAAACCACTGTACAATATGGATACTCCATAGTACAGTAATGATCTTTAGGGGGATGGCGAGACTGGCCGCTAATTTTTCAGACATTTTTTGTTTACCCATAAGCCCTCTGATTTGATATGGTCACACAGAATAAGTTATGCTTATTCAACGATTATCGCAACAAAGAGGTTGTTAAAACCCCTATTTATTCGACGAAGAAGTCCCCTTTTACCTATATCTACAGTGGCCTATCTTACCGGCCTAGAGGTATCGCCTTCTGACTAGCTTGATTAGAGACATTGCTGTATCTGATTTTTCGTCATCTGTCCAACTGTATTGCTCCGCCAACTCTTCCAAGAGTGGCTGGGCCTGGTCCATGCTACTCAATTCATTGAGCTGCTTTAGCGCTGCGTTTAAAGCGTTATTGTCTTTGCCAAACAGATCATTGGTATACAACAGTCGATCGTTGATAGCCATCGATTTAGTGAGGTCTTTAATAGGCTGGGCGCTAAGCTTTTCAGACAATTCTTTTGCTTCTTTGAAAACAAATAAGGCCTTAATCTTAGGGTTTGAAGGCCCTTTGGCTACTGGGGCAGGTTTAGGAGCTGGGGGGGCTTTGCGCGGCTCTGGCTTAGGTTCTGGTTTGGGTTTGGGAGCAGGTTTAGGAGGAGGGGGGGGGGGGGGGGGGGGCTGTTTCTTGGGAGCCGGTGGCGTCTCTTTTACGGTGTCGGGTATTTCGATGATCTTAGGGGGCGTATACTTCTTCACTGGAGGTTTAACTGCCGGCTCATTTGTGATCTCTAAATCGGGATTTTGTTTTACCTTAGCAGCCCGACTTTTCGGACTAGCAACTGTCCCATTCTCATCCATCTGATGGAATGTCTCATACAACTGCCGGATATAGCTTAGCATAAGGTCACGCTCGATGGTCGCAATCTCACCATCCATGCTAATGCTTTTGTAAAGAGAGTTGATTTTTTCGAGTAGGATTTTTGCTTGTTGCAAGTTCATGTTCGTTGATTTTGGACTAAGCCGGGGAATGTTCTACCAATAAAGCTTCCAAAGTTAGGCTTCTTGCTTATCTTTTCAAACTGCTTATACAAATTAATAAAGATGTTTTTAGAACCTCATTTTAAAGGCCAAAGGAGCGGTTGGATCGAAGTCATTTGCGGATCCATGTTCTCTGGAAAAACGGAGGAATTGATCCGTAGATTGAAGCGCGCAAAGATAGCCAACCAGAAAGTGGAAATCTTCAAACCAGCTGTAGATAAACGTTATGATGATACCAAAGTAGTATCCCACGATGCGAATTATATCCTATCCACTCCCATAAACCATTCCTCAAAGCTTTTGGAATTAACAGAAGGGGTTAATGTTGTAGGGGTAGATGAAGCACAATTCTTTGATGAGGAACTAACGGAAAACTGTCAAAAGTTAGCTCTACGTGGTATTCGGGTAATTGTTGCGGGGCTGGACATGGATTTCAAAGGGCGTCCGTTTGGTCCTATCCCCAACTTGCTAGCTGTCGCTGAATATATCACAAAGGTCCACGCCATCTGTCAGCATTGCGGCAACTTGGCTACTCATTCCTATCGCCTTTCAGAAGAAGAGGGAACCGTTGTCTTGGGAGAAAAGGATCGCTATGAAGCCCGCTGCCGAACCTGTTATCATATGGGAAACATACTTAGTCTGCGATCGTAAGCATTCTAGAAGACTTTCATACAAGTTTGTCTGCCAGCAGAGCGCTCCTATTAATCAATTGAAAAATTTAAAGGATATCCTTATCTTGTGATAAGCCCTAGATCTGTTTAATAATCCTGTAAACATAACCCGTCATGCAAAAGGCTTTGCAAAATTACACCCTGCTTTTAGCCTCCTTTCTCACTGTAGTGATCTTTGCTTCTTATGGCAAAAAGAAGGAGAATAAAACCGAAGAAACTACCGTGGCCACAGCTCCTATGGCCAAGATTCCTCAGGTGATTAAACCGATAGAATTAGATCAAACCTTTAGCCTTGCCGGCGAAAGAGTGCCTATCGAAAATCCTGATGTATACGAAAGGATGGATAGAGAATTATCGGTAAATACTTATTGGCACTCCACCACCCTACTTAACATTAAGAATGCCTATAAGTATTTTCCCATCATCGAAAAGATATTGGCAGAGGAAGGGGTTCCTGATGACTTTAAGTACTTGGCCATTGCCGAGAGTAATTTACGGCCTGCAAAGTCTCCCGCCGGCGCCAGGGGTCTCTGGCAGTTTATGTCCGAAACAGGGAAGTATTATGGTTTAGAGATCAACAAGGAAGTGGATGAAAGATACCATGTGGAGAAATCCACTCGGGCGGCTTGCCAATACATCAAAGACTACCACAAGCGTTTCGGTAGCTGGACCCTAGCTGCAGCTGCTTATAACATGGGGGGCACACGCTTAAAGCGAGAGATGGAGGTTCAACGAGGAGACACTTACTATGATCTTAACTTAAATCAGGAAACGGATCGCTATGTATTTCGCATTATTGCCATCAAGGAAGTGATTGGTAATCCAGAAAAATTTGGTTTCTATCTAGACCGAGAGGACGGTTATGAACCGATGACGGATTTTGAGTTGGTGGAAGTAGATGGCCCCATCCCAAATCTAGGCGATTTTGCATTAAAGCATGGCATCAGCTATCGCACATTGAAGGTTTATAATACCTGGCTACGTAGCAGCAAGTTGACTAACTCCGCTAGAAAAACCTACGAAATCAAGATACCGAATAAAAAATTCTAAGGACTAAGTACTGAGCAGTGAGTGAACAACTCCACCTTTTCTATGGATACTGGCAAATTGCCATTTGTAGTTTTGCCTTCCTCGCCTTGTTTTCTATCTGGCAACACATTACAAAAGGTAATGACCAGGGGCAACGAGACCTGGGCTTATTCTGGTTATCCGTAGCTATTTTAGTTTGGGCACTCTCTGGTGTTCTAGAGGTATATTATGCTGAGGGTTTGGCCGATGCCACCTTTGACTCGACTCAGTATGAAGGCCTTAAGAGCATGCTTTCCATTTTCAACAGTGCCTTTATTCTATTGGCTTTACCTCGTTTTCGGCACGTTCCTACCTTGATCCGGCCGGTGGTGCGTTCGGAGTCTTGGAGGTGGTTGGTGATTTCGACCTTTGGGTTTTCTATCGTCATTACCCTTTTGATGCTATCGGGTGTAATTATTCCGAAGCGCATTACACTCATTTCCTCAGTCGATCTGATCTATGCCATCTTCACCTTGTTCTTTTTAGGTTTAACGCTCTGGGCGTCTTTTGAGCGAAGAGGTCTGACCATCTTGGCCTATTTGGCGGTCACCAGCATTGCCTTCACCTTGGCCGCACAGATTTTAAAATTGGGTGATTCTGATTTTCTAAAGATTTTGCTCAGTACAACCTTTAAGACCATTTTGATTGTGCTATTCTTTGCCTTGGCCCTGAGTTGGGTGGAAGAGTTAGGAAAATCTGCCCGAAGGGTCTTTGCTCCCCGCAATTTGGCCTTACAATTGTCGACGGGCCGGAATCAACAAAATCGGAGAGAATACATCACTCATCTGCAATTACCCGAAGCCGCAGATTGGCAGAAGATTTACTTCACCGAAAAGCCTTTCTTACTCTTGCACCGATTTGCAGAAAAGCGGAAGGCTGAAGGAGCGCAAGGTGGGTGGCTAGAAATCCAGCCGAAAACAGCAGTAAAGAAAGACTACGACATTAGGGACTACAATGAGATTGGGCGCATCATAGACACGATCTGCACCAGCATTACAAAATCCGACGCTCACCCTTCTCTCAGCAAGAGTGATCTAAAAGAGATCTTATTTGAATATGGGAAGAGTCGCCGCATCCGGCTTC